>NZ_MAOS01000072.1:0-195462 GCF_001721285.1 Pandoraea sp. ISTKB
GAAGAGACCGCATCGTCGATGGAGCAACTGACGGCCACCGTGCGTCAGAACGCCGACAACGCGCGTCAGGCGAGCCAGTTGGCCGTGAACGCGTCCGAGATCGCCACGCGCGGCGGGGAAGTCTCCGGGCAGGTCGGTGCGACCATGGACGGCATTTCGACCAGCTCGACCAAGATCGTCGACATCATCGGTGTGATCGACGGCATTGCGTTCCAGACGAACATTCTGGCGCTGAACGCGGCGGTCGAAGCCGCGCGCGCCGGGGAACAGGGCCGTGGCTTCGCGGTGGTCGCAGGCGAAGTGCGCACGCTGGCCCAGCGCAGTGCGGCGGCGGCGAAGGAAATCAAGGCGCTGATCGAAGATTCGTCGCGTCGCGTGCAGGACGGCACGGCGCTGGTAGCGCGTCAGCGTCAGACGATGGAAGAGATCGTGCAGGCCGTCAAACGCGTGACGGACATCATGGGCGAGATCTCGGCGGCGTCTGCCGAACAGTCGAGCGGCATCGAGCAGGTCAACCGCGCTGTGACGCAGATGGACGAAGTCACGCAGCAGAATGCGGCGCTGGTGGAACAGGCGGCTGCGGCTGCGGGGGCGCTGGAATCGCAGGCGCACGAGTTGCGCGCGGCGGTGTCGGTGTTCCAGACCGGCGGCATGGGCGGTGCAGCAGCGGCAGGCAGCGTGCATGCGCTCGGTACGCCGCGTCGCGACAGCGCACCGCGACCGATGGCACGCGCGGCATGAGTCGGGCAGGGCAGCGCTGGATTAGCAGTAACGACGTCGGCAGTTTAGTAGTGGAAATGGGGATCGGCGGGCACATGACGCCGTGACAAAGTGAGACACCATGACTGATTCGCGCAACACCTCGCATCTGACGCGTCGCGGTGCCTCCGGCACCGACGGCGACGCTGGCTCGCGCAGCGCGGATTTCGCGCGCGCAAGCGGTGCCGCCCTCTCGGGCGAGCGCGACTTCGCCTTCTCGCTGGCCGACTTCGGCCGCATTCGCAACCTGATCTACCAGCGTGCCGGGATTGCGCTGGCCGAGCACAAGCGCGAGATGGTGTACAGCCGCATCGCCCGGCGCCTGCGTGCGCTCGGCATGACGAGCTTCACCGAATACCTCGACATGCTCGAAGCCGACACCGGCGACAGCGAATGGGAGTCGTTCACCAACGCGCTGACGACGAACCTCACGTCGTTCTTCCGCGAATCGCACCACTTCCCGCTGCTGGCCGACTTCGTGCGCAACCGCGCCAAACCGATTTCCGTATGGTGCTGTGCGGCATCGACGGGCGAAGAACCGTATTCGATCGCGATGACGCTGGTCGACACGCTCGGCTCGCGTCCCAATGCGAGCGTGATCGCCACCGACGTCGACACCCAGGTGCTCGCGCGTGCCTCCGCCGCCGTCTACAACGGCGAGCAGACCGGCAAGCTCTCGCAGGAACAACTGCGTCGGCACTTCCTGCGCGGCACGGGAGCGAACTCGGGGAAGATCAAGGTGCGTCCCGAATTGCAGCAACTGGTCACGTTCGAGCCGCTCAACCTGCTCGCGCCGTCGTGGCACATCGGCGGGCCGTTCGACGTCATCTTCTGCCGTAACGTGATGATCTACTTCGACAAGGCCACGCAGGCGCGCATTCTGGAGCGCTTCGTCCCCTTGCTCAAACCGGATGGCCTGCTGTTCGCGGGCCACTCGGAGAACTTTACGTATGTGAGCCGGGCGTTCCGTCTGCGTGGGCAGACGGTGTACGAACTGGCCGGTGCGGGCGCACGGGGAGCCTGAGATGGCACAGCCACTGGCCGAAGCGCTCGCGACCAACCACTACTTCGACAATGCGTTCAACACGCAGGCGGTGAAGTTGCTGCCCTCGGAGTATTACGTCACGACCGAAGACATCATGCTCGTGACGGTGCTCGGTTCCTGTGTCGCCGCGTGTGTGCGCGACAGCGTCACGGGCATCGGCGGCATGAACCATTTCATGCTGCCCGACGATGGCGAAAGTGAGCGCGACCGGTTACTCTCGGCGTCCATGCGCTACGGCGCCTACGCGATGGAAATGCTCATCAACGAGCTGATCAAGCTCGGCGCGCGGCGCGAGCGTCTGGAGGCGAAAGTCTTCGGCGGCGGCGCGGTGCTCGCGGGCATGACCACATTGAATATCGGCGATCGCAACGCGAATTTCGTGTTGCGCTATCTCGAGATGGAGCAGATTCGCGTGACTGCGCAGGATCTGCTCGGACCGCATCCGCGCAAGGTGTGCTTTTTGCCACGCACCGGGCGGGTGATGGTCAAGAAGCTGGGCGACCGGGGCGATCCGGCCATCGTCCAGCGGGAACAGGCGTACGCGCAGCGTTTGCGTGCACGCGAAGTACGGGGCTCCGTAGAACTCTTTGCGCCACCGGCCAGAAATGCCAAGCCTCGGCCGGGGCCTGACAACCGAAAAATGGAGGAGGCTTGAGCGAACCAATCAAAGTCCTGTGCGTGGACGATTCCGCACTTGTGCGCAGCCTGATGACGGAGATCATCAATGCGCATCCGGACATGACCGTCGTGGCGACCGCACCCGATCCGCTCGTGGCGCGTGACCTGATCAAGCAACACAACCCGGACGTGCTCACGCTCGACGTCGAAATGCCGCGCATGGACGGGCTGGACTTCCTCGAGAAGCTCATGCGCCTGCGCCCGATGCCGGTGCTCATGGTGTCGTCGCTGACCGAGCGTGGCTCGGAAGTCACGATGCGCGCGCTCGAACTCGGGGCAGTGGACTTCGTGACGAAGCCGCGTCTGGGGATTCGTGACGGCATGCTCGAATACGGCGAGATGATCGCCGACAAGATTCGTGCCGCCGCGCGTGCCCGCGTGCGCAGCGCACCGCCCAAGAGTGCCGCGCCGGCGCCGGTGGAAGCCGCGCCGATGCTGCGCAACCCGCTGGTCTCGACGGAAAAGCTGATCATCATCGGCGCGTCGACGGGCGGCACGGAGGCGATTCGTGAAGTGCTTGTGCCGATGCCGCCGGACGCGCCGGCGATTCTGATCACGCAGCACATGCCGGCGGGCTTCACCAAGTCGTTCGCGCAACGCCTGAACGGGCTTTGCCGCATCACGGTGAAGGAAGCCGAGCATGGCGAGCGTGTGTTGCCGGGTCACGCGTACATCGCACCGGGCGGCGACACCCACCTGCAGCTCTCGCGCAGTGGCGCGAACTACGTGGCGCTGCTCGATCCGGCGCCGCCGGTGAATCGACATCGGCCGTCGGTCGATGTATTGTTTCGCTCCGCAGCCGTGCACGCGGGACGTAACGCCATCGGGGTAATTCTCACGGGCATGGGCCGCGACGGTGCGGCTGGCCTCGTGGAGATGCGCCGCGCCGGTGCGCACACGTTCGCGCAGGACGAAGCGAGCTGCATCGTGTTCGGCATGCCGCGCGAGGCCATTGCGATGGGCGGCGCGGAAGAGGTGGTGCCGTTGCACGAGATGGCCCGAAAAGTGCTTCATCAGGTCGCGAAATTCGGCGAACGCACGCAACGGGTATAGTTCGGTTTTTGGCGTTTTTTCGCCGTATGGTCCGCAGCGATTTGCGTCCACACTCAGGGCACTGAGTGACGGCGGAATTTGCCCATGAATATCGTCGGCCCCCCGAGGGGGACCGGCAGAATTGGAGTGATGATGGTTGATAAGAACATGAAGTTCCTGGTCGTCGACGACTTCCCGACGATGCGTCGCATTGTGCGAAACCTGCTCAAGGAGCTGGGTTTCTCGAATGTCGACGAGGCGGAAGACGGCGCGGCGGCGCTCGCCAAGCTGCGCGGCGGCAGCTTCGAATTCGTGGTGTCGGACTGGAACATGCCGAATATGGACGGCCTGACGATGCTCCAGCAAATCCGCGCCGATCCCAACCTCTCGAAGTTGCCCGTGCTGATGGTGACGGCCGAAGCCAAGAAGGAAAACATCATCGCCGCCGCCCAGGCCGGTGCGAGCGGGTATGTGGTCAAGCCGTTCACGGCCGCGACCCTCGATGAGAAGCTGGGCAAGATCTTCGAGAAAATGGAAAAAACGGGGGCCTGAACGTGACCCACGAGTCGAGCACTGAATGGCCGGGTGAGCCCAGTGGCGCTTACGTGACCGGCGAGGCGGATCCGGCCGAGCGCATGCTCATGCGCATCGGGCAGTTGACGCGCATGTTGCGCGACAACCTGCGCGAACTCGGTCTGGACAAGCAACTGGAACAGGCCGCCGAGGCCATTCCGGATGCACGCGACCGCCTGAACTACGTCGCCACCATGACCGAACAGGCGGCGGTGCGGGCGTTGACGGCGATCGAGCTGGCCAAGCCCATTCAGGACCGTCTCGAAGCGGACGCCAACGCGCTCGACGAGCGCTGGGCCAAGTGGTTCGACCAGCCGCTCGAACTCGACGACGCCCGCAAGCTCGTCACCGAGACCCGCACCTACCTGCGTCGCGTGCCGGACGACACCCGCGCGACCAACAACCATCTGATGGAAATCATGATGGCGCAGGACTTCCAGGATCTGACCGGGCAGGTCATCAAGAAGATCATGGACGTGGTGCAGGAGATCGAGAAGCATCTGCTCCAGACGCTGCTCGAGAACATGCCGCCCGAGAAGCGCAAGGAAGCGGAAGATTCCCTGCTCAATGGGCCGCAGATCAAGAAGGAAGGGCGCACCGACATCGTGTCGGATCAGGGCCAGGTCGACGACCTGCTCGCGAGCCTCGGTTTCTGACGTCTGCCGGATCGTCGCGGGCGGCTGAGCCCGTGATGGCGGCGTCTCGTCTGGTCCCCGCCAGCCTCTCAACCGGCTGGCGGAATCCCGTCTGGTGAGGGCTTTTCCCTACATTCGCGCCCCCGATCCCGACGTTGTCGCAACGTCTGCCCCAATATACCGCCCAATCCCGCCTCTATTCCCCCCTTTGTGACTTGACGGTTACCGCCATAATCAGTCGCGATAGGGTGGGTTCGTCCGCCCGCTGTGGATAGGGCATGGCTGAGGAAAGCGATCTCGAAAAGTCGGAATCACCGACCCCCCGGCGCCTTGAGAAGGCGCGCGAGGAGGGTCAGGTCGCGCGTTCGCGCGAGCTTTCGACGTTCGCTTTGCTGGCCGCCGGCGTGGCCGGCATGTGGATGACGGCCGACCGCATCTCGCAGGGTTTCGCGCAGTTGATGCGCCACGGCATGCAGTTCGAGCCGGGCACGGCGATGGACACCCGTCGCATGCTGTCGTACGCCGCCCACTCGGGCGCCGACGCGCTCATGGCCATCGCGCCGCTGCTCGGTCTGCTGGTGATCGCAGCCATCGTGGCGCCGATGGCCCTCGGCGGCTGGCTCTTCACGACCAAGTCGCTCGCCCCCAACTTCGGCCGTCTGAACCCGCTCAAGGGGCTGGGCCGCATGTTCTCCACGCAGGGACTGGTCGAGCTGATCAAGGCGGTGGCGAAGACCCTTCTGGTGGGCGCCGTGGCGTACTGGGCGATTGCCCGCGACAAAGACGCCGTGATGGGCCTGATGACCCAGCCGCCGCGCGCTGCGCTGCCGTACGTGGGCGAGATGATCGTGGTGTGCTGCGCGTTCATCGTGGCGTCGCTGCTGCTGGTGGCGGCCATCGACGTGCCGTTCCAGATCTGGCAGCACTACAAGAAGCTGCGCATGACCAAAGAGGAAGTGCGTCAGGAAAACAAGGAAACCGAGGGCGATCCGCACGTCAAGGCGCACATCCGGCAGCTGCAGCGTCAGGCGGCGCGCCGTCGCATGATGCAGGACGTGCCCAAGGCCGACGTGATCGTGACGAACCCGACGCACTTTGCCGTCGCCCTCGAATACAAGGACAACATGCGCGCGCCGCGCGTGCTCGCCAAGGGCACCGATCTGGTCGCGCAGCGTATCCGCGAGATGGCTGCGGAGCACCGCATTCCGATCCTCGAAGCTCCGCCGCTGGCGCGTGCCCTGCACCGTCACGTGGAAATCGGTCACGAAATCCCGGCCACGCTGTACACGGCCGTGGCCGAGGTGCTGGCGTGGGTCTTCCAGCTTCGCCGCTGGCGTACCGAGGGGGGCGTCGAGCCGATGACCCCGTCGGACCTGCCGGTGCCGGCAGAACTCGATGCGCCCCGGCGCCTCGGGTCGAAACGAGTGTAACGAATGAACCTCAACCCACGCGCGAACCAGCTGCTGCGTACGTCGCAAATGCTCCTCGGCGGCAATTTGAAGTCGCTCGCCGCGCCGGTGCTGATCATCATGATTCTGGGCATGATGATCCTCCCGCTGCCGCCGTTCATCCTGGATCTGCTGTTCACGTTCAACATCGCGCTGGCGGTGATGGTGCTGCTCGTGAGCATGTACACGCAAAAGCCGCTCGACTTCGCCGCGTTCCCGAGCGTGCTGCTGTTCTCCACGCTGCTGCGCCTGTCGCTGAACGTGGCGTCCACCCGCGTGGTGCTGCTCGAAGGCCACACCGGCCCGGACGCCGCCGGCAAGGTGATCGAGGCCTTCGGCCACTTCCTCGTCGGTGGCAACTACGCCGTCGGTATCGTGGTGTTCATCATCCTCGTGGTCATCAACTTCATGGTGATCACGAAAGGTGCCGGCCGTATCGCCGAAGTGGGCGCGCGTTTTACCCTCGACGCCATGCCCGGCAAGCAGATGGCCATCGACGCCGACCTGAACGCGGGTCTCATCGGCGAAGAGGAAGCCCGCAAGCGCCGTGCCGTGATCGCGCAGGAAGCCGACTTCTACGGCTCGATGGACGGCGCCTCCAAGTTCGTGCGCGGTGACGCGGTCGCGGGCTTGCTGATCATGCTCATCAACATCATCGGCGGGCTGATCGTCGGTGTGGTCCAGCACAATCTGGACCTGGCGACCGCGGCCAAGAACTACACGCTGCTGACCATCGGTGACGGTCTCGTCGCGCAGATCCCGGCGCTGGTGATCTCGACCGCCGCCGGTGTGGTCGTCTCGCGCGTGGCGACGGACGAAGACGTCGGCCAGCAGGTCGTCTCGCAACTGTTCAGCAACCCGCAGGTGCTGGGTATCACGGCGGCGATTCTCGGCCTGATGGGGTTGATCCCGGGCATGCCGCACTTTGCCTTCCTGCTGCTCGCGCTGGGTCTCGGCGCGCTCGCCCGCTGGCAGTTCCGCAAGGCCGCAGCAGCCAAGGTGCAGGCGACGCGCCCGGCACCGGTGGCCGCGCAGGCGCCGGCCGAAGTGGCCGAAGCCTCGTGGGACGACGTGGCGCTGGTCGACCCGCTGGGGCTGGAAGTCGGCTACCGTCTGATTCCGCTCGTCGACCGCAATCAGGACGGCGAACTGCTCAAGCGTATCAAGGGCATCCGCAAGAAGTTCGCGCAGGAAATCGGCTTTCTCGCGCCGGTGGTGCACATTCGCGACAACCTGGAGCTTCGGCCGAACCAGTACCGCATCACGCTCAAGGGCGTGATCATCGGCGAGGGCGAAGCGTATCCGGGCCAGTTGCTGGCCATCGACCCGGGACAGGTCAGCGCGCCGCTGCAAGGCACGCCGACGCGCGATCCGGCGTTCGGGCTGCCGGCCACGTGGATCGACGTCGGTCAGCGCGATCAGGCGCAGGCGTACGGCTACACCGTGGTCGATGCGGGGACGGTGGTCGCTACGCACCTGAATCACTTGATCAACGCCCACGCGCACGAATTGCTGGGACGCCAGGAAGTGCAGCAGCTCATCGAGCGTATCGGCAAGGACGCGCCGAAGCTCATCGAAGACCTGGTGCCGAAGACCATCGCGCTCACCACGTTGCAGAAGGTGCTGCAAAACCTGCTCGAAGAGCAGGTGCCGATTCGCGACATGCGTACCATCATCGACACCATCGCCGAGCATGGCGCGCGCGTGCAGGACCCGTACGACCTCACGGCGCTGGTGCGCCTGTCGTTGGGTCGCGCGATCACGCAGAGCGTGTTCCCGGGCAGCGGCGATCTGGAAGTGGTGGGGCTCGACGCCAATCTCGAACGAATTCTCACGCAGGCGTTGTCGGCCGGCGGTGGCACCGGCCTCGAGCCGGGCCTCGCGGACACGTTGTTGCGTGAAACCCAGGCGGCCGTGACGCGTCAGGAGCGTCAGGGCTTGCCGACGGTATTGCTGGTTCAACATCCGCTGCGTTCGCTGCTCTCGCGCTTCTTGCGTCGCAGCCTGCCGCAGCTCAAGGTCTTGTCGTATGCGGAAGTGCCAGATACCCGTAATGTGAAAATGACGGCACTCATCGGAGGTCAAGCGTGAAGATTCGGAAATTCTTTGCGGGCACGTGCCGCGACGCACTGCGCCAGATTCGCGAGGAAATCGGACCCGATGCGGTCGTGTTGTCCAATCGTTCGGTTGCCAACGGCGTCGAGATCGTGGCGTTGGCGGAGGAGGATCTGGACGCACTGGCCGGCGGCGACATGCCGACGCATCGGCCACGTCCGCGCCCGGCGGCGCCCCCGGTTTCCGCCCCGCAGGCGAGCGCGGCGAACGACATCGCAGCGACGAGCGCGTTTGCGCAGTCGATGATGGGCGAGTTGCAAAGTATGCGCGGGCTGCTCGAAGAGCAGGTCGCCGGACTGGTGTGGAACGACAAGCAACGTCGCTCGCCGGCACAGGGCGAGATTCTGCGCACCTTGCTCGCCGCGGGCTTCTCGGCGCAGTTGGGCCGTGCGTTGCTCGAACATCTGCCCGAAGGCAGCGACCGCGAAAGCGGTCTGGACTGGGTGAAGAATGCGCTCAAGCGCAACCTGCCCATCATGCCGAACGAAGACGAACTGATGGATCGCGGCGGCGTGTACGCGCTGATGGGGCCGACGGGCGTGGGCAAGACGACGACCACGGCCAAGCTGGCGGCGCGTTGTGTGATGCGTCACGGCGCGGAGAAGCTCGCGCTGCTCACGACCGACAGCTATCGTATCGGCGGTCATGAGCAGTTGCGTATTTACGGCAAGATTCTCGGCGTGACGGTGCACGCGGTGAAGGATGCGACGGACCTGCGTCTGGCGCTGACCGAGCTGCGCAACAAGCACATGGTGCTGATCGACACGGTTGGCATGAGCCAGCGCGACCGCACGGTACCGGAGCAGGTGGCGATGCTGTGCGGGGCGGAAACGCCGGTGCAGCGTCTGCTGTTGCTCAACGCGACGAGCCACGGCGACACGCTCAACGAAGTGGTGCATGCGTACCGCAGTGCCAGCGCCGAGGGCGGTGGCGATCTGGCCGGGTGTATTCTGACGAAACTCGACGAGACGACCAATCTCGGGTCGGTGCTCGATACGGTGATTCGCCACCGTTTGCCGGTGCATTACGTTTCCACGGGACAGCGCGTGCCGGAGAACCTGCACGTGGCCGACCGGCAGTTCCTGATCGACACGGCGCTGTCGGCGCCGGTGACGGGTTCGCCGTTCGTACCGTCCGAGGAAGATTTGCCGGCCGTGGTGCGCGGGGTCGATCCCAATTACAGCGGGCTGTTCGCGCCTGCTCAACCTTCAGGCGAGGCCTGCTTTGGTTAAACTCGTACTCGATCAAGCTGAGGGGCTGCGCCGTCTGGTGGCGCGTCATACCACGCGTATCGTCGCGGTGGTGGGGAGTGCGCCTGAAGCCGGTCAGACGAGTGTGGCGTTGAATCTGGCCAGTGCGCTGGCCCATCACGGTCAGGATGTCGTACTGGCCGACGAGAGCGGCCATGCGGCGCCTGCGCTCGGCCTGCCGCTGCGCGGCGACATCCATGACGTGATTGCCGGACGCGTGTCGTCCGATGCGATTCGCGTACACACGCGCGACAACGTGGTGCTGGTGCCCGTGGCGCATCGTCATCCGGAGCGTATCGATCCGCAGCACTCGTTGCCGATGTTGACGGCGGGCGAGCCCGACGTCGTGGTCGTCGACTGCACCCACACCGGCGGTGTGCTGAGCCCGCTCGCGGCGCATGCGCACGACGTGCTGGTGGTGCTGGGGTGTGAGCCGGCGGCGATCACGGGGGCGTATTCGTGGATCAAGCAGGCGCATTTCGAGTATGCGCTGGCGCAATTCCGGGTGTTGGTGAATCGGGCCGAGGATATGGAGGCACGCGTGGTGTGCCGCAATCTGGCCACGACGGCGAGCCGTTATCTGGCGGTGTCGCTGGAGTTGGCGGGACATGTGCCGTCGGATCGGCAGGTCGTGCGTGCGCGGCATCTGACGCGCACCGTGGTCGATGCCTTCCCGATGGCGCCGGCAGCGGTGGCGTATCGTCAATTGGCGTCGCAGGTGACGCATTGGCCGCTCGCCATGCGAGAGACGGGTCCGACGGGGATCGGTGATATCGGCGGCGATCGCGGTGGCGAGATGACGCATGGCGTGGGCGCGGCGAGCGCGCACACGGCCTGAGCGTCACGGCACGCGTCGAGAGGAAGCGGAGGGAAACATGTATACCGCGCGCGGGAAGGTCGACACGAACGACACGCTGACCCAATACGCGCCGTTGGTGCGCCGTCTGGCGCTGCAATTGATGGCGAAGCTGCCGGCCAGCGTGGAGTTGGAAGATCTGATTCAGGCCGGCATGCTGGGGCTGCTCGATGCAGCGAACCGGTACCAGGAGACGCAGGGCGCGCAGTTCGAGACGTACGCGAGCCAGCGCATTCGCGGGGCGATGCTCGACGAGTTGCGCGAGCTGGACTGGGCGTCGCGGGGCATTCGCAAGACGGCGCGTGAGATCGAGAAGGCGGTGCAGCGTCTGGAGCAGCGTCTTGGACGGGGACCGTCCGAGAGCGAGATTGCGGGCGAGATGTCGATCGGTCTGACCGAGTATCAGCAGATGTTGCAGGACGTGCACGGCTGCCAGCTGATCTATTACGAAGATTTCGAATCGGCGGACGAAGAGCCGTTCATCGACCGCATCTGCGCCGATCCGGGCGCTGACCCGCTGACGATGTTGCTCGACGAAGGCTTGCGCGGCGGTGTGGTCGACGCCATCGACCGCTTGCCCGATCGCGAGAAGTTGCTGATGAGCCTGTACTACGAACAGGGCCTGAACCTGCGCGAAATCGGCGCGGTGCTCGAAGTCAGCGAGTCCCGCGTGTGTCAGTTGCACAGCCAGGCGATCTCGCGTCTTCGCGCGACGTTGCGCGAGAAGGCGTGGACGTCGGCGAATTGACAGCGACGATGCGCTGAATACAAAGTAGAAACAGGCGTACGTCGAGAATCCCTCGGACCTTACCCCAGGTCGAGGGATTTTTTCATATCAGCATGCATTGGCCCTGCCGTTTTTCGGACAATGGTAGCTTGAAGAAGTGGTGCTATTATTGGCACCATTCTGGCATGTTACCTTCCACTAAACTTCTTGCCAAAATGACTCGCGAGCCCGCAAACGTGAGGTTTTGCGAGTTGGTATCACTATGCGAGGCTTACTTTGGTAAGCCCCGCATTTCGGGTAGTCACACAATTTTCAAGACACCTTGGTTCGGCGATCCTCGTGTCAATTTGCAGAACTCAGGGGGAATGGCGAAGGTTTACCAGGTGCGCCAAGTGTTAAATGCCATCCGCAAATTCGAGGGCAAAGCATGAACGTCAATCACTACACCTATCGCCTGACATGGTCGCCCGAAGATGGCGAGCATGTGGGATTGTGCGCAGAGTTTCCGTCACTTTCATGGCTGGATAAGACACCGGAAGGCGCATTGGATGGCATTCGCAGTACGGTCACCGAGGTTGTCGCAGATATGCGGGCTAACGGCGAAAAAGTCCCGGAGCCGCTCGCAGAGCACCGCTACAGCGGGGAATTCCGCGTGCGCATTCCGCCAACGCTACATCGCGCGTTAGTCATCGAAGCCGCAGAGATGGGGGTGAGCCTGAATCGGTTGGCAAGCCTCAAACTCGCGCTCAGCTAAGGCAGAGTGCCCGGTCAGCGCCAGCTTGGGGTTTGGTCGGGTCAGTTAGGCCGTAACGCTGCCCCCGCTCGAGCGCGGGGTGGTGCGGCCGTCGGGGCCGTAGAGTGGGGCGTTGTTGCTCGGGCCGTAGAGGACGTTCAGCGCCTGCTGCGTGTAGGTCAGGCGCGTATTGATGAGCAGGCCGTTCGTGTCGTTGGCGCGCTTGGCTTCGGCCGCAGCGGCAAGCAGTGCGTTCCACGCCGTGGCGATGCGGGCATCGGTTGCCGCCGCCGCTGTCGCGCCGGCTTCATCCGGGGTAAAGCCCAACGCCTGCAACTGCGCATCGCGGTCGCGACCGAGCGCCGAGAGTTCCACGACCGCGCGCGTCTTGCGCTCGGTCAGCTCCGGCAGCGCGTCCAGCGTGCCGCTCACCAATGCCTGCTGTTCTTCCCCGAGCAATGCCGAAAACGTACCGATAGCGGTCGTCTCGACTGACAGGGCGTTCAGCAGGGCTTCGGTTGTCATGACTTCGATTGCGCAGAGAGCAAATCGCGTGCGGTCGCAATGAGACCGTCCGCAATCTTGGATGTGTCGATGGCCAATTGGCCGTTGGCGATCGCCGCCTTGATCGCCTCTACCTTCGCCACGTCGATATCCGCCGTGCCCGTTTTCGCCAGCCCGTCCTGCAATGCACGCATCTCCGACGACAGCGAGCTCGTGCTCACGTTCGCGCCGCCGCCAACGTTCGCCGAAGGCGCAGCCGTCGCGTCAGCATTCACAGTGCCGGTCGTCGTCCGATCAGTCGTCGCCTTGCTCGCGCCGACACCAGTCAACGGATTGGCGGGTGGGTCGATTTTCATGTGCTTTCCCCAGAAACCTGCCTGTGTAACGGCATTATCCGCCATAACTTTAGGCAAGTAACATCCTGTTACCAGTTCAAGTGCCCGGGTGATTTCAGCGAATACTTAATGATAGTGAGCGATCACTTATAGGGCAACTTCGACTTCGACGTTGCCATTTTTTCCTGTCTTTACCGTGCCGCTGACGACTTGTCCGGCGCGGGTGCGCACCTGCACGGGATCGCCCGCGCTGGCACGCGTGAGCACCTGACCTTCCGTGCTCACTTCGAATCCTGAGCCGCGCGAGACCACGCGCACGGTTTGTCCCTGCTGGACGGCAATCGCACTGCGCAGCAGGTCCGAGCGAATCGGCAGACCGGACGTGATCCGGTTCACCGCCACCGTGCCGACGATCTGGCCGGCATCGGTTGCGACCGTGCGCGGCAGCAACGTGAGATCGCCCTGACGCGGCGACAGGTCGTTTGGCCCGATCGTCTCGCCCGGATTGATCTGACGGGCGGCGACGAAGTACGTGGCGTTGATGCTCACGCGGGCTTGCAGATACAGCGTCCACGGACGCTCCCCTGCACAGCGCACGCCGACGCTCGTCGTTCCCCACAGGCGCGCACCGGGCGGCAGGAAGGGTTCGAGCGCCGTACATGCGGGCATGTGGTCCGAGACCGACTCGCCCACGGTAATGCTCACCTGGCCGGGCAGGCCGGTCGTCTGCTCGCGCAGGAACCGCTCGGCAGTCTGACGGATGACCTGGGTGTTCTGGTATTGGGCAGTCTGCGGTTGCGCGACCTGAGGCGCTTGCACCGCGACGGCTTGCGTGGGCGCGGCGTTCGCCGTCACCGGACGCACCATGCTCGGCACGTTCGACGCGACACCGCCTGCGGCGGCATTGTTACCGGGGATGACGATGGCGCCGGGACCGAGCGTGCTGCCGAGGTTCTGCGCGGCAGGGTCGGTGGCGACACCGGGGTTCACGACGTTCTGAGCGGCGGCGGAAACCGGGCCGACCATGATGCCGAGGGCGCCGACGGTGGCAATGCCGAACGCCACAGCCATCAGACGCGACAGGACCGATCGACGGCGCGCGCGCTGGCCGACCCGAACGCCATGCGGGCGCGGGGCACGGGCGAGACGGTCGCCGGATTTGCCTGCCATGCTCACTCTCCTTGCGGCCGTCGCCCGAGATGATTTCGGGGCATCCGGCACTCAACCCACTTCAAGCTGTGAAGCCGACGACACCGGGCAGTGTCCCTGTGCCTGGGGGGCGAACCCCGCCCGATGCCGTCAGGAAGCCATTCTAGAGATGTCCCGCGACAGGGCATGGCTCGAAATGGCGGTCAATCTCCTTCCTATTCCTCCGATTGAATCCCAGGGGGTACGCATACGATGCGAAGCATGCCAAAAGGTCCGTATTTTTTCCGGACCCGGCAGGACATCCCGTCTGCGCAGCGCATCACCCGCCGTATTGGCCCGCTACATCAAGCCACATCAGGCCGGGCAGGCACCGCGAGCGCGACGGCAAGGTTTCTTTTGCATCACCCAAGTACCCAGCATCAAGGCAAGCATCAGGCGAGACGAGATCATGGACAAACTGGACGCGGCATTGCGATTCTCCCAGCAGGCGCTGTCGATGCGCGCCTATCGCCAGGAGGTGATCTCGTCGAACATCGCCAACGCCGACACGCCCGGATACAAGGCCCGCGACGTCGACTTCAATAACGCGTTGAGTCAGGCCGTCGAGCGCGGCGCGCAGCAGCAGCTCGCCACCGAGTCGAGCGTGTCGCTCTCGCGTACGTCCTCGCGCCACATCGCCGGGCGCGCCGTCACGAGCGCCCCGCCCATGGGCGGCCCCGAGCTGCTCTACCGCGTGCCTTACCAGCAAAGCGTCGACGGCAACACCGTCGAACTCGATGCCGAGCGTGTGAACTTCGCCGACAACGCCGTGCATTACCAGACGGGCCTCACGGTCCTGACGGGCCAGATCAAGACGATGCTGGCCGCCATCACGAATCAAGGGTAAGCGCCATGCCACTCATGAGCATCTTCGACGTCGCCGGCTCGGCCATGACTGCGCAGTCGCAGCGCATGAACGTGACGGCCAGCAACCTGGCCAACGCCGAATCGGTGACCGGCCCGGACGGCCAGCCGTACCGCGCCAAGCAGGTCGTGTTTCAGGTCAACCCGGTCACGGGCACCGACGTGGGCGGTGTGAAGGTCGCCGGCGTGGTCGAGGACCCGTCGCCGCTCAAGACCGTGTACGACCCGAAGAATCCGGCAGCGAATGCCCAGGGCTACGTCACCATGCCCAACGTGAATCCGGTGGAAGAGATGGTCAACATGATCTCCGCTTCCCGCTCCTACCAAGCCAACGTCGAAGCGCTGAACACGGCCAAGACGCTCATGCTCAAAACCCTCACGGTCGGCCAGTAAGGGGCCGCGCGGAGACCAGAAAGATGGCCAGCATCAATACGTCGAACACCGGCAACTTCTCGCAGAACTTCCTCGACTCGATCAACGGGACGGCGAACAGCAGCAGCTCGAAGTCGTCGGCCGGCAGCGCAGACGATCTGCAAAACAGCTTCCTCAAGTTGCTCGTCGCCCAGATGAACAACCAGGATCCGCTCAACCCGATGGACAACTCGCAGGTGACGTCCCAGCTCGCGCAGATCAGCACGGTCTCGGGCATCACCCAGTTGAACACCACGCTTTCGTCGGTCACCTCGCAACTGAACTCGACGCAGAGCCTGCAAGCGGCGGCGCTGGTCGGCAAGGGCGTGCTGATCCCGGGCACCAACATCGGTGTGGGCAGCACCAAGGCCGACGACGGCACGGTCACGAAGACCGCCACGCCGTTCGGCTTCGAGCTGCCGAGCGACGCCGACACGGTCAAGATCGAGATCAAGGACAGCACCGGCAAGACCATCCGCACCGTGAACGCGGGCGCGCTGGACGCCGGCGTGCAAGCCCTGACGTGGGATGCCAAGGACGATGCCGGCGTGGACGTGGCCGACGGCAAGTACACGCTGAGCGTGACGGCAACGGCCAACGGCAAGGCCGTCACGCCGACGCTGCTCTCGTACGCCCAGGTGCAAAGCGTGGTGGCCAGCACGACTGGCGCGCCGCTGCTCAACGTGGGCACGGGCTCGAACATCAAGCTCTCCGACGTACGCGAAATTTTGTAACCGACTCCATCACGACGTAAGTCTTTCACCGAACTCAACGATTGCGTCGCGACACCCGTCGTCGACAACCGAATTTCAGGAGTAACACATGGCCTTTTCGACCGGATTGAGCGGCCTGAACGCCGCTTCCAAGGACCTGGACGTCATCGGCAACAACGTTGCCAACGCGGCCACTGTCGGCTTCAAGCAGGGTCAGGCGCAATTCGCCGACATCTACGCCAACTCGCTGTTCGGCGCGGGTAACAACACCGTCGGTATCGGTACGCGTGTGGCAGCCATCGCGCAGCAGTTCACGCAGGGCGACATCACGGTCACGAACCGTCAGCTCGACCTCGCGATCTCGGGTAACGGCTTCTTCCGCGTGTCGAACAACGGCACCATCGCCTACACGCGTAACGGCCAGTTCTCGCTCGACAAGAACGGCTTCATCGTCGATTCGAACGGCGATCACCTGACCGGTTATCTGGCCGGCCCGAACGGCATCATCAACAGCGTGTCGCCGGTCGACCTGCAAATCCCGACGGGCGATCTGGCCCCGACGGCTACCAAGAAGATCACGGGTCAGTTCAACCTCGACTCGCGCAGCGCCGTCAACACCACGCCGTTCTCGATCACCGATCCGAACTCGTACACCAACGCCACGTCGCTCAAGGTCTACGACTCGCTGGGCAATTCGCACGACGTCAACCTGTACTTCAAGAAGACGAGCGTCGACGCCACGACCAACAACGCCACGTGGACCGTGTACGCCTCGGTCGACGGCACGACGCAGGTCGGCACCGGCGCGATCGGCACGCTGACGTTCAACTCGTCGGGTAGCCTGATCTCGCAGACGGACTCGACCGGCGCTACCGTGACCGGCCCGATCACCCTGCCGACGATCACCTACGGCAACGGCGCGGCACAGGGCAACCTGACGCTGAACCTCACGGGCACCACGCAGTTCGGTAACAGCTACACGCCGAACACGCTTACGCAGGACGGTTACTCGTCGGGTCGCCTGACCGGCTTCACGTTCAACGCCGACGGCACCATCGTCGGTACGTACTCGAACACGCAGTCGATGGTGCTCGGTCAGGTCGCGCTGGCGAACTTCAACAACGTGAACGGCCTGATCCCGCTGGGCAACAACCTCTGGTCGGAATCGGCTGCCTCGGGCATTCCGATCGTGGGCGTGCCGGGCGGCACGAACCTCGGCAAGCTCCAGGCGGGCGCCGTTGAAGCTTCGAACGTCGACCTGACGGCCGAACTGGTCCACATGATCACCGCGCAGCGCAACTATCAGGCGAACGCGCAGACGATCAAGACGGAAGACCAGTTGATGCAGACGATGGTCAACCTGTAAGACGGAGCGAGCGCGTATGCGTAACTTGCAGGAGGGGCGTCGATGGATCGTCTGATCTATGTGGCCATGACCGGTGCGAAGCAGGCGATGGAGCAGCAATCGACCACCGCCAACAATCTGGCGAACGTCTCGACGCCGGGCTTCCGCGCCCAGCTCTCGGCGTTTCGTCAGGCGCCGGTGCGCGCCGCCGACGGCTCGACGGGTACGCGTACGTTCGTCACGACGTCCACGCCGGGCACCGATTTCACGCCCGGCGCCATGCAGCAGACCGGTCGCGCGCTCGACGTGGCGATTCAGGGACAGGGCTGGCTGGCCGTGCGCGACGCGCAGGGCCGCGAAGCCTACACCCGTGGCGGTAACCTCGAAATGACGGCTGACGGCCAGATCACGCTGCACGGCCTGCCGGTCATGACCGACGCCGGACCTGCGGCGGTGCCGCCGGGCGCGTCGGTGACCGTGGGAACCGACGGCACGATCTCGGCGCTGGGGCAGGGCGACCCGCCCAACTCCATCGCCGTGATGGGGCAGTTGAAGCTGGTCAATCCGCCGGAAGGCAATCTGGTGCGCGGTGACGACGGGCTGTTCCGTCAGGCCAATAACGCACCGGCGCAGGTCGATCCGAATGTCGTGGTGGTCGCGGGCTCGATCGAGACCAGCAACGTCAATCCGGTGAGCGGTCTCGTGAACATGATTTCGCAGTCGCGGGCCTTCGAGATGCAGATGAAGATGCTGCAGACGGCCGATACCAACGAACAATCCGCCAACCAGTTGCTGAACTTCAGCTAACCGGCGTCGGATGCACCGGACTCGCCAGCGGCGAGAACGCGCACCGCCACCGTACACGGGGAGAAACATCCAATGATCCGTTCGCTCTACATCGCTGCCACCGGCATGAATGCCCAGCAGACGAACATGGACGTGATTTCGAACAACCTCGCCAACACCAGCACGAACGGCTTCAAGAAAGGCCGCGCGGTGTTCGAGGATCTGCTGTATCAGACGATCCGCCAGCCGGGCGCGCAGTCGTCGCAACAGACGCTGCTGCCGTCGGGCCTGCAACTGGGCACGGGTGTGCGTCCGGCCGCGACCGAGCGCATCTTCACGCAGGGCAACCTGACGTCGACGAACAACGCGAAGGACGTGGCCATCAACGGCGACGGCTTCTTCCAGGTGCTCATGCCGGACGGCACGACCGCCTACACGCGCGACGGCTCGTTCCAGGTCGACAACAACGGCCAGCTCGTGACGGCATCGGGCTATCCGATTCAGCCGGCGATCACGATTCCCGCCAACGCCCTGTCGCTGACCATTGCGCGCGACGGTACGGTGTCGGTCACGCAGCCGGGCAACACGGCCAACGTGCAGATCGGTACGTTCCAGCTCGCCACGTTCATCAACAACGCCGGCCTGCAAAGCATGGGCGAGAACCTGTACGCCGAGACGGCGGCATCGGGCGCGCCGAACGTGGCGCAACCGGGCACCAACGGCGCGGGCGTGCTCAACCAGAACTACGTCGAAACGTCGAACGTGAACGTGGTCGAAGAGCTCGTGAACATGATTTCCGCGCAGCGCGCCTACGAAATCAACTCGAAGGCCGTGACGGCATCCGACCAGATGCTGCAGCGTCTGACGCAGATGTAAGCTGCGGCCCGGCATGCCGGGCCATTGCCCCACCGCGTCATTGCGCCGCAAACGTAGTCAGTACTTGGGAATGAACGTCGATATGTCCGCACGAAAGACCGAAAAGCAACGCAGCGCAGGCCTGGCGCGGTTTCTTGCGCTCGTGGCCGCCACTGCGCTGACCGGTCTCGCGGGCTGCGCCTACGTGCCGCAGGAGCCGGTCGTCAACGGACCGACGACCACGCGTCCGCCGCCCCCGCCGGTTGCGGCCGATCCGGAAGGCTCGATCTACCGTCCGCTGTTCGAGGATCGCCGTCCGCGTAACGTGGGTGACATCCTCACGATCGTCATCAACGAAAACACGGCGGCGAGCAAGAACTCGGCAGCCAACACCACGCGCGCGGGCAGCGGCACGCTGACGCTGAACCAGACGCCCGGTGTGATCGGCGGCGTGCTCAACAATCAGGGGCTCGACGCCAGCGGCGCGAACAAGTTCGACGCCAAGGGCGCGGCCAACGCCAACAACGTGTTCTCCGGTCAGATCACCGTGACCGTGATGGAAGTGCTGTCCAACGGCAACCTCGCGGTCGCCGGCGAAAAGCAGATCGCCATCAACCAGGGCACGGAGTACATCAAGTTTTCGGGCATCGTCAGCCCGCAGACGATTTCGGGTGCGAATACCGTGCCTTCGACGCAGGTGGCCGATGCGCGCATCGAATACCGTGGCAAGGGCTACATCAACGAAGCCGAAACCATGGGCTGGCTGCAGCGCTTCTTCCTTAACGTTTCGCCCTTCTGATGTCGATGATGCCGTTCCCGTCGCGCCGCGCGCCTAACCTTCGCCCTCTGCCTCAGTCGCGCCAGTCGCTTGGCCGCAGCGTTTGCACGCTGGCCGTGGCGGCAGCCGTGAGCGTGGCCGGCGCGGCCGCCATGCTCGCACCCGGCGTGGCGCATGCCGAGCGTCTCAAGGAACTGGCGTCGATTCAGGGCGTGCGCGACAACCAGCTGATCGGCTACGGCCTCGTCGCCGGTCTCGACAACTCGGGCGACCAGACGACCCAGACGCCATTTACGGTGCAGAGCATGACGAACATGCTCTCGCAGTTGGGGATTACCGTCGCGCCCGGCACCAACATGCAGTTGAAGAACGTGGCTGCCGTGATGGTGACGGCCACGTTGCCGGCATTCACGCGTCCCGGTCAGGCGATCGACGTGGTGGTCTCGTCGATGGGTAACGCCAAGAGCCTGCGTGGCGGCACGCTGCTGATGACGCCGCTCAAGGGCCCGGACGGACAGGTCTACGCGCTGGCGCAGGGCAACCTGCTGATCGGCGGCGCGGGCGCATCGGCCAATGGGTCGAGCGTGACCATCAACCAACTGGCCTCGGGCCGGATTCCGAGCGGGGCGATCGTCGAGCGGGCCGTGCCGACCGCCATGGGCGGCCAGCCGGGCACCGTGCAGATGGAGCTCAACGCCACCGACTTCTCGACCGCGCAGCGCGTGGTCGATGCCGTGAACCGGCGCTTTGGCTACGGCACGGCGCAGGCGCTCGACGGCCGCGTGATCCTGTTGCGCACGCCGACCGATCCGTCGTCGCGCGTGCAATTCCTCGCGCAGCTCGAAAGTCTGGAAGTGCGCCCGGACAACACGGCCGCACGCGTCATCATCAACGCCCGTACCGGCTCGGTGGTGATGAACCAGAACGTGACGATCCAGCAATGCGCCGTGGCGCACGGCAACCTGTCGGTCGTCATCGATACGCAGAACAATGTGAGCCAGCCGGCGCCGTTCTCGGGCGGTCAGACGGTCGTGGCCCCGAATTCGCAAATCTCCGTCCAACAGGAGAACAACGCGCTCAAGATGGTCAAAGCGGGCGCCAACCTCGCCGACGTCGTCAAGGCGCTGAACTCGCTGGGAGCGAGTCCGGCAGACCTGATGTCGATTCTGCAGGCCATGAAGGCCTCGGGCGCCCTGCGCGCCGATCTGGAGATCATCTGATATGGCCGACGGCAACCGCCTGACCGGTGCGGCAGGCAACAACCTGCCCGATCTGACGCAACGCGCAGCCTACGAAATGCAAGGCCTCACAGCCCTGCGTGCCGCCGCGCACCAGCAAACGCCGCAGGCCACGCAGCAGGCGGCCAAGCAGTTCGAGGCGGTCTTCACGCAGATGATGGTCAAGAGCATGCGCGACGCCACCATGTCCGGCGGCCTGCTCGGCAGCGATCAGGAAAAGATGTTCAACGGCATGCTCGACGATCAGCTCGCGCAGCAGTTGGCGTCGCACAAGGGCATTGGTCTGGCCGACCTCATGCTCAAGCAGCTTGCCAAGACGGGCACCACGCTGCCGCCGGCGGCTACGGGCCGTCAGCAGTCGCTGGCCGGTCGTGCGTACAACGCGGCGGACGCGATCGGTGTGGCCGACGGCGCCCCGGCAGCCGCCGGCGAGTTCGTCGACCGTATGGCCAGCGCGGCACAGAACGCCAGCGCGAACAGCGGCATTCCGGCGCGTTTCATGCTGAGTCAGGCGGCGCTGGAGTCCGGCTGGGGCAAGCGCGAGATCCGTCGTGCGGACGGCAGCACCAGCCACAACGTGTTCGGCATCAAGGCGGGCAAGAACTGGAACGGCCCGACCGTGGAAGTGGCGACGACCGAGTACGTGAACGGCCAGCCGCGCAAGGTCATGGCCAAGTTCCGTGCCTACGGCTCGTACGACGAGGCGTTCGCCGACTACGCCAACCTGATTTCGAACAACCCGCGTTACTCGTCGGTCGTGGCGAGCGCCAACGACGCCGCCAGCTTTGCCAACAATCTGCAACGGGCGGGCTACGCGACCGATCCGCAGTACGCCAACAAGCTGATGAAGGTCATGAAGCACTTCACCTGAGGGTGAGGCCGCGCCGGGTGGCGTGGGGGCAGGACTGGCGGGATCATTGGGATCAGCCGGGGATGGCGCCGGTTCCCGCCGGAAGCTGACGGAAAACGGGACGAAAACAAGCGAGGCGACGGCCTCAATTTTGTCGCCGGGCTGCCGTAAACACATCGGTAACGGTGCGCATCGGACTTTTTGCCGCAGGGCGCGCCTCCAACTCAAGCCGCGAGATCATGAGCCTAATCAATATTGGCATGAGCGGGCTGAACGCCGCCCAGTTCGCCCTCAGCACCACCGGCAACAACGTCGCCAACTCGGGCACGGCCGGCTATAACCGTCAGATCGTCGACTACTCTCAGGCGGCCAGCCAGTACGCCGGTGTCGGCTATCTGGGTTCGGGCGTGCTGGTCAACGACGTCTCGCGCGTGTACAGCCAGTTCCTGTCGAACCAGACGAACCAGGCGCAGACCCAGTACAGCCAGCTCAATACGTACTACCAGCAGATCTCGCAGATCAACAACGCGCTGGGCAGCTCGACGACCGGTCTTTCCGCCACGATGAGCCAGTTCTTCACGAACTTGCAGAACATCGTGTCGGCCCCGGCCAACTCGGCAACGCGCGCGACGGTCGTGTCGTCGGCACAGACGCTCGCCAGCATGTTCCAGTCGCTCTCGGGCACGCTGTCCACCCTGCGCAGCAGCACGAACGCCAGCATTGCCCAGTCGACCGACCAGATCAACGTCTACGCCAAGCAGATCGCCGAGCTCAACGACGCCATCGTGCAGGCCCAGGCCAATGGCGGCGGCGCCACGCCGAACGACCTGCTCGACCAGCGCGATCTGGCCGTCTCCCAGCTCAACGCCATCATCCAGACCAATGTGGTCAAGGCGCAAGACGGCACGTACAACGTCTATGTCGGTAACGGCCAATCGCTCGTGACGGGCAATTCCGCGTACCAGCTCACGACGATGGCGTCGACCAACGACCCGTCGGAACTCACCATCGCGTACGTCACGCCCAGCGGCACGAAGGTGCCGGTGCCGGAATCGTCGATCACCGGCGGCTCGCTCGCCGGCTTGCTGTCGTTCCGCAGCGGCGCACTGACGCAGGCTCAGAACTCGCTCGGCCAGATCGGCCTGTCGCTCGCCGGCACGTTCAACGCGCAGAACCAGTTGGGGCTCGACCTCTACGGCCAGCTCGGCGGCAATGTCTTTACCGTGCCGAACCCGACCATCGTCGCCAACGCGAACAACTCGAATAACGCCGTACTCAATTCGAAGATCACCGACGCGTCGAAGGTCACCGCCAGCGACTACACGGTGACGTACGACGGCACGAACTACACCATGACCCGCAAGACGGACGGCGCGAAGTGGACCGCACCGGCCCCCGCCACGCCGGGTGCTCCGCTGACCTTCACGGACAGCGGTGGCAAGGCGTTCGACGACGGCTTCAACGTCACGGTCGGCAACATGGTGGCCGGCGACAGCTTCACCATCGAGCCGACGCGCAACGCCGCCGGCAACATCAGCGTGGCGATCACCGACCCGGGCAAGATTGCGCTGGCCGCACCGATTCTCGCGTCCACGCCGTCGACCAACACCGGTTCGCTCAAGACCGATCAGGGCACGGTCGATGCCAACTATCTGGCCGCGCCGCTGACGTCGCCCGTCACGTTCACGTTCAGCAAGAACGCGACGACGGGAGCGATCACGCTGGTGGCGCCGTCGCCGATGACGGTGACCGTGAACGGCACGACGACGACCTACGCTGCCGGCGACACGGTGCCTTACGACGCCGCGAGCGGCGCGAAGATCACGCTCGGCGGCATGACCGTGAACGTAAGCGGCACTCCGGCAGACGGCGACAAGCTGACCATCGCCCCGAACGCCTCGGGGGCGACGACGGACAACCGCAACGGGCTGGCACTCTCGGCCCTGCAAAACGACAAGACCAAGGTCGGCGGCAAGGACAGCTACGCCAGCGCCTACGCCAATCTGGTCTCGTTTGTCGGTTCGACCACGAACACGTACAAGGCGACGAGCGCTGCGCAGCAAACGCTGCTCAAGCAGGCGCAGACCGCCCAGCAGTCCAATTCCGGCGTGAGCCTCGACGAAGAAGCCGCCAACCTGATCAAGTTCCAACAGCTCTATCAGGCCAACTCGAAGGTCATCCAGACCGCGTCGCAGCTGTTCGACACGATTCTGCAGATGGTCAACTAAGGCCGGGGAGACGACAAAATGCGTATCAGCACCAGCATGATTTTCGATCAGGGAGCGTCGGCCATGAGCCGCAACACTTCCGATCTGCTCAACACGCAGGCGCAGCTCTCGTCGGGCAAGCGCGTGACCACGCCGAGCGACGATCCGCTCGCGTCGGCGCAGGCCGTGGCCGTGTCGCAGGACAAGGACATGAACGCGCAGTACGCGACGAACCGCAATTCGGCGACGACGGCGTTCCAGCTCGAAGACCAGACCTTTGGCAGCATCGTCAACACGTTGCAGCACGTCATGTCGCAGGTCGTGGCCGCCGGTAGCGCCTCGCTCAACGACAACGATCGCTCGTCGATCGCGACCGATCTGCAATCGAGCTTCCAGCAGTTGCTCTCGCTCGCCAACACGACCGACGCGAACGGCCAGTACCTGTTCTCGGGCTTCATGGGCAATTCGGCGGCTTACGTCGCCACGCCGACCGGCGCGAGCTATGCAGGCGACACGGGTATCCGGTATGTTCAGGTCGGCCCGAACCGTCAGATCCCGATCAACGACATCGGCTCGAACATCTTCCAGGCGATCCAGCCGGCCACGGCGAGCACGGTGATCAGCGGCAGCCTGTCGAACACGGGCACAGCCACCTTCACGCCGGTCTCGACGACCGACGTGACCAATGCAGGCGCCAACCATCAGTTCTCGATCAACTTCGCGATCGACAACACGACCACGCCGCCGACCACGAACTACACGATCAAGGATCTGACGAACACGACGACGCCGGACGTCACGGGCGTGTACACGTCGGGCCAGCCGATCACGTTCGCCGGCAAGTCGGTGACGTTCACGGGCGATCCCGGTAATGGCGACACCTTCAAGGTGGATCCGCCGGGCAAGTCCAGCACGAACGTGTTCGACAACCTGCAAGCCCTGATCAACACGCTCAAGACGCCGATCAGCGCGCAGGGTCCGTCGGGCTCGGCCAACATGACGAACGCGCTGACCACGTTCAACCAGATGTTCAGCAACAGCTACGACAACGTGACGACGGTGCGCACGACGGTCGGCTCGCGCATGAACGAGGTGTCGACGCTCAACGACATCGGCAGCGCCAACGATCTGGCGTACACGTCGCAGTTGCAGGATCTGCTCGACGTGGACATCATCTCGGCGACGAGCCAGTTCGCGCAGCAGCAGGCGTCGCTGCAAGCCTCGCAGCAGACCTTCATTCAGACGCAGAAGCTGTCGCTGTTTAGCCTGCTCTGATCCTGACGCCGGAATGATGGACAGGCCACCTTAGGGTGGCCTGTTTCTTTTTGTGCAACGAAAACGGTGACGTCGACCGGACTGAAAGCCCCGCCGCTCAAGGCTTGGGTACGAACGCGGCGGTCGCGCGGATCATCATGTCGATGCCGATGGCGTTGAAGTGGTCCATCACGGGCGCGATGCGCGGCATCATCAGTTCGAGCACCACCAGACCCACGCCCAACGTGAGCGGGAAGCCCACCGCGAAGATGTTCAACTGCGGTGCGGCGCGGTTCAGAATGCCCAGTGCCAGATTGCAGATCAGCAGCGCCGCGACGAGCGGCAGCGAGAGCATCAGCGCCAGGGTGAACAACTGGCCCCCCAACATCGCGAGGTAATGCCAGCCGCCGACCGACAACGGTGTGCTCGAGATCGGCAACACGTCGAAACTCTGGACCAGCGTCGCGTACATCACCAGATGCCCGTTGGTCGCGAGGAACACGAGCATGATGACCACGTTGAGCAACATGCCGAGCACGGCAGTGCTGCCGTCGGCGTTGGGGTTGAGCAGCGTGGCGAAGGACAGCCCCATCTGCAGGCCGACGAAGTCGCCCGCCATGCTCACGGCAGAGAACACGATCTGCATGCACCAGCCGAGCGCCGCACCGATGATCATCTGCTGGACGAGTATCCACAGACCTTCCCACGAGAACGGCGAGACAGCCGGCGCCGGGCCGATCACCGGCGCGAGCGTGAGCGCGACGATGCCCGCCAGCCCGATCTTGACCGTACCGGGCACCCGCGAGTCGCCGAACAGCGGCGCGGTCATGGACAGCGCCAGCAGGCGCACGAACGGGAAGAGGAACGTCGCGATGACGCCCGAGAGTTGGTCGTAGGTGAAGCTGATCAAGGCCGGACGGCTTACCCGACGAGGCCGGGAATGCCGGTGAGCAACTGACGCATGTAGTCGACCATCAGGTTGAGCATCCACGGCCCGGCAATCACGAGCGTGATGAACACGGCGAGCAGCTTGGGGATAAACGACAGCGTCATTTCATTGATCTGCGTGGCCGCCTGAAACAGGCTCACGAGCAGACCGGAGACGAGCGCGACGATCAGCAGCGGGGCGGCGAGCAGCAGACACACCTGCATGGCCTGATGGGCCAGCGCCATGACGGTTTCCGGAGTCATCTCGGTGGCCTCCCCGCTACATCGTGAAGCTCTGGGCCAGCGAGCCCAGCAGCAATTGCCAGCCGTCGACCACCACGAACAGCATCAGCTTGAACGGCAGCGACACGGTGGAGGGCGAGACCATCATCATCCCCATGGCCATCAGCACGCTGGCGACCACCAGATCGATGATCAGGAACGGGATGAAGATCGTGAAGCCGATCTGGAACGCCGTCTTGAGTTCGCTCGTGGCGAAGGCGGGCACGAGAATGCGCATCGGCACGTCCTCGGGACCGTTCATCGGCGGGGTCTTGGCAAGCTTGGCGAAGAGCGCGAGGTCTGCTTCGCGGGTCTGCTTCAACATGAACGAATGGAACGGCTTGGCACCGGTGTCGATCGCCTGCTCGAAGCTGATCTTGTTCGCGGCGAACGGCTGATAGGCGTTCGTGTAGACCTGATCGAAGACCGGCGACATGACGAAGAACGTCAGGAACAGCGCCAGTCCGATGAGGATCTGGTTCGGCGGCGAGGTCGTCACACCGATGGCATGGCGCAGCAACGAGAGCACGATGATGATGCGCGTGAAGGCCGTCATCATCAGCAACATCGCGGGCAGGAAGCCCAGCGACGTGAGCAGCAGCATTGTCTGCACGGACAGCGAATACGTCTGTCCGCCGCCGGGTGCGGGTGTCGTGGTGAACGCCGGCAAGGTGGCCTGCGCGAACGCCGTGCCCGGCCATGCCAGACAGAGCACACAGGCGAGGCAAGCGAGACCGAGGAGCGTCAGACCGGACAGACCGGACGGGAGCCGGGATCGGTTCGAAGCCCGGTCGGGCGTGCCCCGATTGGACGGCGTCGCGACCCAGCCGGTCATTTGCCCCAACGACATGCCGCGCGACATCAGGTGTCCTTCTTCATGGATTCGCGCAATTTTTGCGCAAAGGCTTGCGCGGCGCGATTGGCCTGAGCCCCCGGATGGGCCACAGCGGGGGCGGCGGGCAGATCGGCGACGCGATCGGCGTCGATGACGTGCAGGCTGCGGACCTGTCCCGGCGCCACGCCGAGTACGACCCAGTCGCCTGCGACTTCCACGACCACAACGCGCTCGCGTTGTCCCACGGCGGCGCTACCTACGATACGTACGTTGCCGCCACCCAGCGGTCGTTGCAGCCCGAAGCGTTTGGCCAGCCAGGCCAGCCCGAACAGCAGTGCGAGCACGAGCACGAGACCGAAGCCCGTCTGCACGATGCCTGCGCCGCCGAGGCTCGGCACGGCCGCCGCCTGCGAGGCGGCACCCTGAGCGTGGGCGCTGGAGACGAACAGACCGCCGAGGCCGGCGAAGACCGCGCCGGCGATCAAACGGGCCGGACGGATGGGAGAGGGCAGGCACCGCGCCATGGCGTGGACGGCGTGAGCCATGGTACGGCCGGTACGAGCGGACGCCGCCGTCGTGGCGGTGCTTGCCGCAGCACGCCGCACGGGCTTGCCGCGGACTTTCGTTGCAATCATCGGTTGAGCTTACGGATGCGTTCGGATGGCGTGATGATATCAGTCAGGCGGATGCCGAACTTGTCGTTCACGACCACCACTTCGCCCTGGGCGATGAGGCATCCGTTGACCAGCACGTCCATCGGCTCGCCGGCCATGCCGTCGAGCTCCACCACCGAACCCTGTGCCAGTTGCAGCAGGTTCTTGATGGCGATCTTGGTGCGGCCCAGCTCCACGGTCATCTGGACCGGGATGTCGAGGATCAGATCGATGTCGTTGTGTGTCGCCGTTGCAGGGTTACCCGCAGTGGCGGCCAGCGGCTGGAACACGGGGGCGGCAGCCGGTTGGGGGGCTGCGGCGGGCTGCGGCTCGGCAGCGGTCTGCTCCGCCATGGCACTGGCCCACTCGTCCGCCATGGCCTGGGCGTCGTCACCGGGCGTTTGAGGGGTATCGCTCATCACTCGTTGTCCTTCGTGTAATCGCTGTGCGAATGGTTGATCATCTGGTTCACGCGCAGCGCGTATTGACCATTGAAGACGCCGTAATTGCAGTGCATCACGGGCACGCCGTCGACCTTGGCTTCGAGCACCTCAGGCACGTCGAGCGGAATCACGTCGCCCACGCGCATGTTGAGCAACTGCGAGAGCGTCATGTCGATCTGGGCCAGATTCGTCACGATCTCCACATCGGCGGCCTGCACCTGTTGCGAGAGCAGACGCACCCAGCGCTTGTCGACTTCGAGCGTCTCGCCTTGCAGCGGGCTCGAGAGCTGATCGCGCAGCGGCTCGATCATCGAGTAGGGCATGCAGATGTGGAATTCGCCGCCGGCCGAGCCGAACTCGATGTCGAACGTGGTCGTGACCACGACCTCGTTGGGCGTGGCGACGTTGGCGAACTGCGTGTGCATTTCGGCGCGCACGTACTCGAATTCGACCGGATGCACCGGCTTCCACGAGGCACCGTAGTTCTCGAACACCAGATCGAGCAGGCGCGCGATGATGCGCTGCTCGGTCTGCGTGAAGTCGCGTCCCTCGACGCGCGTATGGAACCGGCCGTCGCCGCCGAACAGGTTGTCCACCACGAGGAACACGAGGTTCGGATCGAACACGAACAGTGCCGTGCCGCGCAGCGGTTTGATGTGGACCAGGTTGAGGTTGGTCGGGACAGGCAGGTTGCGAATGAACTCGCTGTACTTCTGCACGCGCACCGGGCTCACCGAGATTTCGGCGCTGCGGCGCATGAAGTTGAACAGCGCAATGCGGAACAGTCGCGAGAAGCGGTCGTTGATGATTTCGAGCGTGGGCATGCGCCCGCGCACGATGCGCTCTTGCGTCGCGATGTTGTATGGCCTGATGCCGGAATGATCTTCCGACTCCGACCGGTCATCCTGTTCGCCGGTGACACCCTTCAGAAGGGCATCGACTTCTTCCTGCGACAGGAACTCCTCATGCGCCATGAATCACTCACTGAATTACGAACGCGGTGAACAGGACGTCGCCCACGGCTTGCTGCGGCATGTTGGCGGCAAACGGCTGCGCGACCAACGTACGAATCTCGCTAGCCAGACGGCGCTTGCCATCGATCGTCGCCAGATCCTGCGGCTGCTTCGACGACAGCAACAACAACACGCGGCTACGCACTTCGGGCATGTGCTGCGTGATGCGGGCTTGCGTTTCGGCGTCGGCTACCTTGAGCGACAGGCCGATGTGCAGATAACGTTCCCCGTCGTCGCCCTGGAGATTCACCGTGAACGGATCCATGCTCACAAAGACGGGCGGCGGAGGCGGCGGCGGTGCTTTTGCCGTTTCGTGACGTCCGGTCAGCAAATACACGGCCGTTGCCGCGCCAGCCGCTGCCATCAGCGCAACCGCCACGATCAACAGAATCCATTTGCGCATGCCCCCTCCGGAGGGAGCCGCGGCTTGCGTCGGTGCGGGATTTGCCATGTATTCGCCTGCTATTGGGTAATGATTGTCGGCCAACCCGCCAGGGGGTGATCGGCCGAAAAGAAGGGACAATCGCGTCTAACTCGCGTCTTTGTCTTAACGGCAGAAAAACCCGCTTGCTTTAGGGCACCGTGATGCGCTGCGTCACGCGGTCGCGGCCCGTCGGGGCCGACGGCACGGACGTACAACCTCACGGATGCCGGTACTTGTGCCTGTTTTCGGGACGCACGGACGTAGTGCCGAGCGAGGCGACGTCGGTGACGTCGCCATCACCGGTATCTCGGACAGGCTTACGCGAACGTGTCGACGAACCCGTTGCTGGCGCGCACCGGTACGCTCACCGTCGTGGCGATCGGGCCGTCGTCGGTCTGGCCGAAGCCCGACGTGCCACGGCCATTTCCGCCATTGCCACCATTCCCGTTGCCGTTACCGTTCGCGCTTTGCTGGGCGAAGGCCTGTTGCTGCGAGCTGTCGCTGCTCACGGTCGCATTGCCCAGCGCGATGCCGTTGTTGGCAAGGCTGTCGCGCAGTTGCGGCAGCGCGGCTTGCACGGCGTCGCGCACGGCGGCGTGCTGGGAGACGAACATCGCCTGCGCCGAGTCGTTCGCTACGTTCAGCACCACGTGCAGCGGACCGAGATCCGGCGGGTTGAGGCTCAGTTGCGCCGTCTGGGCGTGTGCGCTGGAGAGCCACACGACCTGTTGCGAGAGCTGGTTGTTCCAGTCCTGCGTGCCGACGCGTGCGTTCAGTGCGAGCGCGGCGGGCAAATTGGCCTGCGCTTGCAGTTGCGGCTGGGCATCGACGGCAGGGGTTGCGGCTTGCGCGGCCTGTGCCGCTGCCTGCGTTGCGGTGGTCGCGGCTTGTGTTGCGGCGTCGCGGTTGCCTTGCGCCTGTGCGAGGGCGTCGGCCATGCGTTGGGCCGTCTGCGCGTCGGTGCTGACCAGCGGGGCGGCCTTGGCGTCCGTGGCGGCCGGCTGCGCGGTGGTCGCGGTTTGTGCGGACGTGGCGTTCTTCGCCAGCGTGTCGAGCGAGATGCCTCCCGTCGGGCTGGTCGTGGCGGCCGCGGGCGTGACCGTGCCCTTCACGGGCGCAGCGGGAGCGGCTGCCGTGGTCGTTGCCTTGGCGTCGGTATCGGTGCCTGCCGGCGGCTGGCCCGTCAACTGCGCAGCCCCTGCGGCCTGCATCGCACCGGTCGCGGCGGCGGTGATGGCCGCGCCCGTGCCGGGCTTGCCGTCGGTGACGGTCGCGTCCGTGGTTGTCGTCGCGGCGACGGGTGTCGTGACTTGCAGCGGTGCGTTGTTCATCGCGGCGAGCGCAACGGCCAGTGCCGCAGCCGGATCGCCCGGGGCGGCGGCCTGTGCGTCGTCTTCGTCATCCTTGCCGTCGTCGGTATTCGACTTCGACGGTTTGTTCGAAGCGGTCGTTTGGCCCGACTGCCCGGTTTGGCCCGATTGCGCCGTCTGGCCAGCCTGGGTGTTCGACGCGTTATCCGTCGACTTGGTGCTGTTGTTCGCGGCGTCGGACGTATTCGTCTGATTGGCCTGCGCAGCGTTGTTGTTCGTATTGGCGGCGCTCGGCTGAACGCTCTGACGCGTCTGTTGCGAGAGCACGGTGGCGAACGGCAATGCGCTGGCGTCGTCGCTGTTCGACGATCCGGCACGATTGTTACCGCTCACGGCCTGCCTGGCTGCGCCAGCGGCATCGGTCAGGAAGCTCAGAATCGACATAGTGGGCTCACCTATTCCTTCAAATCGGGGATTCGGCACGACGGCGCAGGCTGCGCGCGGCGTACTCGTCGTTTTCCTTCTGCTCGCGACGCGCCACACGCAACGCGGTGCGGGCCTCTTCGCGCGAGGCGAGCGTGCCAAAGGAGTTCAGGCGGCGCTGCTGCGCCTGCCATTCGCGGCGCGCGGCCGCCAAACGCTCTTCTGCCTGCTGGAGCAGCATGGCCTGCTGTCCGATGGCGGTATCGAGCGTATCGATGAATTGCTGGAAGTTGCGCCAGTCGCAACCCGCCATGCCCTGAATCGTCGCCGTCTGCATGCGCGTGCGGTATTCGTGACGATACTGACGCAGCGCTTCGAGCTGACGCTCGACCTCGGCGCGTTGCGTCTGACGCTCGCCAAGCAGGCGCGCAGCTTCGTCCACGTCCTTCTGGGCGAGTTCGATGAGCAACTTGAGGGGCAGGGTGGAATTCATGGCCGCCTCCAATTAATGGAACAGACCGCGCAACTGCTGCACGGCGTCCGGATAGCTGGCCCGCTCGCGCATTCCCTGTTGCAGGAAGCCTTCGAGACGGGGATAGAGCTCGATCGCCTGATCGAGCATCGGGTCGCTGCCCGGTGCATACGCGCCCACATTGATGAGGTCGCGGTTGCGCTGGTAGCGCGAAAGCATCTGCTTGAAGCGGCGCACCGTGTCGAACTGCGCGTCGTCGATGAGCGCGGCCATGGCCCGGCTGATCGATTGTTCGATGTCGATGGCGGGGTAATGACCGGACTCGGCGAGCTGACGCGACAACACGATGTGGCCGTCGAGAATGGCGCGCGCGGAGTCGGCGATCGGGTCCTGCTGGTCATCGCCTTCGGTCAGCACGGTGTAAAACGCCGTGATCGAGCCGCCGCCGTCGGGGCCATTGCCGGCGCGCTCGACCAGCGCGGGCAGCTTGGCGAACACGGACGGCGGGTAACCCTTCGTGGCGGGCGGTTCACCGATGGCGAGCGCGATCTCACGCTGGGCCATGGCGTAACGGGTAAGCGAATCCATGATCAGCAGCACGTCTTTGCCCTGATCGCGGAAGTACTCGGCCAGCGTGGTGGCGTACGCCGCGCCCTGCAACCGCAACAGCGGCGAGACGTCGGCCGGTGCGGCCACGACCACGGAGCGCGCCAGACCATCCGGTCCGAGAATGTTCTCGATGAAGTCCTTCACTTCGCGGCCGCGTTCGCCGATCAGACCCACGACGATGACTTCGGCCTGCGTGAAGCGGGCCATCATGCCGAGCAGCACGCTCTTGCCCACGCCCGAACCCGCGAAAAGGCCCATGCGCTGACCGCGTCCCACGGTGAGCAGGGAGTTGATGGCTCGCACGCCGACGTCGAGCACCGATTCGATGGGCGCGCGACCCAGCGGGTTGATCGGCACCGAGGCGAGTGAGGCGCTGTCCGTCATGCCGAGCGGACCGAAGTCGTCGAGCGGACGACCCGCGGCATCGACCACACGACCGAGCAGCGCTTCGCCCACGGGCAGGCGCTTGCCATTGTGGCGTTGCGACGGCAGCGGGCCGTCGGCGGCGGGCTCCATTGGGAACACGCGTGCGCCGGGCAGCAGGCCTGCGACTTCCGTCTGCGGCATGAGAAAGAGGCGATCGCCGCCAAAGCCGACGACTTCGGCTTCGGCCGTGGCCGGTTCGCGCGAGGCGTCGTGCACCGGCAGTTCGATGAGGCAACCGGCGCCGACCGGCAGACGCAGACCCACGGCTTCGAGCACCAGACCGGCCGCACGGGTGAGGCGGCCGCATCGGCGCGTCGGCTCGATGGCGTGCACGTGGGCGATGCGCTCGCGAAGCGTGTTCTGCCAGCGGCGCAGATGCGCGTCGCGTGCGATCTCGCGGGGATTCAGGGCGTTGTGTTGCGTGGACCCGGCGCTCTTCGGCGCGGACGCTGCCGCATCGGCATCGCTATCGGCGGCCGAGTCGGCGTCAGGTGACGGATCGACGATATCGCTGTCGTCATGATCGTCGGGTTGCAGCGCACCGGCCTGCGCCGTGTGCGTGGTCGTGTCGATCTCATCCCACAGTCGCACCGAAGGTGTGGTGCCGTCGTTTGCCGGGGTGGGCGCAGACGGCGTCGCCTGGTCCTGCGTATTCTCGGTGCTGGGCAGCACCGGCGCATGCGCGGCGAGCGGGGTGAGTTCGACGTTTACCATGGCAGATCCTTGCCCAGGGCGGCCATCACGCGTTGCCAGCGGGTGGCGATGGTGGCGTCGACTTCGCCGCTGGCCGCTTCGGCCTTGCAGCCGCCGCGCTCGATCGTGGGATCGGCGCGCACGGCCCAGCCGGCGGCACGCAGTTCCACGCCGACATGCGATTCGACGAGTTCGACGTCTTCCGGATTCAGCAGCAAACGGGGCGAGCCCGTCAGCGGATCGTTGGCCAGCAGGTCGCGCACGATCGGCAACAGCGTTTCCGGGCGGATCGTGAGCGTTTGATGCAGGGCCTGACGCGCAATGTCGAGCGCCAGCCCGAGCAGCGGCTCGGCCACTTCGCGGTCGATGGCGTTCACCGCGTCGCCGAAACCGTGGGCGATGTCGGCGAGTTGAGCGGCGCGCGTGTCGACTTCGTGCTGGCCGGCGGCCTGACCTGCGGCATACCCCTCGGCGTGGCCGGCGGCGTAGCCCTGTGCGTGACCTTCGGCGCGGGCTTCCTCGCGCCACGCGGCGATCTGTTCGACGAGCGCGGGGTCGTCGAGCGGGCTGGGCGGCTTGGGTTGCGGTGGTGGCGGGGGCGGCGGCGGATCGAACGACGCCATCTCCCAGCGTTGCCAGGCGGAGAGGCGTTCTTTCGGGATGATGGTCGACATACGCTTGGGCCCCGTTGCGTTACACGTAAGCGTCGTCGCCGCGGCCGCCGATCATGATGGCGCCCTGATCGGCCAGGCGCCGCACCACTTGCAGCACCTTCTTCTGTTCGGACTCGACTTCCGAGACTCGCACCGGCCCGCGCGATTCGAGGTCTTCGCGCAACAGCTCGGCCGCGCGGGCCGACATGTTCTTGAAGAACTTCTCGCGCAGCTCGGCCGGCGCGCCCTTGAGCGCGATGATGAGCGACTCGGACTCGATTTCCTTGAGCAGCACCTGAATGCTGCGGTCTTCCACGTCGAGCAGGTTCTCGAACACGAACATCTCTTCGACGATCTTCGCCGCGAGGTCCGAGTCGTAGTTGCGCACGGCTTCGATGACCGACTCTTCGTGCACGCCGCCCAGATAGTTGAGAATTTCCGCCGCGGTGCGTACGCCGCCCATCGGGCTGCGCTTGATGTTTTCGCTGCCCGAGAGCAGCTTCGTCAGCACGTCGTTCAGCTCGCGCAGCGCAGCCGGCTGAATACCGTCGAGCGTGGCGATACGCAGCACCACGTCGTTACGCAGACGTTCAGTGAAGAGCGCGAGCACTTCCGATGCCTGATCGCGATCGAGGTGCACGAGAATCGTGGCGATGATCTGCGGGTGCTCGTGGCGGATCAACTCGGCCACGGCGGTGGAGTCCATCCACTTCAGGCCTTCGATGCCGCTGGTGTCGCCGCCTTGCAGAATGCGCTCGATCAGGCCCGCGGCCTTGTCGTTGCCGAGCGCCTTGTTGAGCACCGAGCGAATGTATTCCGACGAGTCGAGCGAGAGCGCCGAATGCTGTTCGGCTTCGAGCACGAAGTCCTGCAACACGTCTGCGATCTGGTCGCGCGTGACCTGACGCAGCGAGGCCATCGCCGCGCCGAGCTTCTGAACTTCACGCGGGGCGAGGTACTTGAAGACCTCGGCCGCTTCATCTTCGCCCAGCGACATCAGGAGGATGGCGCTGCGTTGGAGTCCCTCAGCCGCGCTCATCGCCACCACCCACCCATGCTTTGACTACCGTTGCCACGATCTTCGGATCCTGTCGCGCCACCTGGCGCGCGTACTGCAAATTACGCTCGTAGGCGCTGATTTCGCCGCGCTTGCCACCTTCGCCGTCGGCGCTCTCGCCATCGGCCCCGTCGGCACCGGCCGCGCCGCCACTACCACCAGCACCGGCCAGCGTCGGCTCGGCCGGCGGCGGCGGGGTCAGGTGCTTGCGGATGGCCGGACGAATCACGCCGAACCACAGATACAGACCGATCAGACCGATGAGCACCCACTTGCCGACCTGCTTGGCCAGTTCGATGTTCTGACGCTGACGCCACCACGGCAGGTTGGCTTCCGGATCTTCCTCGACCGTGAAGGCGCTGTTGACGATGTTGATCGTGTCGCCGCGCTGGCCCGAGAAGCCGATGGCTTCCTTCGACAGATTCTGGATCTGGTCGAGCTGCGCCTGCGTGAGCGCCACCATGGCGGGCTTGCCCTTCGCATCCGTGCCAGGCCGGTAGTTCACGACAATCGCCGCCGACAGACGCTTGAGGCCGCCGGTTGCCTGTTGTACGTGACGAATCGTGCGGTCGATTTCGTAGTTGGTCGTGGCGTCCTTGCGATCGCTGCGCGGACCTTGCGGCGCGCTGGCGGCACCCGGCGTGGCAGCGCCTTGCTGGGCGAGCTGCTGCTGTTGCGGCTGCGTGATCGGTGCGGTGGCCTGCCCCGGCGGCTGGTTCGACAGGGCGCCCGGCACGCCGCCTGCGGCGTTCGCGCCGATCTGCGACGCTTCGCTGCTTTGCTGGCTGCGCACCGCCTGATCACCCGAGTTCGGCTTGTAGTTCTCCGACGTCTGCTCGACCTGATTGAAGTCGACGTCTGCCGTGACCTGCGCATGCACGTTGCCCGGGCCGACGATCGGGTTCAGGATCGCTTCGATGCGGCGGGCATACGATTGTTCGAGCTCGCGAACGTATTTGAGCTGGCTGGCGTCCAGACCTAGCGCGTTGCCGCTTTGGGCGGAGAGCAGATTGCCGTTCTGGTCCAGCACCGTGACATTCTTGACGGGCAGTTCCGGCACGCTCGACGCGACCATGTGCACGATGGCGCTGACCTGCGCATCGTCGAGCACGCGACCCGGGTAGAGCGTGACGAGCACCGAGGCGCTCGGCTTTTGCTGTTCACGCACAAAGACCGACGGCTTCGGGATCGCGAGGTGCACGCGGGCGGCCTGCACGGCGGAGAGCGATTCGACCGAACGCGCGAGTTCTCCCTCGAGGGCGCGCTGGTAATTGACCTGTTCGGCAAACTGGCTGATGCCGAACTTTTGGTTGTCCATCAACTCGAATCCGACCAGACCGCCTTTGGGCAGGCCTTGCGAGGCCAGACGCAGACGGACGTCGTGCACCTGTTCGGCCGGCACCAGAATGGCCCCGCCGCCCTCGGCGAACTTGTACGGCACATTCATCTGTTGCAACGACGTGATGATGGCGCCACCGTCGCGATCGCTCAGGTTGCTGTACAGCACCTTGTAATCGGGGGCACGGCTCCACAGGAAGACGGCGATCAGCAAGGCGACGAGCGCCGCGCCGCCGATCAGCAGCGGCAGGCGCTCACGCGAGCGCAGCTGCGCGAGCAGGGGCGGCTTGGCGGCGACGTCCGCCGTCTGGGTGGCGGCATTCATGCGCGGCTCCACGCCAGAGGCGTTGACATGACGTTCATCGCGGTGGAAGTGCTCACTAACATGCGACAGAATTCTCCGGGTACGCTTGGCATTGCGCTCACGTCCCTGGGGGGCTTAAGGATTGGAAAGAATCCTGTTGCCGGTGCGCACGATGCCGATGGTCCTGATTATTCGTTGACGAATGTGGAATCGTTCTGAGGATTAGGCGGGTCTTTTCCCGTTAATTAGGCTATTGAGGGCTTGCCAAGCGGTGGTAAGCTCCGACGTGACTGATAAAAGGCATACCGGCGGGGTTGGCGCGAATTCGAACCCATTCGCGTGACTGGCGGGGTGCCGACGTCGTTTTTACCGCTTCAGGCATCTTCATCGCATCGTCGACGAGACAAGCAAGGACAAGGATCATGGCCATTCCGGGGATCGAATCGGTACTGCAAAAGCTGGGCGGCGTAGCGTCGCAGGCGGCGGGCTCGATCATGGGCACGACGAGTGCCGGCGCGGGTTCCGTGTCGAAGACGGGCGGTTTTGCCTCCGAACTCGAAGCGTCGCTCAAGCGCGTGTCGGCCTCCCAGCAGGGCGCCGAAGCGCAGGCACAGGCGTTTGAAATGGGCACACCGGGCGTGGCGCTCAACGATGTCATGGTCGATATGCAAAAAGCCAACATCGGCTTCCAGATGAGCCTGCAAGTGCGCAACAAGCTCGTTTCGGCCTACACAACCGTGATGAACATGCAGGTCTGATACCGAGCACCGAGCCTGCCGTTGCGGTACCCAGAAGCCCCGTCCGATGACGGGGTTTTTTGTTGCTTGGTGTGAATGGTGTCTAGAACCAGTTCCGTGCACCATGTAAAAGACGCATGATCTCGATACGCGGTGGATCCCTGCGATGACGATAAATCGCGAGATAGGGCGTGCGTCGAACAAGGAATTCGCGAGTCCCCGTTACTCGGCCGAGACGGCCCAGGCTCGGATAGCGTTGCAGCCAGCAAATTTGTGCGGAAATCTCCTGAGATTGCCGCTTCGCCGCGGAAGCGTTTTTCAGGAGAAGGTATCTAAGCGCGTCATAACGTTCGTTTGCCGCGCAACGTGTCCAAAAAATCGGGATCACGCGTCGCCGCCCCCAATCAGATCCTTCGCAGCCGTTTCAACGTCCTCATTCGATACCCATTCCGTCGCAGGGTCGTCTGCTTCCAACAGGGCATCCTGAATGGTTTCCAGTACCCAGTTGTCATAGTCGATGGCGCTTCCCGGCGTTGATCCGGGAATGACCGAAAAGGTCAATACGCCCAAGGCATGCAGGAAATCCGAGGCGTCGCCAAGCGAAGAAAAGACCCGGCCGGTAGCAGATGCACCGTCGGTCAGTAATCGAAGCTCGTCTGCAATGATCACTTCAATACGCCAGTATTCACCTTCTGATACGACGAAGACACCGGAGCTGTCCCCGGTAACTCGATCAACAAAATCGTTACAGGAGAGCGTCGGCATGAGCGGGGCAGTGATATGTGACGTGCGGGAGTGCGCGTGCGGCAGACGGGTGCCTGCTGAGGCAGTGTGGTGCATAGTGGTCGGCAACGTAGGGGTCAAAGGGCGGGTGTTTCCGAAGAAACCCCGCAGACCATGCTATTGATCCCTTGGTTGCATGCGTACTGACGCCGAGCGCTGCTGCGAGCGCGGCTATTAAAAGCACTGAAAATTCAATTCACTAGAGAAAGCGCGCCAATAGTCGAAATCGGAAACTTCACGTCGCGCGTGCGATGGGTGACCTAGCGCCTGCGTTGTCAGGTAGACGGCGTTGGCGCTGGCGGTGTGGCGGACGCCGAGGCGTCGGTCGGGACTTCAGGCGGGAGTACGCCCGGCGGCAGCGGGGGCGGTTTGCCGCCACGGCCCGCTTCGAGCTTGTATAGCCAGGCAAGCAACTCGGCGACCGCCTGATAAAGCTGCGCCGGAATTCGCTGGTCGAGATCGACCTGCATCAGAAGGCTTACCAGCTCAGGCGATTCGTGCACGTACAGACCGTGCTCACGCGCTGTGCGCACGATCGTCTCGGCGAGCAGGCCGTACCCCTTCGCCACGACACGCGGGGCCGAATCTTTCGCGCCGTAGGCGAGCGCGACGGCCGTGCGACGCTCCGGTGGCAACGTCATGCGTTACCTCCGGCATTCGTTACGTTGGGCGTCTCATCGCTGACCGGGACCGGCAAACCGGCGACCTCGGTATCGGACATCGGCGCTTGTGCATTCGCACTCATCATCGCACCGACCGCCGACGCGGCATCCGACGCCTGCGCCACGTCATCGGCTTCGCTGAGCGCGCCAAACGACAACTGACTCGCTATCAGACCGACGGACGCCAACCGCTGACGCAAGTCTTCGCCTTCGTTGGACAGCACATCCGTGGACGCGCTCGAATCCGTCAGCAGCTTCGCCTGCAACTGCTGGCCCGACAGGCCGAGCGTGACGTCGATGGTGCCCAGCGACGGCAACGTCAGACGCAAATGCGTGTGCCATGTGGACGGCGCCGCCGCTTCGCCCGGCGCCTGCTGGCCTGCGCGCTCCTCGACCTGCCACTCCATCGGCGCACCCGGCCACGCCATGCCGTTCCATTGGAACTGGGGATTGACCAGCATATCGAGCTGTTGACGCACGAGCGTCACGCTCTCTGCGGGCGTGTTCGCCACGGCGGCGATTGCCCCGGCGGCACCGTGCTGCTGCGGATTCGTCGCGGCATTGGCCCCCAGCGAAAGGTCTCCGCCATCATGCCCCGTCGGCAGCACACCGCTGGTCGTATGCGCCACGCTCGCGGCATGCGCCAGCGCGGTCGCGGTGTTGGGAAGATTGGCGCTCGCGCGCAAACCCCCGTCGGCAGCATCGGCGTTCGCCGCCTGTGCCGGTGCGCCCGGCGGGGCGGCCACCGGGTTCGCCGTGGCGGTCGGCAGCGTTAGCGCCGATGACAAGGTAGACGGACCCAGCGCCGGCCACCCCGTCGCCAAAGCCGCTTCGCCGCCTGCCGGTCCGAGCAGGCGCGTGAGTGGCCCCGGGCCCGGCAAGGTGGCGTCGGCGCCAGCGGCACGCAACTGTGCCGCCAGATTGGCCGAAGCCGGCCAGCGCAACTGGGGCTCGGCCTGCAATTGTTCGAACGAACGGCTGCCCGACGCCCATTGCGACAGATGCGATTCATAGAACAGCCCGCTCGTCGACAGCGCTTCCTTGAGCGCTGCGGCGACCAGCGGCGCAAGCGCCGGGGCGCCGGTGCCGGGGGCGGCCGGCCACACCGGCACGCTCGCCTGCACGGGGCCGGGCGAGTCGGGGGCGAGACGCAGAATGGTATCGATGGTGCGCGCTGCCGCCGAGAGTGTCGCCTGCTGGATCGGCGTGGGCGCGCGCGCCGCGGCTTGCGACGTCGCATTGCCCAGGGCAACCGCAGTGGGGGAAGTCTTGGTGGCGAGATCGCCGAGCGCGGAGGTGGCGTCGCCGGACGGCTGCGAGCCGGCAATGGCGTTGGGGGCCGTCGTCGAGGAGACGCCTTGCCCCATACCGAGCAACGAGTCGAGCCGCCGGGCGAGCGTCGTGGCCAGAACCGAGTCGAGACCGGCCATGCCTTACTCCGAGATGCGGACGACGTGACGCGCGTCGCGCGTCAGGCGCCCAGGTTCAGGCCGTAGACTTCGTGCAGGGCACGTTGACGGCGCGTGCTGTTGATCATGGCGTCGAGGTGCGCCAGGTGCGGTACCGCGAGATCGCGAATGGCGGCGTCGTCAGCCAGAATACGGCGGATGATCGCGTGCTTGCGCGAGCGCTCGTCGTCCGAGAGCGGCAGGTCGGCGTCGAGCTGCTTGATCGAATCGACCTGCGCACGATACTGCGTCTCGAGGTCGATGAGGGCATCCCAGTCGCCGTCGCGCGCCACGCCGAGCATACGCTCCGTGAGGCCGGCAATACTTTCGTAACAGTTCAGCAAAGTCGTCGCTTCATTCATAGCGCACTCCGGTGCCCGCCTGAACGGCGGGGGCACCCGTGCCGGTGCTCGGCGCGATCGCTCGCCAGGCCGATGCAATCGTCTCAAGCAGGGTGTCGACTTCTTGTACCTTGGCGACATCGTTCTCGAGATTCGCTTCGAGCAGACGTCGTCCCATGTAGTCGTAGAGATCACGCAAGTTGCGCGACAGTTCCCCGCCGACTTCCATATTCAATCCGTCGCGCAATCCGCCGATGATCTCGATCGCTTTCGAGATGGCCTGGCCGCGTTCGACGATGTGGCCGGCCTCGAAGTGGATACGAGCTTTGGTGAGCGCAGCCTTGGCACCATCGAACAGCATCACGATGAGCTGATGGGGGCTCGCGGCGACGACGCCGGTTTCGAGCCCGACCTTGCGATACGCATTGGCGGCGTTCTGACCGTACATGTCTGTCTCCGCCGCTTACTTCGAGGACGACGACGAGGAGCCGCCGCCAAGCACCTGCTTCAGATAGTCGCTGGTGTTCTGCAGCTTGGCCATCGTGGCGTCCAGCGCCGTGAACTGGGCCAGATAACGGTTCTGCATCTGCGTCATCTGATCTTGCCAGTCCGATTCCTGCTGCTTGATCTGCTTGATCGAGGAATTCAGGTTGTTCGTCGCGCTGGTGACGGCGCCCTTGGCGCTCAGGAAATCCGTGACCTGCGTGTTGAGCAGCGAGGCGAAGCCTTGCGAGAAACCGATATTGCCGCGGCTGCCGGTGGCGGTGCCCGAGATCGTGAGCTTCAGCCCTTCGACCGGCGTGCCCGAATTGCCGGTCAAGGTCTGACCGCTGCCGGTTGCGCCAAAGCCGCCGATCGTGCCCACGACGTCCTTACCCGTCGTCGTGTTGTTGCCGTTGAACAACTGGTTGTACGCCGAGCCGCCGGTGACGACGACCTTCGAGGCCGAGCCGTAACGGTTCGACGTGATCGTCAGAATGCCGTTGTTCGAGGCAACCGAAACGCCGGACTGCGCGGTGGTGAACTTGCTGTTGCCGTTGATCGCGGCCTGGATGGCCGATGCCAGCTTGTCCTGCGTGTAAGTGCCCGGCGGAATCAGCACGCTGGCGATGTTGCCGTCGAGCGAGACCTGGAGTTCGTTGCTGCCGGCGGCGATCGTGGTCGTTGCGCCCAGCGTGATCGCGCCGGTCGTCGTGCCTTGCGTGGCCGCCTGCGAGATGTTGATGGCGTACTGGCCCGGCTGCGTCGCGTTCGACGAGCTGGTGAAGCTCACCAGCGAGTCCGTCGTCTGGCCGTTGGTCGCGAACAACGAGGCGAGCGCATTGAAGCCGTTCGGCGAGGACATCGCCTTGTTCAGCGCCGTCGTGTCGACGGAGAGCGTACCGTCCTTGTTGAAGCCCACGCCGACCTGCGCCAGCGATGCGAGGCCCGTCGAGCCTACGCCCGGCAGCTTGCCGTTGAGAATCTGGGTCAGGCGGTTCTGCACGAGCTGAACCGTCGAGTCGCCAATCAGCGGACCGTTGTTCGCGCCGTTGCCGGCCGAATCGAACGCGGTCAGCTTGCCGATCGTCGTTTGCAGCGTGTTGTAAGCCGTGGCGAACGACTGCACGGCCTGGGTGACGGCCGACGTGTTACGGCTCGTCGTGACCGTGGTCGAACCCGTCTTCGAGAGCGTGAGCGTGACGCCGGTGACCGACTTGGTCACGGTGTTCGTCGCACTGGTGACCGCCAGACCGTTGATGGTCAGGTTGGCGTTCTGCGCCGCGCTCGTTTGCGTGAGGTTCTGCGTGCCGGTCGGATCGTTGGCGAGCAGGTTGGTGACCGTGGGGTCGCCGCCGGCGGCCACATCGATCTTCATGCTCATGTTCTGACCCGTGGTCTTCGAGGTCAGCACGAGACGGTAAGGCGTGCCGCTGCCGTCGTTGACGATCGTCGCCACGGCATCGCCGTTCTGGGCGTTGATCGCGTCGCGAATGCCGGTCAGCGAGTTGTTGCTGCTGTCGATCGTCAGGTTGATCGGCGAGGAGCTGGCGTTGGCTGCGAAGCTCGCGCCCGTGTACTTGCCGTCGGTGAGGGTGCCGCCCGTGATCGTGCCAAGGGTAATCGTCACCTTGGTCGATGCGCCCGTGCCGATCGTGCTCGTCTGGCTCGAGAAGCCGGTCGTGGTCAGGCTCTGCGCCTGCGCCAACTGCGTGACGTTGATGCTGTACTGACTGACGTTCGCCGTCGAGTCCGCCGTGGCTTGAAGAATCGTGTTGTCGCCGACCGCTGCCGCCACCTGCAGGAACTGGGCGGCGCTGGAGAGCGTGCCAAGCGATGTCTGGAAGGCGGAGAGCGCCGATTGCAACTGGCCGATGGCCGAAAGCTTCGTGTTGTACGCCGCTTCCTGGTTTTGCAGCAGAGTGAGCTTGTTCGTGGCAGGCGTCATCAGACTCTTGACGAGTGCATTGACGTCCAGCCCGGACCCAATCCCAGGGGAGGAAATAGTGCCCGGTCCGTTAGAAGTTGCCATGATTTGCTCTCACTCCGTTGAATTGATCGTTACTACCTGGCCCGCTGGAAAACACGATGGCCTGTAAAACAGGCGGCGGCGGCACCGTTTCGCAGTGACGCCGCCGTCGACCCGGCGAGCTTGCGCTCACCGGGAGTGTCAAGCACTACTCCGCTATTACTGGAGGAGCTTGAGCACTTGTTGCGGCAGCTGGTTGGCTTGCGACAGCATCGAGATACCTGCTTGTTGCAGGATCTGCGAGCGGGTCATGTTGGCCGTTTCCGCTGCGTAGTCCGTGTCCTGAACGCCCGAACGTGCCGAGGTCAGGTTTTGCGTCGTCGCCGACAGATTGCTCACGGCCGACTGGAAGCGGTTTTGAATAGCGCCCAGCGTTGCGTTGAACGAGTCAGCCGTGCCGATGGCGGCGTCGATCTGAGCGACCAGCTTCGTTGCCGAGTCAGCCGTCAGTGCGTTAGCCGTCGAGAGGCTGCCGCTCACTGCCGAGCTGCCTGCTGCAACACCGATCTGGGTCAGCTTCGCTGCCGTGCCCGACACCGTGAAGTTCTGGCTCGAAACCAGGTTCAGCTTGCCGGTCGAGTCGACGAATGCCGTCACGCCGCTGCCGCTGGCGCTGATGGCGTCAGCCAGTTCGCCAACCGACTTGAACGTGCCGGTGATCGACGTCGCGGTGGTCGCACCGGCTGCCTTGATTTGCAGGTCCGTGCCCGACAGGGTCAGCGGCGACAGCGCCGTCTTCACGCCCGTCGACGAACCCGTACCCGTCGTTGCCGCCAGGGTGGCCGGCACGGTGATGCCGGTCAGACCCGTCGTCGTCATGTTGATGGCGGCGGCGGTCGTGTTCGTGAAGTCGATTTCACCGGTCGTCGCGTTGGCGGCGGCGATGTTCGTGCCAGCGGCGGTGTTGATCGCAGCGGCCAGGTCGGCAGCCGTGTTGTACGTGCCGCTTGCCACTGCCGTGCCACCGACCGAGATCGTGTTGGCAGCGTCGAGCGTGATCGAGCCGAACTTGGCAGCCGTCGTTGCCGTTGCCAGCGCAACGCCACCGATCGAGCTGGACGACATGTTCTGCGTCAGGCTGACCGAGATGTTCTGGCCGGCGTTGGCGCCAACCTGGAAGTTCGCCGTACCCATCGAGCCGTTGAGCACCGACAGACCGTTGAACTGGGTTTGCTGGGCCGTACGGGTGATTTCCGACAGGCGTTGCTGAACTTCCTGGTCGATAGCAGCACGGTCCGACGCCGAGTTCGTGGCGTTGGTCGCTTGCACTGCCAGCGTGCGGATACGTTGCAGGTTGTCCGAGATCGACGACAGGCCGCCAGCGGCGGTCTGCACCAGCGAGATGCCGTCGTTGGCATTGCGCTGGGCTTGCGTCAGACCGTTGATCTGCGACGTCATACGGTCGGTAATGGCCAGACCGGCGGCATCGTCAGCGGCGCTGTTGATGCGCAGACCCGACGACAGACGCGTGATCGACGTTTGCAGGGCGGACTGCGACGTGCTCAGGTTACGCTGGGCAATCGTCGAGAAGATGTTGGTATTGATGACAGATGACATTTAGCCACTCCTTTCCCAAAATTTTTTGGCTCCGGCTTAAGCGCCGTAACTTTGGCTCACCAGCCAATCGCCGAAAGCCGCCGTTGTAGGGGATATCGGACGCCCTTTGGGAAAATTTAGGGTGGTTTTGCAAAATGCTTCGACCGCCCCCTTCGACTTGGCAGGTCGATGTCGGAAAAACGCTATCGGGCCAGTCTACGAAATTCCTCCACGATTGATCCATCAAGGAAAGGGGCAATCTGCCGCCTATTCTTGTCCTGTAAGGCTCGGAGAGGTGAGGGTGTCGCCGTGGCACCCGGTCGGACGGCAAAGAATTCTCAAGCCGTGACGCCCGTCGGCGGGCGTCGAAAATATTTTTCCGACGCTGTGAAAATTCTTCGCAAGCGCGGTGAGCGGTGAGCGAAATGCAAGTGGCCCGCATCGGCGGGCCACGAAGTGAGTACTTAGTTCTAATGATTCCCGGAGGAATCTCGCAGGAAATGTGGCGGCGCTGTGCCGTGAGCGTTCAGATGCTCAGGCGCAGACCGGTCCCATCTCGGCGCTGACCAGACCGTGTTGCATGACGTAATACGTCAGCTCGGCGTTGTTGTTCAGGCGCATCTTTTCCAGCAGGCGCGTGCGATACACGCTCACCGTCTTGACCGAGAGCGACAAGGCGTTGGCAATGTCGGTCAGGCGTTTGCCCGAACCGATCATGCACAGCGTCTGGTATTCGCGGTCGGACAGGCGTTCGTGCGGCGGCTGATCGGCGTCCGGGCCAAGGTAGTCGGCGAGCGTCTCGGCGACCATCGGGCTCACGTACTTGCGGCCCGCCGCGACCTGACGAACGGCCGAGACCAGTTGCTGGGCGTTCGAGCGCTTGCTCAGGTAACCGGCGGCGCCGGCCTTGAGGGCGCGCAGGGCAAACTGCCCTTCGCCGTACATGCTGAAGATCATGATCGGCAGGCGCGGGTGTTTGCGGCGCAAGGTCTTGAGAATCTCCAGACCGTTCGTGTCGGGCAGCGAGATGTCGAGCAGGACGATGTCCCACTGGGCTGCGTCGGTCATCTCCAGCGCTTCTGCGCCGCAGTCGGCTTCACCGATGACGGCGATGCTGCCGCTATCGGAGAGCAATTGCCGGACGCCCTGGCGCACGATGGCGTGGTCGTCGACGATGAGCACTCTAAGCGTCATGATGCGTATCCAAGAAGAGCAAGCGATTCCGGGCCGTGCTGGCCGGTCGGGGCAGGCAGGATCTGATGCCAGGGAAGTCGTGCGCTCACGAGCGTCCCCGATCCTTGAACACTGCCGATACGGAGCATGCCGCCGAGCGCCGTGCAGCGCTCGCGCATGCCAACCAATCCGAAATGTCCCTGCTTGCGACGCGCGCCGCGAGCGAGCCCGCAACCGTCGTCGGAAATCGTGAGTTTGAGTGAACGGTGGCTGCCATCGAGCGCCACCACCACGCGCGTGGCGCGGGCATGGCGGGCGACGTTGGTCAGCGCTTCCTGTGCGATGCGATACAAGGCGAGCACCGCGTCGGGTGTGAGGTTCGCGACGCGCTCGCGCGTCACGTCTTCGCAACGCCAGATGCACGTGAGACCGCTTTGCTCGCCGAAGCTGCGCAACCAGGCGCGCAGCGAGACGACGAGACCCGCGTCGAGCGCGGGCGGGCGGTTACGGCCGACGAGTTCGTCGGCGGCATCCTGTGCGGCATTGGCGACATGCTGAATCTGGGTGCAGAAGGATTGCCATTCGGCGGCGTCCGCCGGCGCGCGGGTCGCCAGTCGTGCCACGACCATCTGCAATGCGGTGAGATGCGCGCCGAGGCCGTCGTGCACTTCCTGCGCGAGACGCGTGCGCTCGGCTTCGCGGGCCGCGTCGATCTTGCGGGCCACCGATTGAGCGAGCGGCCGGGGCGATGTCTTGGCGGGCTTGGCCGGTGCACGTGCGGCACGCGAGGCCGGCTCTGCCGGGAGCGCACCTTCGCAGGCGGCGGGCTGATCCATGACCGATGTCTGCGGCGTCGTGGCGCGCGTATGCAGCGCGTCGTCAAGCGACACGCGACGTCTCGCAGCCTGTGCGGCAGGATCGACGAGAAACGGCATGGAGGCAAATCCCTGAGAGAAAAAGTCCCGTGCCGCAACCCACGCGGCGAGACCCAGATTCAATTTAACAAACTTTACATTTCGTCACAATTACACGCGGCGGGTACCCGCATGGTTGACAGAGATGCGTAACTATTTGATTTGGATCAAGAAGTTTTCGCTTGCTTGAGGGGATTTCTATGAAGACCCCGAATATATCAGGGTTTGTCCTAGCGCATCCAGTCGAGCGTATGTTTCAAACGACATTCTCGGTCCAAAACGGTCATAACGCCTGAATCGACGGCGTTATTTCATACGATTGTTATTTTCTTTCAGACGAGAGCACGGGTATACCACGCGCTTCATCGGTGAACTGCTTCTCGTGACGTGCCCGATGAGACGTTGCTTTCGGTCTCCGAATCTACGGGGAGCGTCACGGTGACGATGAGTCCGGGGCCACCGGTCTCACTGTCACCCGGTGCGAGCGTGACCGTGCCATGACTGGCCGCCACGATCTCCTTCACGATGGCCAGTCCCAGACCCGTGCCGGGCTGACCGGGCGGCGCGTTGCGATAGAAGCGTTCGAACACGCGCGCACGCGCCTCGGCCTGAATGCCGGGCCCGTCGTCGATGACGCGCAGGCGGGCAGTGCTGTCGTGACAATCGATAGCAACCGTCACGCGTCCACCCTCGTGGATATAGCGGATCGCATTGTCGACAAGATTCATGACCATCGCATGAAACAATTCGCCATTGCCCGCCACCCACACGTGCGCCTCGGTGGTTTCCAGTCCCAGATCGATATCGCGTCGCTGCGCCAGCGCAACGAGTTCTTCCAGCACCCCGGCCGCTACGGCCACCAGATCCACGCGCGAGCGCGAGAACGCCGGGGTGTCCGCTGCCTCGGCCTGCGAGAGCAGCAACAACTTGTTCGTCAGATCGGCCAGCCCCCGGCTGCTCGTCTGCATGGCCGCGAGCACGTCGGCCAGCGCGGCACGGTCGTCGAGCTGCGCGGCGAACTGCAACTGCGTGTCGAGCAGCGTGAGCGGCGTGCGCAACTGATGCGCCGCATCCGCCACGAAACGTCGCTGTTGCTGCGCCTGCACCGACAACCGTTGAATACACAGGTTGATGGCGTCGACGATGGGCCGCAACTCGGTCTGCAACTGTCCCGCGCGAATCGGCACCAGCTCCTGCGGCGCGCGTCCGGCGACTTCGTCCTTGAGTCGGATGAGCGGATGCAGCTCGACCGTAAGTCCAATGAGCACCAACACTGCGGCCAGCGCTGCCATGGCGATCTGCCGGTGCAGCGACGGCTCCCACAACTGCGCGAGCATCTCGTCTCGGGCATGCATCGTCTCCGCGACGATCACCGCGACCCGATGGGGCTTGCCCGAGTCATACATCGTACGCACGAAACTGATCGCGCGCAGCGGCTCTCCATTCACTGTCACGTTCGAATAAGTCGGCACTGTCGCCGGAAAGAGCGGCGGATGCGGGAAGTCGGGCGGGCCGGCCAGCAGTCGACCGTCTTCGGTAATGACCTGATAGAACACCCGGTCGCGCGCCGGCGATGCGAACAGCTCCAGCGCAGAAGGCGGCACGACCGCGCGCAATGCGCCGTCCACCCAGGCGAGTTCGCCGGCGATCACCTGCGCGGACGTGAGCAGTGCCCGGTCCTGAACGAGTTCCGCCGTGTCGTGGGCGCTCCGATAGGCCAGCCACGCGCTCGCGCCGATATACAGCGAGAGCGGCAGCATCAGCCACATCAGCAACCTGACGCGAAGGCTAAGCATCTTTCTCGCGCAGCAAGTACCCGAGCCCGCGCAGGGTCATGATCGCGGCCCGGCTCGCTTCGAGTTTCTTGCGAAGACGGTGGATGTAGATTTCGATGGCGTCGGCACTGGGTTCGTCGTCGAGACCGAAGACGCCGTCGACCAGCGCGCTCTTGGCCACGGTCTTGCCCTGCTTGCGCATGAGAATTTCAAGCACCGCGTGTTCGCGCGACGGCAATGCCAGCGGCGCGCCGCCGATCGTGAACTGCCGCGTGCCCGCGTGATAGCTCAGATCGGCGCAGACGAGGTCGGCGCTCTGTTCGGGCGCATGACGACGTGCGAGCGCCTTGACCCGCGCGATCAACTCGCGCACTTCAAAGGGTTTCACGAGGTAGTCGTCGGCCCCGGCGCCCAGACAGTCGACCTTCTCGTCGACCGAGCCGCTGGCCGTCAGGATGATGACGGGCACGTTGTTGCGCCGCTCGCGCAGCCGTCGCAGCACGTGTTTGCCGCCGAGCTTGGGCAGCATGAGATCGAGCAGCACCACGTCGTACGTTTCCGTTTGCAGCAGACGATCGGCAGCGTCGCCGTCGCGCGCGGCGTCGACGGTGAAGTTGTCGTCGCGCAGCATGCGGGCGAGCCAGTGGGCCAGAGTCTCGTTGTCTTCGATCAGCAGCAGTTTCATAGCGGGAAAGCAGAATGCGACGGCGAGTGTGCCCGCGTAATGCAAGCGCGCCAACAGTGAGCGCGCCAACAGCGGGTAAACACCCATGAGCGGGGGATGAAAACCTGCATGTCGCGAAAGCTTGATGAAAGCTTCGCTTTTCTACAATTCGTGACAAGGCAGAGGAAACCGTACCCAACACCATGGACCGCTGCCCGGGCCGCGTGTATCGCTCACGTCAGGCCGGCCGACGCCGCCAACGGCAGCTCGAGCCATTATCCCTAAAACGATGGAGACACCACAATGCGAGCAAGCCTTGGCGTGCGTGCGCCGAAAGCCTTCGTGAAACCCCTTCTGGCCGCTGTCGTCGGCGCGTCGCTGGCGCTGGCCGCTGCACCGGGTTTCGCCGCCGATAACGGCAAGATCACGATCATGGTGGGCGGCATCACGAAGATGATCTATCTGCCGGCCAAGCTTGCCGAGCAGTTGGGTTACTTCAAGGAAGAGGGCCTGAACGTCGAACTGCTGTCGCAGCCCGCGGGTGTCGACGCCGAGAACGAACTGCTCGCCGGCGCCGTACAGGCCGTGGTCGGCTTCTACGACCACTCCATCGACTTGCAGAGCAAGGGCAAGGAGATTCAGTCGATCGTCGTCTTCGGTCAGGTGCCGGGCGAGGTCGAACTGGTCAACGCCAAGAGCAAAGACACCATCAAGAGCATGGCCGACGTGAAGGGCAAGACCCTTGGCGTGACGGGGCTGGGCTCGTCGACGAACTTCCTCACGCAGTATCTGGCGGCCAAGCACGGCCTGACCTCGGCGCAGTACTCGGTGCTGCCGGTCGGCGCGGACAACACGTTCATCGCCGCCATCAAGCAGAACCGCATCGACGCCGGCATGACCACCGAGCCGACCGCTTCGCAACTGATCAAGACGGGCGACGCTGCGGTGCTCGTCGACATGCGCACGATGGAAGGCACGGTGGCCGCGCTCGGCGGCGCTTACCCGGCGTCGAGCCTGTACGTGCAACGCGCGTGGCTCGACAAGCACAAGCCGGAAGCCGCGAAGCTTGCCCGCGCTTTCGTGAAGACGCTCAAGTACATCAACACGCATTCGGCGGCTGAAATCACCGAGAAGATGCCGAAGGATTACTACGGCAGCAACAAGGCGCTGTACGTGCAGGCGTTGCAGAACTCGCTGCCGATGTACTCGCCGGACGGCCGCATGCCGAAGGACGGTCCGGAGACCGTGCTCAAGGTGCTCGCCGCGTTCAACCCGAACGTGAAGGGTAAGCACATCGATCTGTCGAAGACGTACACCAACGAGTTCGTCGATCAGGTGAAGTGATTCGCCGGTGCCGCGAACCCGATGATCCAGTTGACCCTGTAGTACCGGCGCGCGGTCCCCACGACGCGCAGCCCTTGATCCGTCCCTAAGCCAAGCACGACGCGACGCTGCCCGCACCCGACGACTGTCCGGTGTGCGGGAGAGTGTCGCCTCAAGAAACCGTAACGACCGTTCCGACGTCACCCAGGAGCCGGGCATGACCCAGACCATTACCCCCACGGCACCGGCACGCGCAGCAAGCGCCGTGTCGCGTGATACGCCCGCCATCGAATTCGACAATGTGTCGTGCCGCTTCATCTCGCCGGACGGTAAAGCCACCGTCGCGCTGCGCAACTTCAGCATGTCGGTCGCGCGTGGCGAGTTCGTCGCCATCGTCGGGCCGACCGGTTGCGGCAAGTCGACCACGCTGTCGATGATCACCGGGCTGCTGCGTCCGACCGCCGGCAGCGTGCGTGTGATGGGGCAGCCGGTCAACGGCATCGACCCGCGCATCGGCTTCGTCTTCCAGAACGACGCTGTCTTCCCGTGGCGCAGCGTGCGCGAGAACGTCGCCGCCGGCCCGCTGTTTCGCGGTCAGTCGAAAGACGCGGCCTACGCGCAGGCCGACGAATGGATCAAGCGCGTGGGGCTCGACAAGTTCGGCAGCCACTATCCGCACCAGCTCTCGGGCGGTATGCGCAAGCGCGTGGCGCTCGCGCAGACGTTCATCAACAACCCTGAAATCCTGCTGATGGACGAGCCGTTCTCCGCGCTCGACATGCAGACCCGCACGCTCATGCAGGACGAGCTGCTGCAACTGTGGTCGTCGACATCGGGCTCGGTGGTGTTCGTCACCCACGATCTCGAAGAAGCGATTGCGCTGGCCGACCGGGTGTTCGTGCTCACGGCGCGCCCGGCCACGTTGAAGAACACGTACACGATCGATCTGCCGCGTCCGCGCGTGATGTCCGAGATTCGCTACGAACAGCGCTTCATCGACATCTCCCGCGAAATCTGGGCGGACCTGCGTGAAGAAGTGAAGATCGGTTGAACCTTGGAGATGAACATGAGTGAACAGGCCGTGGTGGCAGGCATGGCGGGCATTGGCGACGCCGATCTCGCACGCGAGGAAGCGGCGGCGCAACGCCGCATCAAACAACGTCGGGCGCTGGTGGTGTTCCTGCGCGTGGCGATTCTGGTGATCGGGCTCGGCGGCTGGGAAGTGGCCGCACGCGTGGGCTGGATCGATCCGTTCTTTTTCTCGCAGCCGACGCTGATCGTTCAGCAGATCTACGACTGGTGTGTCGAGGGGACGTCGCAAGGGCCGTTGTGGACGCAGGTGCTCGTCACGCTCGAAGAGACGGTGCTGGGCTTCCTGATCGGCGGGGTGGCCGGGGTGATCTGCGGCATCGTGCTCGGCCGTAACAAGCTGCTCTCGGATGTCTTCAGTCTTTACATCCAGATCGCCAACTCGATTCCGCGCGTGGTGCTGGGCTCCATCTTCGTGATCGCGTTCGGTCTGGGCATGGCGTCGAAGGTGGCGCTTGCCGTGGTGATGGTGTTCTTCGTGGTGTTCGCCAACGCGTTCCAGGGCGTGCGCGAAGCCGATCGTTACATGATCGCGAATGCACAGATTCTCGGGGCGTCGCGCCGTCAAGTGACGATGTCGGTGGTGATTCCGTCGGCGCTGTCGTGGATTCTCGCGAGCTTGCACGTGAGCTTCGGCTTCGCGCTGGTGGGGGCCGTGGTCGGTGAATTCCTCGGCTCGAAGCAGGGCATCGGTCTGCTGATCTCGACCGCGCAGGGCGCGTTCAACGCGAGCGGTGTGTTCGCCGCGATGATCGTGCTGGCCGTGGTGGCGCTCGGGGCCGACTGGCTGCTGACGTCGCTGGAGAAGCGGTTGCTGAAGTGGCGTCCGGCGGCGTTCTCGAACGAGTAACGATCGGCGTGAACGGGATGGCCGAGGCATCGCGTCGGCCCCTGTGCGGCAATAAAAACAAAGCGGCGCCCCCTGTGAGGGAGGCGCCGCTTGTCCTTTGGAGACGATGGTGCTGCGCGGGCGTCAGATCTTGAGCTTCGTGACCTTCGTGCCTTCGATATTCAGGTTGGCCATCAGGCCGGCGTTGGTCATCACGATCACTTCCACCGGCGAGGTCGCGGTATTCAGGTCGACGGCGCCGTTCGCACCGATCTTGACCACGGCGACCGAAGCGTCGGCCCCGGCCGTCCAGCCATCCGTGCGCTGGAATTTGTCGAGCGCGTCCTGCGTCATGAACAGGAAGATCACGGCCTTCGACTGCGCGCCGATCTGCAAACCGAACGACGCGGTCACGGTGTTGTAGTAGCCCTGCGTGGCGCCGCCCACGCGCAGCGCGCCTTCGCCATACTCGCCCCCCACCACGAAGCCGGCTTGCAGCACGGACGGGAACACGAGCACGCCGCGCGCCTTGCTGACCAGTTCGCGCGAGCCCTTTACGGACGCGTACATCTTGTCGAGCGCCCCATTGACGGCGGCGTCGATCTCACGACGCTTGTTGACATTGGCGCCTGCGGCGTTGTCGCTCTTGTCGGCTTGCGACGGGGTGGTCGTCGTGCAACCGGCCAGCGCGAAGGCGGCAGCGGCAACAGCGACGGAAGTTTTCATCAGGAATTCGCGTTTTTGCATTTTCTCCCTCCGGAAAGCGTGTGCCGAGTGCAGCGATATTGCTGCCATACGGCGAACGGTGTGGATGCGGATAAAACGTCAGGCCGATGAGATCGCCTCTGAGGAGGCGGGGACCAGCGGCAGCTAAACGGACCATGAAGCGGACAATGAAGCGAATGCTGGGGACGGTCGTTCGGCATCCGATGGATGCCGGTGATTGCGGGTGGCAACGCGCGACGTCGATGTTTCGACATCGGCGACGGCTTCCTGATCGACCGGCCAGAGCGCGTAGCGTGTCGTTCACTTCGCGATTTCGCGGTGTCGCGAGCGCGGACGACTTTGCATCGGCGTGACGTCGATTATGCGGTCTCTATCGGTATTGTCAAGAAAATGGCGAGATAAGTTTCGTTAACTTGCCGCTATCTTTCGTCATATTGTAGGCATCCGCCTACGTGCACTCGCGCATGTATTGCTCTTTGAGCGCTTTGCGCGGGTTCGTGCGTGTAGGAATGTCGACGCGATTGCCCGCGGGCGAGTCGACACGTTGATCGCGCTTGTAAACCGGTTTGTCAGGTGTGCTGGCGATCTTGTCGGCGAGCGCCTTGCAATGCTCGCGCTTCGACGGCTCCGTTGCGCTGGCGGTCGCCTGTTGTGCGGCGGCCTGATCGCGGGCGGCTTGCGAGCATTGTTCGGGAGGAAGGGCGCGACCGACGCTGTCGAAGCACACCGGGGTTTGCGCCATGGCGAAGCCGCTGGCGCCGAGTAGTGCGCTTGCGACGGTGGCGTTGAGCAGTGATTTGAAGTGCGTGAGCTGTGAGCGGCGGCTCGGGAACATCGGGGGTGGCGTGGCGGTGCGGCGTGGCATCGACATTCTCCTCAATGGATCCCCGCTGTGGCGCGGGTGCGCCTATTCTGGCATCGCCGCAGCCGGATTGTCGATAGCCGCGACGACTTGCCGCGTGGCCGGCATCGCCGTGCCCGGACGATCCGTGCGCAACTCCAGCCGATAGCCCACGCCGTAGATCGAGCGCACGATCTCCTCGTCGGGCCGGATCGCCTGCAACTTGCGCCGCAGGTTCTTGATATGGCTGTCGACGGTGCGATCCGCGACCACGCGGTGATCGTCGTACATCCGGTCGAGCAGATGCGCGCGCGGGAAGGTCTTGTCGGGATGGCTGGCCAGCGTGGCGAGCAGGCGCAGTTCGACCGGCGTGAGCGGCAACTCGTGACCGTCGAGTTTCGCGTGATGACGCACGGCGTCGATCACCAGTGCGGGCGTTTGCGGGGCAGCCGCAGTGTTGGCGGTCGTGGCCACCGGCGCGGCGGCACCCCGCACGCGTCGCAGAATGGCCTTGACGCGCGCGACCACCTCGCGCGGGCTGAACGGTTTGCAGATGTAATCGTCGGCACCGAGCTCCAGACCCAGCAGACGATCCGTCTCCGCAGCACGCGCGGTCAGCATCACGATCGGCACTTCGGAGACTTCGCGCACGGCGCGGCACACTTCGAGGCCATCCATGCCCGGCAGCATCAGATCGAGCAGCACGAGACGCGGCTGCGTCACGCGCACCGTGGGCAGCACGTCGCGCCCGTCGGTGAGAATCCGGCAGGGCATGCCCGCTACGCGCAGGTACTCGGCGAGCAACGCGGCGAGCTTCGGCTCGTCTTCGACGATCAGGATCGGTGCGCTGTCGGCGAGTGCCGTCGCGGGCGGCGCCGACGGCATCGACGTGATGGACGTCATCGATGCGGCGACGGGCGACGCCGTCGACGACAGGGATACCGGCCCGGATGCGATCGCCGGGGACGAAACGGGCTGCGTGTGCGTAAGGCTCTGCATAGGGATCGATGGAAGGCAGGCTTAACTCAAAGTCGTCAGGGTCGTCAGGGCTTGGGTACTGAAACAGCTCGAGACCGCGCTCAGTGCGCAGGTCGATGAAGGGGTAGGGATGGCCGCGTCGTGATGAAGCGGCAACGTGATCGACAGCGCCAGTCCCCCCAGGGGCGAGTGTCGCGCGACGATCTGGCCGCCGTGCGCTTCGACGATGTGCTTGCACAGCGCCAGCCCCAGACCGGCACCGCCACTGCGCCGGCTGCGCGACGCTTCCACGCGGAACAGCCGCTCGAACAGACGGGGCAGCGCATCGTCGGGCACGCCGGGCGCGGAGTCTTCGATCTCCAGCCGTAACTGTGCCTGCGTCGACGACAAATAGACACGCACTGCGCCACCGCCGTCGGTATAGCGCAACGAATTCTCAAACAGGTTGCCGATGAGTTGCGTGAGACGGTGCAGATCGCCGTCCACGAAAAGCGTGTCGTCGGGAAGGTGCACGTTCAGCCCGATGCCCTTGGCCTCGAACCAGTCGCGGAAGGCGGCCACCGACGTCGCCACGCGCTCTGTCATATCCACTGGCGCGAACTCGTAGGTCAGCGCGCCCACGTCAGAGAGCGAGAGTTCGTAGAGATCGTCGATCAGCTTGGACAGTTGAGAAATTTCGACACGTAGCGATGCCAGGGCGTCCTGCGTGAGCGGGCGCACCCCGTCTTCCATCGCCTCGATCTCGCCGCGCAGAATCGAGAGCGGCGTGCGCAATTCATGGGAGATGTCGGCGAGCAGGTTACGGCGTACCTGATCGTTGCGCGCGAGCGTGTCAGACAGACGATTCAGGTCGACGGCCAGCCGGGCGAGTTCGTCTGCGCCGGCCGTGGGCGCGCGCACGCTGTAATCGCCCATCGCCATGCGGTGGGTGGCTTCCAGTAACGGTGTGACGGGCACGAGCAGACGTTGCGCCACGCGCAACGCAATGGCGCCGAGCAGCGCGATGCCGAGAATCGTCAGATACATCAGGTTGTCGCCGCGCAGCCAGCCGTGGCCGGTCATGGCGGCGCGCACGACGACCGTCGTGGCCGCCATCGTGACCAGGCCCGTCGCGAAGATCGCGAGGAACAGCTTGCGGGTGATGCCTGAGTTCATGCGTTCGGTGAGTCTCGCTAAGTGCAACGCCGGACAGCCGGACCGGACGCGCGGGTAACGACAGGGGAAACGGGGCTGATCCGGCGGGCGCGGACGCCCCTGCCAAGGTCGGCGCGCCATTCTCTCAGCTTCGGAGCCCGGCGCGTCGTGCCTCCACAAATTTTCCTCTATTTGTGCGCAGTGGCTGCACGCCCGGTTCTTACTATCCATCACGAGACTGGCCGCCGAGCCGTTCTCCTCCGACGCGTCGTGCCGCTGTGCGTCGGGTCGCTCATCGTTCATCTCTTTCGAAAGACATCCGGATACGGCATCCGGGGCCGGCGCGGGGGCGCCTCACCATGTCGAAACCGTCGATCCTTGCGCGCTCGCTCGCGTGTGTCGTGCGCCTGCGTGCCGTTCTCGTCCCTGTCATGACCGCGGTGACCCGCGCGCGAGCGTGGCAGGCGACGTGCATGACCATCGCGAGCCTCGTTGGCGCTAGTGCCGTCCTCTCCGGATGCGCCAGCCCGCAGGTCACGGCCACGCCGATGGCCGTCATGCCAATGCCGCGTGTGGCCAACGTCCAGACGGCCGGCTCGATCTACCAGCCGACCACGGCGACGAACTGGTTCGAGACGCCCGTGGCGCACCGTGTCGGCGATCTGCTGACGATTGCGGTGTCGGAGAACTCGACCGGCAGCAGCAAGTCGCAGAGCGATACCTCGCGAAGCGCGAGCGCGACGGCCAAGAGCGCCAAGGCCGACGGCGCCGACTCGGTGCTCGAGCGCTGGTTCAACATCGGCCAGCAGGCCAGCAGCTTCAAGGGCAACGGCACGAATACGTCGAGTTCGGCGCTGACCGGCACGATTGCCGTGGCGATCGTGGAGGTGCTGCCTAACGGGGCCTACGTCGTCGGTGGAGAAAAGCAGGTCATGCAGGGCCGCAATATGGAGACGTTCCGCTTCACCGGGGTGGTCAACAAGTTCGACATCTCGCCGGCCAACGTGGTGGCGTCGAGCAAGGTCGGGCAGGCCAAAGTGGCGCGCGTGGACGCTGGTCAGACTGCTGATGGCAGCAACGGCGGCTGGTTGCAATCGATTCTGCTCGACGTTTCGCCATTCTGATGAAACGCCTCGCGATGGTGCTGGCGCTGGCGGCTGTGGCCAGCGTGACCCTGGGCGGCTGCCTTTTTGCCACCCCGGCCCCGGTAATCGCCGCGCAGGTGGCCGCCACGATGGTCTCGACGGGCGTGGTGCTCTCGGACCAGTTGCCGTCGATCTCCCCGCCGACGCAGGCGGCCGCGCCGGAATTGCTCTCGCACAACATGTGCATCGAATTGCCGTCGGACGGCATCTCCGATCTGTTGCCGGCGATTCAGGGACGGCTGCGGGCATACGGCATCGTGAGCACGATCTACAGTCCGGGCACATGGCCCACGGGCTGCGTCGTGCTCAATTACAACGTGCGCCGCGCGTGGCGCAATTCCTTGTGGGGCAACGCGCCCAGCGAATACCTGGCCTACGCGACGCTCACCCTCAGCCAGAACGGCTCCGTCATCAACACGGTGTATTTCGATGGGCGCTCGTCGACGGTGGAGTCGTGGTCGGCGTCGAACTCGCGCATGGCGCAGCTTGTGGATCGGTTGGTCGTGTTCTGACGGGCAAGGCGTATTCGACATGGGCGTTGGCGCTGCCCGGGTAGGGTGGCGAGTGAAGGTGCCGGACTTGCGATGACGTTGGTGCGCTGCCGGGTAAGGTCAGCCTGGCCCGTGGGGGGCGTCCTCGCCCCGGCCGATCATATGGGGTCGTTGCACGCTTGATGATGCCGCGCACGTTACTGACGTCCAGTCGCGTGAGCTTCGCGATCTGCGTGGAGTTAAGCGTCGGATGCATTAGGTGCAGTTGACGCACGTGATCGGATTTCGTCTCGTGGGGTTGACGCGGCGTTGCCGCGAGCACCTTTTGCAGCTCGGGGGTGAGGACGACGTATCTTGGGTCGCTCCGAAGATTCGACTCGTTCGTCCCGACAAGCTTCGCGAGTCGGGCGAATGGGATGTAGGGACTGGCCGTCAAAATGCGAAAGGCGTGGTCACGATAGCTCTCGCCTTCTTTTCTTGGGGGAATCGCTGTGATCGATGCCGGCTTGCTCCGCGCGACGAGGTCGGGAGAGCGATATCTCAACGAGTGGGTATTGCAACCGACCAGATAGGCGAGTTCTTCGCGGGTCAGATCGGGGTGGTTCGCCCTGATGCGATCGGCGTGCGCCTGCACGCCCTCTTTCGGTAGGCGCGGAAAAGCGTCACGGATGGCCGCCAACGGATTGCGTGCCTTTTGAAACACCGGATGATTATCCATCTGCCATCGCGCTGCGCCGGATAGCGTTCCAATCTGTGTTCGCGTCAGTTCCGGACACGCCAGATACAGGCGCGCAGCGTATCGGATATTGCTCTCAAGCCGATAACGGCTGACAGGCAGCACCGACGTGTCGACATCAGAATCGGTGCCGGGAAGTGTCGACATCGCCTGCGCCGTGGGGGGCTCGTCAACCGTATCCGCAGCGGATGACGGTGGCGCTAAGGGAACCAATGCGTCTGGCGTGGTCGACAGGCGCGGCGCCACATAAGCGATCTGCGGCGCGCTCACGTGATGCGTTGGCGAAAGGATCGGGGATGTGCTGCCGCGGTAAGCGACGGACGCCGTCGTCGGTGCCTGACGCACGACACGGAGATCCAGCGCCATGTCCTCGCCGGATGACGGGCCCATGGTCCGCGCGAGGCGTCTCGCGTCGGCTACCGGGTCGCTGGGGCACCACAGCACGCCCGTATGGGCGGGGGGTGGTAAGGGAAGCATAGGCTTTACTCCGGCACAGCGCAGCGTGCGCCGCGCGTCATCGTCAATGGATCGCGCACACCGAACTACCGGCCGGCATTCGGTCGTGCGATACGCGTACGTTCATGTCGTTCGAGAGCCTTCCACGGGGCTGCCCGCAGGAGGATCGGGCGGCGGCGCTTGTCGAAGCGCGGCGCTCAACGCCGGTTCATCGTCTTCCCGACGCATCGTCAGCCTGCGCTCCTCCCGGAGCACATACCGGGCCACATTCGTTTGATTGACACCAGAGACGATGGCGAGATCTTCTACCGTGAACTCGGGGAAGCTGGCATGAACGCGCCGGGCATATTTGGTGTTGTCTTCGTCGGGCCATCGTGGCAATTGCGCGCGCACCCGTTCCTGTTGGGGCGTCAATGCGTAGAACATGGGGGCGGCGCGCATGTTCGAGGCGGTTGCCCCCGAGAGTTGTGCGATTTGTCTGAGGGTGAGCTTGCCGTCGTACCGATGCAAACGACGTGCGTAATGCAGCGCCGCTTCGTTGCGTAACTTCGGGACAGCCTGGGCAACACGTTGCAGGTCGTCCGATAACGCCGCACGGTCCACCCGCTTCGGATTGGGGGTTCGTGCCATCGCGAGCCATTCGATTGCTTCGTTCGGGAGGTTGGGGTACGCGTTACCCAGGCGCTCGGAGAACTGCTGGTAAGACTCGCGCGATCGTGGCGGAAACGCCAGCAGGATGCGGGTCAATTCAGGGGTGAGCTGTTGACGCGCAAATTCACGCTTGATGTCGCGTGACGGCATATCCACCACGCGGGCGATGCCGTCGATTCCGAGATGGGGCGACGTCGTCAGAAGACGCTGTGCCCATCGGATTCTCGGTTCGCCGGGCAGGCGACCCACACCGGGCGTTGTGGCGACCGGCGCAGTCGCTTCGATCATCGTCAGGAAGACCTCGCCCTCGTGCGCTTTTGGCATGGGGCCGACGTTCACTAGCGCAAAAGGTACGGCGGCACTGATCACCGGCGCCACGAAGGCGGTGGGCCGGAGGGCGGCGTCAGGCGCGGACTGAGGCGCGACAAGGGGGACAGCGGGGACGAGGGGGACATGAGATGCGGCACCGGCGAGCGGACTTTCCGGGGCGGCAGGGGCAGGCAGGGGACGTACGACGCGCAGGTCCAGGGCAATCTCCTGGCGGGCGGCGCGCGTGACAGTGTCGGACGCGGGGGCAATGGGTTGCGAGACCCGGCTGTCGGCCAGTGCCGGCAAGACGCTCGGGGAGAAATTCAGGGGGGTCGAACGGATATGCATGCGCCAAATGGGTCGGAAGCGGATGGCGCGCTACACGTTGTCGTCGAAGCATCATGACGATCGGGATCGTCCCCCGGGCCATCGACCGGATGCCAGATCGTGGCATGCACGGGTGTCGACAGCCTTCGAGATTCGCCCAATGGCCGACAAGGTTGGGGGGGCTGAACCGGTGAGGGGGAACGTATGATGCAGATTGGTGCGCCCGACTGGAATCGAACCAGTGACCCTCGGCTTCGGAGGCCGATACTCTATCCCCTGAGCTACGGGCGCTAAGCTGACCACCGGTGGGAATGCGCGAGCGCGCGTACCGGCAGGCAAAGAGGTAGAAGCATAGCGGTTTTGCCGCGTGACGTCCATGCCCCGTGCATTCCCATGCCCCACAATGCGGCAATTCGCTATCGGAAGCCCGTCGGGCGCGGTTTTGCTGTGCATGCAACGCGGCCGCATTTTGCGCAGAAAGCACGCGGAACACCGCTTTGGCTTTCGCGTAAGTTAGGGAAAATACGGGACTTTTGCGGCGTCTGCGCACCGCCTTGGCATGTCATCGGCCGAGGGTTTGTTGCTACAATGGTTCGTTATTTTGACTGGATGGTGCCAGCTTCCCATGCGAGCTATCCGGTGTGATGCACTCGGTTTCCACAAAAACTATTGAGAGATCCCGCATGAGTGAAGCACATAACGAGCACGAGTCCCTGATCAAAACACCCAAGCAGCTCATCGCCGCCATCATTGCCGGTTTTCTCGTTCCCATCGTCATCATCGTCTTGCTGGTCAATTACGTGGGCAACAACGCCCTGACCGGTGCCGGCAGTTCCGCCATGACCGAAAAAGCCATCGCCGAGCGCATCGCGCCCGTGGCCCACGTCGAGATCAAGGATGCCAACGCACCGCGCGTCTACCAGACCGGGGAACAACTCTATAAAGCCGTTTGCGCGGCCTGCCACGCCTCCGGGGCCGCAGGTGCACCCAAGGTTGGCTCCACCGAAGACTGGGCGCCTCGCATCAAGCCCGGTTACGACGAAATGCTCAAGATCGCGCTGGCCGGCAAAGGCGCCATGCCCGCGCGCGGCGGCACCAGTCCGGACGACGTGACGGACTACGAGATCGGCCGTGCCATCGTCTATATGGCGAACGCCTCGGGCGGCAAGCTGCCGGAACCGGCGCAGCCGGCCCAACCGACGCCTGGCGCTGCCGCGCCGGCCTCGGGGGCACCGGCCGCGGCTTCGGGTGCGGACGCCGGTAGTGCGGCTGCGGCTGCCGCCGCCATGGCGTCGCTCAAGACTGCGGCGCCCGCAGCGGCCAGCGCCGGCGGCAATCTCGACGCCGGCAAGAAGCTCTACGACACCGTCTGTATGGCCTGCCACGCCAGCGGCGTGATGAACGCACCGAAGTTCGGCGACAAGGCCGCCTGGGCGCCGCGTATCGCCACCGGTATCGAGACGCTGCACAACGCGGCCATCAAGGGCCTGAACGCCATGCCGCCCAAGGGCGGCGCAGCGGGCGCGTCGGATGATGACGTCAAGGCTGCCGTCGACTACATGGTGAGCGCCGCGAAGTAAGCGCCGCGCCTGTCGTCGCCGTCGGCGATGCCGCAATAAAAAATCCCCGCTTCGGCGGGGATTTTCGTTTCGACGCCGGCTCACGCCTTCGGCGCACCTCTGAAGTCCGACAGTCGGGGCGACAGTTGGGGCCGTGGCCCGTGCGGACCACCGTCCGGGCGCGCAACGCCTGTCTCAGACGAACACGCAGACGACCACGCAGACGACCACTCAAACGCGCACGATCATCTGCGGATCGAACGCCGGATTCTCCACGCGTCCCTCGAAGCAATAGCCACGGGGATTGCACAACACCCGGGTGTGCCCAACGCGATAATCAAACGAATCATGCGTATGGCCATGCACCCATAGCACGGCATCGGACTGGTCGATGAGCGAGGTCAAATCCGAAATGAATGCCGGATTCACGAGCGATCCCGCAAAGCGCGGATGAATGCTCTGGGGTGTCGGCGCGTGATGGGTGACGACCACCGTCGGGCCGTCGTGCGGTGTGGCCAGTGTTCGGGTGAGCCAGGCGACGTTCTCGCGACAGAGCGCCGCGCAATCGTCAGGTGTGAAGAAAGGCAGATCGGACCACGGCGCGGCCGGGTCGCCGATGCGAATCCGCGTGAAGTCGCGCACGAACTTCTGCGACTCCTCGACCACGGCGTCATGTTTGCCCTCGGTGTCGTACAGCGCGAAATCGGACCACAACGTCGTCCCCACGAAACGCACGCCGCCCAACGTCAACGCACTGCGCTCAAGCAGATGGACGTTGCTTCCCACCGTCAGACGTCGCAATTCGGCCAGCGTGCCGGCGAGCGTCGCACCGTAGAACTCGTGATTACCGGGAACGTAGATGACGGGGCGTGGCAATTGCTTCGCCCATTCGATCGCTTGCGCCGGACGGCTGATGTCGCCGGCAAGAATCGTCACATCGGCTTCGACGTCGGGAATGGCCAGCGGCGCCACGGACAAATGCAGGTCAGACAGGATATGCAGTCTCACGCACCACGCTCCACAAAACTTGGGGATCGGTGCCGCACACGCGTCGCCGGGGTGAGCGTCGGGCATCGGATGGCCGGACGCGGCAGGAAGGTGTGGGCATTGGGCCGAAATCAACGCGATTTGCGTTATGTTTCGCCCGTTTTTTACCGACTATCACCCGCGCTGCGTCGATGGTCAAGATATCTTTGTCTTCGAAAGGATGCGCTCCTATAGTGAAACTTCACCTGATTTCATCCGACGAGAGGAGGCGAGCCTATGCGAAAACTGATGGTGGCAGTCCTGCTTTGTTTGACCGGTCTTGCGGGCGTTGTCGTGGCGTCGAGCCCGGCCACCGCGTGTGACCAGACGTCTTCGGGTAGTGGCAAGTAGCGTTTCCAGCAGCAAGCCAGCATTGGCTTCACGGCGCGCCTGCTGCCGCCGACAGCCCCGGTAAGGACGTCGCCGTTCCTCAGACCAGCCCCCGTACGCGGGGGCTATTCGTTTGTCCGCAGAGGCGGACGCCCGGAGACTCAGGCGCCGGACGACGACGGTGTCTTGTTCGCGCCGCCCGCGAGCATCGCCTTCAGGCTGGCGAGACGGTCCTTGGGCGACATGGGGGCGTCTTCGGGTGGCGGGGGCGGCGCTTCGTCGAGTTGCATCTCGGGCACGAAGCGCGACACTTCGCAGGAGTACGTCTCACGGGCACGCTTGCGCTTCTTGCACCACGACAGTTGCAGCGTGCGTTGCGCGCGCGTGATGCCGACATACATCAGTCGACGTTCTTCCTCGATCTTCTCGGCGGTAACCTCTTCGTCTTCGCGAAGGTGCGGCAGGATACCTTCCTCCACGCCGACGAGAAACACGTGCGGGTATTCCAGTCCCTTCGATGCATGCAGTGTCGACAGACGCACGGCATCGGGATCGTCGCCGTCGCGGCCTTCGAGCATCGACATCAACGCGATGGTCTGCGTGAGTTCCATCAGACTCTTGGCGTCGTCGTCCGCGTCGAGCGAATCGAGCCCTTCGGCAGTGGCCGACGTCTCGCTGCGGGTACCCTTGCGCTTCATCCATTCGAGGAATTCGAGCACGGTGGTCCAGCGCGACTGCGCCTGACGTTCGTCGAACGTGTCGTACAGATACGCCTCGTAGTGAATGCCTTCCATCAGGTCGTCGATGACCTCGTTGGCCGGGTCGCGCGCCGCACGCGCCGCAATGCGCTGGATGAAGTCGCAGAATGCACGCAGCGGGTCGAGCTGACGCGGTTGCAGACGCGCTTCGACCGCCCCCATGTAGACGGCTTCGAACAGCGACACCTTGGCCTGCCCCGCGAAGCTGCCGAGCACTTCGAGCGTGGTGCTGCCCACACCGCGTCGCGGTGTCGTCACGGCACGGATGAAGGCCGGGTCGTCGTCCGGATTGGCGAGCAGGCGCAGATACGCGCACAAGTCCTTGATTTCGGCCTTGTCGAAGAACGACTGACCGCCGGAGAGCACGTAAGGAATGCGCTCGCGCCGCAGCACCTGCTCGAAGATGCGCGCCTGATGGTTGCCGCGATAGAGGATCGCGTAATCGCGAAACTCGGCGCGTCGCTCGAACTTGTGGGCGGACAGGCGAAAGACGACCGACTCGGCTTCGTGCTCTTCGTCATTCATTGCGGTGACGGTGATCGGATCGCCGAGACCGTGTTCGCTCCAGAGCTTCTTCTCGAAGATTTTCGGATTCTTCGCAATCACGTTGTTCGCCGCCGTCAGAATGCGCGACGTCGAACGGTAGTTCTGTTCGAGCTTGATGACTTTGAGTGTCGGGAAGTCGACCTGCAACTGCTTGAGGTTTTCCAGTGTGGCCCCGCGCCAGCCGTAGATCGCCTGATCGTCGTCGCCCACGGCGGTGAACGCGGCACGCGGCCCGGCGAGCAGTTTGAGCAGCAGATACTGGCAGGTGTTGGTGTCCTGGTACTCGTCGATCAGCAGGTAGCGCAGCTTGTTCTGCCAGCGATCGCGCACTTCCTCGTCGCGCTCGAACAGCTCGGCGGGCAGCCGGATCAGATCGTCGAAATCGACCGCCTGATAGGCCTGCAACGTCGCCATGTAGTTGCGATAGACGAGGGCGGCCTGATGCTCGTCGGCCGTCTCGGCAGCGGCCAGCGCGACTTCCGGGGTGACGAGGCCGTTCTTCCAGAGTGAGATCGCCGTCTGCACGCCGCGAATCATCGCCTTGTCGGTGGTGCCGAGCTGCTCCTGAATCAGGCCGAAGCAGTCGTCGGCGTCGAGAATCGAGAACTGCGGCTTCAGTCCGACGTTCTCGGCTTCGCGTCGCAGAATCTGCACGCCCAGCGAGTGGAACGTACAGATGGTGAGCTGATTGACGGGAACCTTGCGGCCCTCTTTGCCCGGCGTGGTGAGTGTCTTGCCTTCGAGCTGCTTGGCCACACGCTCGCGCATTTCGGCAGCGGCCTTGTTCGTGAAGGTCACGGCGGCGATGTGCTTTGGCTCGAAACCCTTCGCTTCGATGAGCCACGCGATCTTTTGCGTAATCACGCGTGTCTTGCCGCTGCCCGCGCCGGCCAGCACGAGGCAGGGGCCGTCGAAATAGTGCGTGGCTTCGTTCTGGGCAGGATTGAGCGGAAAGGACGACATGGTGTGACGCGATGGGAACGAGGAGTGACAACGGAAGCGATGGCCGCGTGCGGCATGCCTGATGAGAACCGCGACCTCGACGTCATCCGAACGTCCAGCCGCTTCATGGGAAGCGGCTCGTGTGCTCAGGGGCTCAAGGTCTAAGGGTTCACGGGCGACTGACGGGCATGCGCCGGGTGGTGGGCAAGTCTATCACGCAGGTGGCACGCCGCCGTGACACGCCGAGGGCGTTGCCAGCGTGTGTCATCTGTGCGGTGTCGACTGTGGGGCCCACGCGACGGGCGGCCGCCGACGTCATGGGACGTGCTGGCGTCGACGCCGACCGGGTGCCTATAATGAATAACGTTGCCATCGTGGTGAGGTCGCCGTGCAATGCCCAACCTGCGGGACGAACAATGCGACGCGCGCGCTGCACTGTGTGAAGTGCGGCGCAACACTCATGGACGCCGAACCCGGCTTTCGGGATGACGGTCCGGGTGCCGCAGCGGCGGCCGGCGTCACCGGCACCGCCGGCGCGGTCGGGGTCATCGGCGTGATCGATTCGCTGGGTGCGCCGTCGCCCGGTCCCGACGATGGAACGGCTGACACCTCGCCGTCGGCGTCACCTGCCTCCAGGCGCGCGGGGCGTGGCAGCGGCAAGGCTAACGAAGAGCCCGGCTGGCTCAATAGCGCACTTGTCATCGGGACGGCCGTCTTCGCCGCCATCGCCCTGCTCGGGATCTGGTGGAATCTGCGCGCCCCCTACGTCGACCCTGTACCTAAACCGCCCGGCGGGCTCGCCGTCACCCCCTTTAATTCCGGGAACGACGCGCCGGTCGTGACGCCACAGCAGGGCGGCCCGGCGAACCAGACCAATCAGACCAGTCAGGCGTCCGCCGCGACCGCGCGTGCACAGGCGCTCGCCGCCGTGGACGCCGCCGCTTCCGACGCGGCCGCCGAGGTGGCCGCCACGGCCAGCGCGGTCAGTCCGCCGCCGCTCTCGGCATCTGCCGCAACGGCTGCCCTGACCGCTGCCGCGACCACGCTACCTGCGCCGCCCGCCACGAAACCGGCACCCGACGAGATGATGCAATTGCTCAGTCGGCGCGAAGGCACCGACACCACCGCACGTCCCACCGCGAATGCCGATCTGCCCGCGCACTACGACGGCGGCGACATCGGCCCGATCGCGGCGGCCGAGGCGCAGCCGCCAACGTCTGCACCGGTCGCCTCCGCGCCGTCTGCCGTCAACACAATCGCGGCGGCGCTCGCGCAATGCGAACGCTATCGCTGGTTCGAGGTGATACCGAAGCAGCGCTGCATCTGGGCCGTGTGCAACGGACGTTGGGGCAAGGACGGCTGCCCGGCGGGTACGAATCCCGGCGAATCGCGCTGACGGCATCACGCCGAAGGTATGGAAAACCGGGCCGTATTTACGGCAAATTGACAGCCTTTGGCTTTCCCCGTAAAGTGCGCGAGCGTGGTCGGGAGAGCGCGCCGGGAAGCACATGCCGGCGCCGCCGAAGGGGTAATACCCATAAACTCTCAGGCATCAAGGACCGGCCGCGCCGAGGGCATCGCCTTCGATCTCTGGAGAGCGGTTGCCGTGTGCGAGACACGCGGGCAACCCACCGAAGGGGCCGGTCAGTACGTACCGGGCAATCTCTCAGGTACCAAGGACAGAGGGGTCATCTCGCCAACTGGCATTGCGCAGGGCAAGTGCATCAGCACGCGCCGTATGAGTTGTCTGCGCCAAGTGCCGGTCGTCGAGATGACCCCTTTTTGCATTTTCGGACGATGCGTCGCGCGTGGCTTTCGCGGGGCGGCATCTTCCGGAATTCATGAACCTTGATGCCTGACGGCCAGATGCCCCGATGACCGAACTCAAACGCACCCCGCTTAACGATACGCACCGCGCCGCCGGCGCCCGCATGGTCGATTTCGGCGGCTGGGACATGCCCGTGAACTACGGCTCCCAGATCGAAGAGCACAACGCCGTTCGCACCGACGCCGGCATGTTCGACGTCTCGCACATGTGCGTGGTCGACCTGCACGGCCCGAGCTGCCGCGAATTCCTGCGCTTCGCCGTCGCCAACAACGTCGACAAGCTGCAAACCCCGGGCAAGGCGCTCTACACCTGCATGCTCAACCCGAGCGGCGGTGTGATCGACGACCTCATCATCTATTACATCGCTGAAGACTGGTTCCGCATCGTCGTGAACGCCGGTACGGCCGACAAGGATCTCGCGTGGATCGGTCAGCTCAACGCCCACGGCGACTACAGCCTGACGATCACCCCGCGCCGCGATCTGTCGATCGTGGCCGTGCAGGGGCCGAACGCTCGCGCCAAAGTCTGGCAGGCCGTGCCGGGCAGCCAGGCCGCGAGCGAAGCCCTCAAGCCGTTCAACGCCGCGTTCGCCAAAGACACCGCCTTCGGTGAGCTGATGATCGCGCGCACCGGTTACACGGGGGAAGACGGCTTCGAAGTCATCGTGAATTCCGACCACGTGGCGGCGCTGTGGAAGGCGCTGGTCGCCGCAGGCGTGCGTCCGGCCGGTCTGGGCGCGCGCGACACGCTACGTCTGGAAGCGGGCATGAACCTCTACGGTCAGGACATGGACGACGACGTGTCGCCGCTCGACGCCGGTTTGGCCTGGACCGTCGAGAAGGAGAGCGAGCGTACGTTCGTCGGCAAGGATTCGCTGCTCTCGCGCGGCCAGACGTGGCGCTTCGCGGGCCTCGTGCTCGACGGCAAGGGCGGCGTGCTGCGCGCGCATCAGGTCGTGGTGACGGACGCGGGCGACGGTGAAATCACCAGCGGCACGTTCAGCCCGAGCCTCCAGCAATCGATCGCTTTCGCCCGTCTGCCCAAGGGCGTGCCGGACGGTGCGACCGTGCATGTGCAAATTCGTGACAAGCAATTGCCCGCACGTGTGGTCAAATTACCGTTCGTGCGTCACGGCAAGGCCGTGGTGGCCTGAGATCGGCGCCACGGTGCGGCGACACGAATTACCGAAAACCGAATACCCCAAACACTGAATCCCGGAGCGTCAACATGGCGAACATCCCCGATAACCTCAAGTACACCGAGTCCGACGAATGGGCCCGCCTCGAAGCCGACGGTACCGTGACGGTCGGCATTACCGACTTCGCACAGGAATCGCTGGGCGACATCGTGTTCGTCGAGCTGCCTGACGTCGGCCGCACGGTCGCCGCCGACGAAGCCTCGACCGTGATCGAATCGGTCAAGGCGGCTGCCGATGTGCACTCGCCGGTCAGCGGCGAGATCATCGAAGTCAATCAGGAAGTGCCGGGCTCGCCGGACCTGATCAACGGCGACGCCTACGGCAACTGGCTGTTCCGCGTGAAGCCGTCGAACACGGCCGAACTGGACAAGCTGCTGAACGCCGAGCAATACGCGGCGAAGATCGGCGGCTGATGCCGACACACGGCACCGGGAGGGCTTCGGTCCCCCCGGTGCCGCTGACTTACCGATCTACCGATATTGCCCCGCCGTCACTTGCCGTGATCGAACGAGAGATCTGACCCATGAATGCTTTGAACGACCTGCACGCATCGCGCCGCTCGCTTGCCGAGCTTGAGCAGCGCGACAATTTCTCCGCGCGCCACATCGGCCCGGATACCCCCGAACAACAGGCCATGCTCTCCGAGCTTGGTTACGCGTCGCGCGCCGCGCTGATCGACGCCGTCGTGCCCGCCTCGATTCGTCGCGACGGCACGCAATTCTCGGCGTCGCTCGGCGAGTTCGCCGCCGCGAAGACCGAAACGCAGGCGCTGGCGCAACTGCGCGCGCTCGCCGACCAGAATCAGGTCTTCAAATCGTTCATCGGTCAGGGCTACTACAACACGTTCACGCCGGGCGTGATCCTGCGCAACGTGCTCGAGAACCCCGCCTGGTACACGGCTTACACGCCGTATCAGCCGGAAATCTCGCAAGGCCGCCTCGAAGCGCTGCTCAACTACCAGCAGATGATCATCGACATGACGGGGCTGGCGATCGCCAACGCGTCGATGCTCGACGAAGCGACCGCCGCCGCCGAAGCGATGACGCTGGTCAAGCGCACCGGCAAGTCGAAGTCGAACACGTTCTTCGTGGCCGACGACGTGCTGCCGCAGACCATCGAAGTGGTGCAGACGCGCGCCAAGCCGCTCGGCATCGAAGTGCAGGTCGGCCCGGCTGCGGCTGCCGCCGAAGTCGACGCGTTCGGCGTGCTGGTGCAATACCCGGGTGTCGGCGGCGACGTGCGCGACTATCGCGCGCTGGCCGATGCCATCCACGCTAAGGGCGGCATGCTGATCGCTGCCGCCGACCTGCTCTCGCTCACGCTGCTCACGCCGCCGGGCGAGTGGGGTGCGGACGTGGCCGTCGGTAACAGCCAGCGCTTCGGCGTGCCGATGGGCTTCGGTGGCCCGCACGCCGCCTATCTGGCCACGCGCGACGAGCTCAAGCGCTCGATGCCGGGCCGTCTGGTCGGCGTGTCGGTCGATTCGCAAGGCAAGCCGGCGCTGCGTCTGGCGCTGCAAACGCGCGAGCAGCACATTCGCCGCGAGAAGGCCACGTCGAACATCTGTACCGCGCAGGCGCTGCTCGCCATCATGGCCAGCATGTACGCCGCGTATCACGGCCCGCAGGGCCTGCGCATCATCGCCGAGCGTGTGCATCGTCTGACGGCCGTGCTGGCCGCCGGTCTCACCGCGCTGGGCGCCGCACCGCGTAACGCTACGTTCTTCGACACGCTGACGGTGCCCGTCGCCGGTCGTGCAGACACCGTCCACACCGTGGCCGCTGCGCGTCGCTTCAACCTGCGTCGCGAAGATGCCGACACCGTGGGCCTGTCGCTCGACGAAACCAGCACGCGCGCCGATGTGATCGCGCTGTGGGAAGTGGTCGCCGAGGGCCTTGGCAAGAGCGCAGTCTCGCTGGACTTCGACGCCATCGAAGCCACCGTCACGAACGGCTTCCCGTTGACGCTCACGCGTCAGAGCGCCTACCTCACGCACCCGGTGTTCAACCGCTATCACTCCGAGCACGAAATGCTGCGCTACCTGCGCAGCCTGTCGGACAAGGACCTGGCGCTCGACCGCACGATGATCCCGCTGGGTTCGTGCACGATGAAGCTCAACGCCACCTCGGAAATGCTGCCGGTGACGTGGCCGGAGTTCGGTCAGATTCACCCGTTCGCACCGACCACGCAAACCGTCGGCTATCGTTCGATGATCGACCAGCTCGAACAGATGCTGGTGGCCGCGACGGGCTACGCCGCCGTCTCGCTGCAACCGAACGCCGGTTCGCAGGGCGAGTACGCGGGTCTGCTCATCATTCAGGCGTATCACGCGTCGCGCGGCGAAGCGCATCGCGACATCTGCCTGATTCCGGCGTCAGCACACGGCACCAACCCGGCATCGGCACAGATGGCCGGCATGCAGGTCGTGGTGGTCGCGTGCGACGCGAACGGCAACGTCGATCTGGCCGACCTGCAAGCGAAGGCCGAGCAGCATCGCGAGCGTCTGGCCGCGATCATGATGACGTACCCGTCCACGCACGGTGTGTTCGAAGCCGGCGCGCGTCAGATTTGCGAAATCGTGCACGCCAACGGCGGTCAGGTGTATGTCGACGGCGCGAACATGAATGCCATGGTCGGCCTGTGTGCGCCGGGTGAATTCGGCGGCGACGTCTCGCACCTGAACCTGCACAAGACGTTCTGCATTCCGCACGGCGGTGGCGGCCCGGGCGTCGGCCCGGTCGCGGTGGGCGCGCATCTGGCGCAATTCCTGCCGAACCAGCGCTCGACGGGATACTCACGTGATGCGGACGGCATCGGTGCCGTGTCGGCGGCGCCCTACGGCTCGGCGTCGATTCTGCCGATCTCGTGGATGTACGTTGCCATGATGGGCGCACAGGGCCTGACGGCGGCGACCGAGACGGCCATCCTGAACGCCAACTACCTCGCCAAGAAGCTCGCGCCGCACTACCCGGTGCTGTACTCGGGGCCGGGCGGACTGGTGGCGCACGAATGCATTCTGGACCTGCGTCCGCTCAAGGACACCAGCGGTATCACGGTGGACGACGTGGCCAAGCGCCTGATGGACTTCGGTTTCCATGCGCCGACGATGAGCTTCCCGGTGCCGGGCACGCTGATGGTCGAGCCGACGGAGTCGGAATCGAAGCACGAACTGGATCGTTTCATCGAAGCGATGGTCGCGATTCGCGAGGAAATTCGTGCGGTGGAAGAAGGCCGCGCCGATCGCGAAGACAACCCGCTCAAGCATGCACCGCACACGGCCGCCGTGGTGACCGCCGACGAATGGACGCACGCGTATGCGCGCAGCCAGGCGGCGTACCCGGTGGCGGCGTTGCGTGAGCGCAAGTACTGGCCGCCGGTCGGACGTGCCGATAACGTCTACGGCGACCGGAACCTGTTCTGTGCCTGCGTACCGATGAGCGACTACGAGTAACAGACGTCGCAAAGATTCGACAAACGGGGGCCGGCAGAAACATTGCTGGCCCCTTTTTGTCTCTATAGATGTCACGCGAATGCGCCAGACTGGCGGCATTCGATGCGTCACAAAAACGTTTCAGAACTTCAGGAAAGCGTCATGGCCGTTTCAGTTTTCGATTTGTTCAAGATCGGTATCGGACCGTCGAGTTCGCATACCGTGGGGCCGATGCGCGCAGCGCTGATGTTCGTGCAGGGATTGGAGCGCGACGGATTGCTGCCGCAGGTGGCGACATTGCGCGCCGAGTTGTACGGCTCGCTCGGGGCCACCGGCAAGGGCCACGGCACCGACAAGGGCGTGCTGCTCGGTTTCATGGGCGAGGCGCCCGATACCGTCGATCCGTCGACGATTGCCGCGCGTCTGGCGACGCTGCGCAAGGAAAAGGCGCTCTCGATTCTCGGCAAGCACGATGTGCCTTTCGTCGAGAAGGAACACATGGTGTTCTACCGTCGCGAGGCGATGGCCGAGCACCCGAACGGCATGAAATTCCATGCGTTCGATGGCGCAGGCAACAAGCTGCGCGAAGGGCGCTATCTGTCGGTTGGCGGCGGCTTCGTGGTGACGGCGGGCGCGTCGAACGCGCAGGTGCTCTCGGCGCACAATCAGCTGCCGTACCCGTTCCGCACGGGCAAGGAGTTGCTGGAGATGTGCCGCGCGAGCGGCAAGACCATCGCGCAGTTGATGTGGGAAAACGAGTTGGTCTGGCATCACGGCGAGAATGCGGAAGACGATATCCGTCGCGGCTTGCTCAACATCTGGAGTGTGATGCAGTCGTGCGTGACGCGCGGTTGCGGCATTGGCAACGACGAAGCCGACGGCGAACTGCCGGGGCCGTTGCACGTGCGGCGTCGCGCGCCGGAGTTGTACCGTCAACTGACGCAACGTGCGGAACGCACACTGTCCGACCCGCTGTCGGTGATGGATTGGGTGAACCTGTACGCGATTGCCGTCAACGAAGAGAACGCCGCAGGTGGGCGCGTGGTGACCGCGCCGACGAACGGTGCCGCAGGCATCATCCCCTCGGTGCTGCATTACTACGACCGGTTTGTCCACGGCGCGAACGAGCAGGGCGTGATCGACTTTCTGCTCACCGCCGGTGCTATCGGCATCCTGTACAAGCTCAATGCGTCGATTTCCGGCGCGGAAGTGGGCTGTCAGGGGGAGGTCGGCGTGGCGTGTTCGATGGCAGCGGGCGCACTCGCGGCGGTGCTCGGCGGCACGGTCGAGCAGGTCGAGAACGCGGCCGAGATCGGCATGGAGCACAACCTCGGTCTGACGTGCGACCCGGTCGGTGGTCTCGTGCAGATTCCGTGTATCGAGCGCAACGCGATGGCGTCGGTCAAGGCGGTGAACGCAGCACGTATGGCGCTGCGCGGCGACGGCGCGCACTATGTGTCGCTCGATTCCGTCATCAAGACGATGCGCGAAACCGGCGCCGACATGAAGACGAAGTACAAGGAAACGGCGCGTGGCGGGCTGGCGGTGAATATCGTCGAGTGCTGATGGTCTGACGTCGATACCGACGAAAGCCGCGTGACGAAAGTCCCGCGGCTTTTGTTTTTTGCGATCCGGCTTTCGAATTGGTGACCTCGCAAGAGACTCGCCGCACAAATGCCAAAGCTTGCCGGAGTGCCCTCACAGAGAATGTCGGGATTTTTCAGCCGTCGTTGTCACCGGTGTCCATGGTGGCGGCGGTGGCCGTTCTCAAAGGGGGGTGGTCAATGCGAAGGAAACAATCCGGCATTTTCCTGGTGTCTGCCGCGATTGCGGTTGCTGTCGTGGGTGCACTGATTACGTTCTGGGGTGTTCAGCAGGCACGCCAGATGCGCATCGAGCGGGCGGAGCGGATCGGGGAATCGCTCAAAGCCATCGGCAATGCCGTCGAGACGTTCACGGTCAAGCATCACGGGGAAATCGACAAGTTGCTGTCGGGCAAGGGAGGGGATGTGCTCCAGATCAACGGCGTCGAGTTCAAGCGGAAAGTACTGCCGGATAACAGCGTCCGCCTCGACAATCTGAACGCCACAACGTTGATTCAGGCGTTGCGGCTACCGGGCGTCTCGGACAAACCGCCGCCCGGTGTGGGGCAGTACGAGATTCACGTCGACCGTGTGTGCGAGGTGAAGGACGCCTGTCGGATCGAAACGCTGACATTCCTGACCGAACCGATACGGCAGACGTACTCGTCCGACGCGGATATCAATATGTCCAGCATTGCGGCACGCAAGATCGGGACATACGGTGGACTGTCCACGCCCGATAACCCGGACCAGATCCGATTCATCGATCAGGCCGAGGGCGTGTTGCCGATCGTCAATCCGAAGGCGGGCGTTGCGGGATTGCTCGCCATGCGTGGCGGATCGCAGACCAAGGACCTCAACAATACGGTCTCACGCGACGGATCACGCGCCATGTCGGGCGATCTGAATTTTGCGGATGCGGAGGCGAAAGACGCATCCAACGAGCCCATTAGGCACAACATTGCGGGAGTGGGGAACATCAAGGGCAACGGACATCTGGAAATGGGGGCGTTAGCCGTCGGTGACGCCTCGTTCAAAGGCAGGCTGAATCTGAATTCCGAAAGTGACATCGTCGGTGCCAAAGACATCAGGGGGGACGGTGAGCTTTCGATGAGCGCGGTGACCGCGAAGAGTGTGGACGTCGGGGTGCTCTCCGCGAACGAGGATGCTGCGACGATGCGCGGCAAACTGCAAATGACAGGCAATGACATCGACGATGCGAAGAAGGTTTCTGCGGAGGAGGTGTTGGCGGATGCGGTCCGGTCAAAGAAACTCAAAGCGATGGAAGGCATCGTCGAGTTCGACAAAGATAACCTCGCGTCCGAGGGCGGCGGTTGCAACGTCAACGGCATCAGTCTGGATACGTCCGGCAGAGTGCTGTCGTGCCAGTTCCGCAACAATGCCTGGGTGTGGCAACTCGCGAGCATGCCCCGGAGCGTGACGGACGTACCGACCAAGCTGGTGGAGGAGATCACCGACGTGGCGCGTCAAGGCAATCAGCTCTGGCTGGCCGAAATCCCGGTTGACGGGTCAAGGCTCGACAACCGTGGTCGGAACCGCGTGCGCGCCGACAACCTCGCACTCATCGAAATCAAAGGGGCGCTCGGCTGTTCGGATTCTCGCCACCCCGAGAATTCAGACCAATGGGAAAGGCGTGGGCACCTTTATACGGACAGGTATTGGAGCGACGGACGCATCCAGTTCTCCAACTACTTCGATGGCGTCTCGTTCGCCACAGACGCGCGCGCGCTCATCAACACCAGTGCCAACCGGTCACGGAAGATCTTTTGTCTGGTCACCCAGAAGGAAAATCTTTCCGTGTTCGCCTACGAGCCGAAACACATCTCCCAATTTTCCATTGGCTGGATCAGCCACCCCGGAGGCCAAACGAAGCAACGTGTTATCGAAGGGATTCGCAGCGGTGACTCGGGCGTGAAGGTTATTCCGACGTTCCACGGTAGCAGTAGTCCGGATTTCATGCGTCAGATCAACACCATGTTCGCCGGCAGTCCGAGCGAGATCTGGGACAGGAAGGACGTCGTCAAGTGAGTCCGCTCGGAACGTGCCTGAGCGTCATATGACAGTCACATTCCCCCGCTAATCTACGCATCGATGTCTCCTTGCCTTGTCTTTGAGCCGCCCGGCGAATGCCGAGCGGCTTTTTTATTGCCTGTCGTCCAACAATGATTCGCAGATAGGAAAAAGCGCAAAGTGCCGCGTCTATCTGTCGAATCCGCCCGATTCTTGCGATTCTCCGTCCCTTGCCTCCTGTTCCCCAACGGGACAGAGGCTGTTCGAAATGACAACAGGAGACGATCGCTATGGAGAGTTGGCTCAAATCGATGGTCGATGCCATCGGGGGGGTGTTGTCCGGTTACCCGCTTGTCATCGCGTTGCTCGGCGCAGGTCTGTACTTCACTTTGCGGTTCGGCGGCATACAGTTCCGCGCGTTGGCGCACAGCGTTTGCCTGTTGCGTAAGTCGGGCAGCACCGGCGGCATCTCACCGTTTCAGGCCTTCGCGACCGGGCTGGCGAGTCGTGTCGGTACCGGAAATATCGCCGGGGTTGCCGTCGCGCTGACCATTGGCGGTCCCGGGGCGATTTTCTGGATGTGGATGACGGCGTTGCTCGGTATGGCGTCGGCGTTCGTCGAGTCGACCCTCGCGCAAATATTCAAGGTGCCGCATCGCGACGACACCTTCCGGGGCGGCCCGGCGTACTACATCCAGCTCGGCCTCGGATCGCGCAAGTTCGGGATCGTGTTCGCCATCGCACTGCTCTACACATTCGGCTTTGCGCTCAACTCCGTGCAGTCGCACTCGATTGCGGAAGCGCTGGAAGCGTCGTTTGGCTGGGAGCGTCAGTGGATCGGTATCTCGCTGGTGTTGCTCACAGCGCCGATCATCTACGGTGGCGTGCGACGTGTCGCACGAATGGCGCAATGGATCGTGCCCGTGATGGCCGTCGCCTATCTGAGCCTTGCGGCGTTCGTCTGCATCGTGCACATCCACGAGATCCCGGACATGATCGCGATGATCTGGCGTCATGCTTTCGGGCTGGAACCTGCGGCGGGCGGCATCGCCGGATATGCCGTCAGTCAGGCCGTGCTGATGGGGGTCAAGCGCGGACTCTTCTCGAACGAGGCCGGTATGGGCAGTGCGCCGAATGCGGCGGCGGTGGCGACGACGAAGCATCCGGTTCAGCAGGGGTTGATGCAGATGCTCGGCGTGTTTTTCGACACGATCGTGGTGTGTTCCGCCACGGCTTTCATGATCCTGCTTTCGGGGCAGCTCGTGCCGGGCGCCGCGCCGGAAGGCTCGGTGCTGACACAGCGCGCACTTGCCACACACTTCGGCGAGTGGGCGGTCGTCTTCACCGGTATTACCGTGTTTTTCCTTGCCTACTCCAGCGTGCTCGGCAATTACGCGTACGCGGAGGTGAACATGGACTACATGACGCAACGCCCCTGGCTGCTCAACATCTTCCGCGCTTTCGTGCTGCTGGCGGTCATGCTCGGCTCGGTTGCGAGCTTGCCGATGGTATGGAGTCTGGCCGATGTCGGCACCGCGTTGATGGCGTTCATCAACCTCTTGGCGATCGGATTGCTGATGAAGTACGCGCGGGTCGCGTGGCACGACTATCAGCGCCAACGTAAAGCGGGTGTCGCCGAGCCCGTCTTCACGCGCGACGCCATGCCGCCGGAACTGCGTGAGCGGTTGCCCAAGGACGTCTGGTGAAGTGAAAAAAAGGCCGGTGAGTCATCCTCACCGGCCCCTGCCTGTCTTGCGTGGCTTAACGCGTTATTGCAAACGCGTGATGGCGTGACTTACTTGCCACCGACCGTTTCCAGCACGGTCCACTTGCCGTCGACGACCTTGTACAGCGTGATCGAGCCGTACTTCAGGTCACCCTGCGCGTCGTAGGCCAGTTCACGTGTGGTCACACCGGGCATGCTCGTCTTGGCCAGTACCGTCAGGTACTTCGCCGGGTCCGTCGAGTTGGCCTTCTTCATGGCCGACATCATGGCCATCGCGCCGTCATAGGCGTACGGCGAGTACGTTTCCGGACCCGCACCGAACTTGGCCTTGTAGCGCGACTCGTAAGCGGCGCCGCCGGGCATCTTGTCGAGCGGCAGACCCGCCAGCGAGACGACCGAACCGTTGGAGGCGTCGCCGGCGATCTTCAGGAAGGCGTCCGACTTGACCATCTCGCCTGCCATCAGCGTGGCCTTGATGCCGAGTTCGCGCATTTGCTTGGCGAGCGGGCCGGCTTGCGCATCGGCGCCGCCGTAGAACACCACGTCCGGGTTGGAGCGCTTGAGGTTGGTCAGAATGGCGCGGAAGTCCACGGCCTTGTCGTTGGCGAACTCACGACGCACGATCTTGCCACCGGCAGCCTTCGCGGCCTTCTCGAACTCGTCGGCCAGCCCCTGACCGTACGCGGTGCGGTCGTCGACGATGGCGATGTTCTTGAAGCCCAGCTTCTTGACGGCGAACGTACCGACAACCGAACCCTGCTGGATGTCCGACGTCATCATGCGGAAGGTCGTCTTGAAGCCTTGCTTGGTGTATTCCGGTGCCGTCGCCATGGCGATTTCAGGGATGCCAGCCTGTGCGTAGATACGCGAGGCGGGAATCGTCGTGCCGGAGTTGAAGTGGCCGAGCATGCCCTTGATGCCGTTGTCGACCAGCTTCTGCGCAACCAGCGAACCCTGACGCGGGTCAGCCTGATCGTCTTCGGCCTGCAACACGAACTTCACCGGCTTGCCTTCGATGGTCGGCTTGGTGGCGTTGTACTCGTCGACAGCCAGCTGGATGCCGTTCTGCATGTCCTTGCCGTAGTGGGCCTGTGCGCCCGTGAGCGGTGCGGCAAAACCCAGCTTCACTTCCTGCGCCTGTTGCGCATTGGCTGCGCCGGACGCGACCAACCCGGCAAGCAGTCCCGCGACTGCGACGGCGCTAGCCGTAAGCTTCGATTGCATCAACCCTCTCCTTGCATGTGTTTGTCGTTGAGTGGCGTGTCTGCGGGATCGCCGCGGCACACCTTTCTTGAAACGCCGTCTGTACCAGGCCGGTTGACCCGGGACGGCATCTATCGCAATCAAACGCAAAATGCGTCCGACGCGGCAGTATTGGATGGCTGCTCGCGCCGGTCAAGAGGGAGAAATTCCGATAGAAGGTGCTACCGGGTTATGGCGACGGTTGCGCCGCCGGGGTCTGGGTGCCACCCGACCCGTCTACGGCATCGGTGTCGGACGTCTTGCCGTCGCGGATTTCCTGCAACCGAGTCTCGGCGGCGGCGTAGCGGGCCAGCACGGCGGCGCTCGGTGCGCGGTCCAGTCGACTGACGACGAACAGCGCCAGCCCGCCCAGCGTGAAGCCCGGCACGATCTCGTAGAGGTCGAACCAGCCGAACTGCTTCCAGATCAGCACCGTTGCCGCACCGACGACAATGCCCGCGAGCGCGCCGTTGCGCGTGACGCGCGGCCACAGCAGCGTGGCGAGCACCAACGGACCGAACGCGGCGCCGAAGCCCGCCCACGCGTAGCTCACCATGCCGAGCACACGGCTCTCCGGGTCGAGCGCGAGGAGGACCGCGATCACGGCCACGGCCAGTACCATTGCGCGACCGATCCACACGAGGCGCCGCTGACTCACCGGGCCGCGCGCGAACGTCTTGTAAAGGTCTTCCGTCAGCGCGCTGGAGCACACCAGCAATTGGCAGGACAACGTGCTCATCACCGCCGCGAGGATGGCCGCGAGCAGCACACCCGCGAGCCACGGCGTAAAGAGTTGCTGCGTCAACGCGATGAAGATCGTTTCCGAGTTGGCGTTCACACCAGCGCCGAGTTCCGGGCGTGCGCTATAGAACGCCAGCCCGAAAAAGCCCACGGCAACGGCGCCCGTCAGGCACAGCACCATCCACGTCATGCAGATGCGGCGCGCCTTCGGGATCGCGGCGGCCGAGCGCGCGGCCATGAAGCGCACGAGGATGTGCGGCTGGCCGAAGTAGCCGAGGCCCCACGCGAGCAGCGACAGCACGCCGATGGGGGCGAGGTCGCCGAGCAGGTCCGTGTGGGCCGGGTGGACGGCGGTCACGGCGTCGATGGCGGTGAACGGACCGCCGTCGATGCTGATCACGGCAATCGGCGTGACGACCAGCGCCGCGAACATCAGCGATGCCTGCACCGTGTCCGTCCAGCTAACCGCCAGAAAGCCGCCGATGAAAACGTAGGCGATGGTGGCCACGGCGCCGATCCACAGCGCGGTGTGATAGTCGAGGCCGAACATCGTCTCGAACAGACGGGCACCGGCCACGACGCCCGACGCGCAGTAGATCGTGAAGAAGATGAGGATCACGAGCGCCGTGACGATGCGCAGCACATGGCTACGGTCGTCGAAGCGTTGCGTCAGATACTCGGGCAGCGTGAGCGCATTGCCGCAGACTTCGGTGTGCACACGCAAACGTGCGGCCACGAGACGCCAGTTGGCCCACGCACCGATCGCCAGACCGATGGCGATCCACACGCCCGACAGACCGCCTACGTAGATGGCGCCGGGCAGGCCGAGCAGCAGCCAGCCGCTCATGTCGGACGCCCCGGCGGAGAGCGCGGTGACGAAGCTGCCGAGGCGGCGTCCGCCGAGGATGTAGTCGGACAGATTGTTGGTGGCGCGGTAACCGAGCCAGCCGATGACCAGCATCAATATCAAATAGACGGTGAATGACACCGCCGTGGGGTTCCAAACAGACACGTTGGACATGTTGCCTCCTTGTACGGCGCACAAGCGCGTAGTGCCTCTTTCGGCATGACGAAAGGGGTGCTACGCGTGCTGAGGGCCGCGGTGGCCGGCGATACGTGTCGCCGGCACGGGTTAACCGCGCTGAAGCGGTGAGACGCGTTATATGTCGGGGGCGGGCGCGACGATACTCCGAAATCGCTCAAATTGCGCATCTACGCATTTAGCGGTGCGTCACTTGTGCATCCGGAAATATGACGTCAAATATTTCCCGCGGCGTGTGGCAAAACCGAGCGATTCGTTTCAGACCGGTGGTCGACGAAGCGGTGGCTGAGCGCGGGAAGGCGGGGAGACGTCGGGAAATGCAGGGGAGGCGGGGGAGTTGGGGGAGTTGGGGAGAGGGGGAGCGAAGCGGAGAGGCGCGCGTGAGAAGCACGACAGAAGCACGAGAGCCGCGTGCGAGAAGCGAAGGAAACGCGAGTACGAGCGAAGAAGATGTAGGCGAGCGGGCCGCCAGATTTAGGACGAATCCGGGAGGAGACGTCGCTAAATCCGGCGGACGACCCGCGATTAGCCGATGGTCATGAGGTTGGCATTACCGCCCGCTGCGGCCGTATTGACGGACACCGAGCGTTCGCACAGCAGACGCTCCAGCGCGTAGTCGTCGCCGGCGGCCAGGGCTTCCGGTGCCAGACCCTGCATCGAGAGGATGGGGCCGTTGCGCGTTGCGATGCGACGGTTCAGCGCGCGCAGTTCGTCGCTATCGCCTTCGAACAGCACGGCGGCGAGGGCGGCTTCGCTGGCGGCGTCAACCCCGGCAGCGAGCACCGACGCCCGGCCCTTGAGGGCGGCGGGCAACGCACTCACCAGTTCGCGGGCGGCAGCGCTGTCCGCGAACACGGCGTTGTTACCCGTGGCCAGCACAGCGGCCAGTTGCGTGCGTGCGCCGAGCCCCGTCGCTGCCACACACAGCACCGGGCCACGCGGCTCCAGACCATACGTGTTGCGCTCGCCGGTCGGGCCCGGCAGCACCGCCGTGGCGTCGAGGGCAGACGTCGCCAGATAGCGGTCGACGCGATCGATGGCGGCGGCGCTCTCCGGTTGCTGACGCAGCCAGTCGCGATAGCTCACCAACGGCGAGAGGGCGGCTTCGTTGCGGTTCAGTTCCGGCGCGAGTGCCGCCGGACGCGTTGCCAGCAGACGCGGCAGATACATCGGGCCACCGGCCTTCGGACCCGTGCCGGAGAGGCCTTCGCCGCCGAACGGCTGTACGCCGACCACGGCGCCGATCACGTTACGGTTCACATAGACGTTACCGACATGCGCCCGCTCCGTCACGTAGGCGATGGTCTCGTCGATACGCGTATGCACGCCGAACGTCAGGCCATAGCCGGTGCCGTTGATCTGATCGAGCAGCTTGTCGAGCTGCGCGCGCTTGAAGCGGATCACGTGCAACACCGGGCCGAAGACTTCGCGTTGCAGCGCCTTCAGGTCGGTCAGCTCGATGAGCGTCGGCGGCACGAAGGTGCCGTGACGGGCGGCGTCCGGCAGCGTCAGTTGCTCGACCGGGAAGCCCTTGCCGCGCATCTGTTCGATGTGACGGTTGATGCCGTTCTGCGCTTCGGCGTCGATCACCGGACCGACGTCGATCGACAGACGGTCCGGGTTGCCGATGGCCAGCTCCTGCATCGCGCCCTTGAGCATGTGCAGCGTCTTGTCGGCGATGTCGTCTTGCAGGCACAACACGCGCAGTGCCGAGCAGCGCTGACCTGCCGAATCGAAGGCGGAAGCGAGCACGTCGTACACGACCTGTTCGGGCAACGCCGACGAGTCGACGATCATCGCGTTCTGACCACCGGTCTCGGCGATCAGCGGAATCGGACGGCCGTTAGCGTCCAGACGATCGGCCAGCGTGCGCGCGATGATGCGCGCCACTTCGGTCGAGCCGGTGAACATCACGGCCTTGGTGCGGGCGTCGGCCACCAGCGCAGCGCCCACGGTTTCGCCCGTGCCCGGCAGCAGTTGCAGTGCGCCGGACGGAATGCCTGCGGCCTGCATCAGACGCACGGCTTCCGCCGCGATGAGCGGCGTTTGCTCGGCGGGCTTCGCGATGACCGGGTTGCCTGCGGCCAGCGCTGCGGCGACCTGACCGACGAAGATGGCGAGCGGGAAGTTCCACGGGCTGATGCAAAGCACCGGGCCGAGCGGGCGGTGGGTGTCGTTGGAGAAGCCCTGACGGATCTGTGCGGCGTAGTAGCGCAAGAAGTCGATCGCTTCGCGCACTTCGGCCACGGCGTTCGGCAGCGACTTGCCGGCTTCGCGCACGCACAACCCCATCAGCGTGGGCATGTGGGCTTCGAGCAGATCGGCGCCGCGCATCAGGCAGTCGGCGCGTTCTTCGACCGGCGTGGCTTGCCAGATCGGTGCGGCGGCCACGGCGTGGGCGAGTGCGGCTTCGACGTCGGCAGACGTCGCTTCGACGACCTGACCCACGATGTCGCGCAGATCGGCCGGGTTACGCACAGCACGCGGCGTGCCTTCGGTACGTTCGCCGTCCGCCAGCATCGGGGCGGCGCGCCACGGCGTGCCGGCGCTGGCCAGCAAGGCCGACGACAGCGACGCGAGGCGGTGTTCGTTCGAGAGATCGAAGCCCGACGAGTTGGCGCGCGATACGCCGTACAGGTCACGCGGCAGCGGAATCTTGGCGTGCGGCGCGCCGAGCGGTTGCACCTTCTCGGCTTCCGAAATCGGGTCGGCGATCAGTTCGTCGACGCTGACGGTCTCGTCGGCGATGCGGTTCACGAACGACGTGTTGGCGCCGTTTTCCAGCAGACGTCGCACGAGGTAGGCGAGCAGCGTTTCATGCGTGCCGACCGGAGCGTACACACGGCACGGACGCGCCAGCTTGCCCGCAGCGATCGGCCCCACGACTTCCTCGTACAGCGGTTCGCCCATGCCGTGAAGGCATTGGAACTCGTACTGACCGGGGTAGTAGTTGTTGCCCGCGAGGTGATAGATCGCGGAGAGCGTGTAGGCGTTGTGCGTGGCGAATTGCGGGTAGATGGCATCCGGCACGGCCAGCAGCTTCTTCGCGCAGGCGAGGTACGAGACATCCGTATAGATCTTGCGCGTGTAGACCGGATAGCCTTCCAGGCCGTCGACCTGCGCACGCTTGATTTCCGTATCCCAGTAAGCGCCCTTGACCAGACGCACCATGATGCGGTGACGGCTGCGACGCGCCAGATCGATGATGAAATCGATCACGAACGGGCAGCGCTTCTGATACGCCTGCACCACGAAACCGATACCGTTCCAGCCGGCCAGTTCCGGGTCGAAGCACAGGGCTTCGAGCAGATCGAGCGAGATTTCGAGGCGGTCGGCCTCTTCGGCGTCGATGTTCAGGCCGATGTCGTACGAGCGGGCCAGCTTGGCAAGCGACTGCACGCGCGGCAGCAGTTCCGAAACGGTGCGCTCGTGCTGGCTGCGCGAGTAGCGCGGGTGCAGCGCCGAGAGCTTGATCGAGATGCCGGGGCCTTCATAGATGCCGCGACCGGCCGAGGCCTTGCCGATAGCGTGGATGGCCTGTTCGTAGCTCGCGTAGTAGCGCTGCGCATCTTCTTCCGTCGTCGCCGCTTCGCCGAGCATGTCGTACGAATAGCGGAAGCCCTGCGCTTCGTACTTGCGGCTGTTGGCCAGCGCTTCGGAAATGGTTTCACCCGTGACGAACTGTTCGCCCATCAGACGCATGGCGATGTCCACGCCCTTGCGGATCAGCGGTTCGCCGCCACGGCCGATCAGGCGCGTGAGGGCCTTCGTGAGACCGGCTTCGCTGGTGGTGGTGACGAGCTTGCCGGTGATCATCAGGCCCCAGGTGGCGGCGTTGACGAACATCGACGGCGAGTTGCCCATGTGGGCGTGCCAGTCGCCCTTGCTGATCTTGTCGCGAATCAGGGCGTCGCGCGTGGCCTTGTCGGGAATGCGCAGCAGCGCTTCGGCCAGACACATCAGCGCCACGCCTTCCTGGCTGGACAGCGAGAACTCGTGAATCAGTCCCTCGACACCCCCGCCGGTGCTCTTGCCGCGCAGGGCGACGACGAGCTTGCGCGCGAGGTCCGATGCCAGCGTGGCCGTGGCCGGCGCGAGCTTTGCCTGACCGACCAGCACGGGCACGCACTCCGGCTCGGGACGGCGATACGCCGCCGTGATCGCCGCACGCAGCACCGATTGCGGTTGCACGTTCTGGGCGAATTCGAGGAACGGGTGCGGCACGGTGTCGTCGCCGGCATGGCCGTCGATCACCTCGGTACCCGACTGGGTTGCACCACTGAGTTCGGGCGGCAGCGCGCCGCTCTCGATGCGCTCCAGATAGGCGAAGATGGCCTGTTTGATGAGCCAGTGCGGGGTGCGCTCGATTTGCTGGGCAGCCGTCTTGAGCCGCGTGCGCAGGATGTCGTCGACTTTGACGCCGAGGGTGGTGTTAGCCATGAGAGGGTTACCTGATGACGCAAAAACGTGACACCCATAGCGGGTGAATTGCGGCATCGTAACCGGGTTTCGAAAGAGGTGCAACCAGAGTCAAAAATGCGGTTGCACCACCGGGGTCGCTTCGGGGTTGCGCCCCCGGTGCGGCTACTTCTGGTCGTTGCCGTACGCCTTGCCGAGGTACTCGGAAATCAGCTTGACCTGATCTTCGGGAATCGGCGCGCCGTAGACCTTCACCATCTTCGTGACTTCGGCGCTCCAGAAGGCCGACGGCATTGGCGGCTGCGAGTTGATGTAGTCCACGGAGTGGCACATCACGCACCAGGCGCTGGCCGCCTGATGGCCCGCGAGCGTCGAGGCCTTGAGTTGCGCCGTTTCCTGCGGCAGCTTGATGTCGAGTGCGTGGGCAGGTGTTCCTGCCGATACACCTGCCAATATGCCGGCCAGACCCAGCGCCCGCGCTGCTGCGCGCGTCAGATCACGCGTGAATTTCGGATTTTTCATGATCATCCCCCGCCTTAAGCCGCAACTACGCGTACGGATTCCACGCCGTTACGCAGATAGCCCGCCGGATTCCACAACGATTGCAGCGGTTGTGTCACCCCGGCGCGATTCGTCGCCCTGACTTTCAGGACGTACTCGCCGGCCTGCGGTGGCGTGAACGACGCCGTCCACTCGCGGAACGAATACTTCGACAACTCGCTACCCAGCTTCGCCGTTTGCCACGTCTGGCCACCATCGGTGGAGAACTGCACGTCGCGAATCCCTTCGCCGCCGTCGAACGCAATGCCTCGCACCCGCATCGCGCGGCCCGCCGCGACTTGCTGACCGTCGCTGTGGCTGGTGACGAAGGAGCGTACGGTGAAGCGCCCGATCGGCTTCGTCTTTTCCGGCGCTTTGCCCGGCTCGACGCAGTTGCAGTCGTTATCCGGAATGCGATAGGCCGTGGCCATCCAGAAGCCGTCGAAGACTTTGTCGATGACGTTGATGTCGGCCAGATGCTTGACCCAATAGGTGCCGTAGTAGCCGGGCACGACCAGCCGTACCGGAAAGCCGTTGAGCATCGGTAAATCTTTGCCGTTCATGGCGAAGGCGACCATCACTTCGCCGTCCATCGCGTGATCGAGGTCGAGGGCCTTCACGAACTCGGGGGTGGCAGGGACGATGGGCCGGTCAAGGCCTTCGAACGTCACCTGCTTCGCCCCGGCCGACACGCCCGCCCGCTCGAGAATGCGCTTGAGCGGTATGCCGCGCCACCGCGCGTTGCCCATCGCCCCGTTGGCGATCTGCCCGCCGCCGACACGCGGCTCGAAGAATCCCCGGCTGTTGCCCGAACACTGGTGCACGGCAACGATTTCCACGGGCGGGCCGAAGTCCTTCTTCAGCGACGCGAGCGAGATGTCGAGCGGTTTCGCGACGCTGCCGCCCACGCGGATGCGATGTTTCGCCGGATCGATGTCGGTCGGAATCCCGGCGAGGTGATAGCGCACGAAGAAGGCATCGTTCGGCGTGATCAGGCCGTCGTTGAAGACTTCGAAGGGGGTTTCCAGTTGTGGTGGACGCGCCGTGAGCCGGATCAGCGGGCGCTTTTGCGGATACGCCACGAGTTCGCGCTCGCCGTTCGCGAACGGCAGCGTGACCGTTTGCGGCGCGGCGGTTGCCGCGAGCACGTCGAGGGCGCGTCCCGCGAGGCTGGCGCCGATACCTAGCGCACCGGCACGGCGCAGAAAGCGACGCCGCGAGACTTCCGCCGTAACGGTTTCGAGCGGCGATTCGGAAAACGCGTATTCGGGAGGAACGAGAGGGGATGCAACAGCTTGCGGCGCCGTGGGGGCGGCGCTCCGGTCGTGCGACTTCATCGGATGTCTCCTGTAGGACGAACTTATCTTGCAGATGACGTGAACCGTTCGACGTGCAGCGTTCTTTTTATCGTGGGGTTATGGCTGCATCGTCGGAGATTCTTCCGATGTTGTCAAATTTTCGGAACGTTATATACCGTTTTATATTTCGAGAGGGTCGACTTCGAGATGCCAGCGCACGGGGGCCTTGAGCGCGCGCAGTTCGCTCATCCACTGCATGAGGAAACGCTGGAGCGCCCCGCGATGCGGGCTTTCGACCACCAGTTGGGCGCGGTCGGTGCCGGCGATCCGGACCATCGTCATCGGCACCGGGTCCCAGAGCGAGATACGCGAGTCGTGCAACGCCGGCGTCGCGGCGATCTCGCGGGCTTGTTTGAGGAACGTCATGGCGTCGTCGAGCTTGCGGGCTTCAGCGCGCAACAACGCCTGATGCGTATATGGCGGCAGCAGTGCGACACGACGCTCTTCCAGTTGCTGCGCCGCGAAGCCCGCGTAGTCGTGACGCATGAGCGACGCGAATAGCGGGTGCGACGCGTAGCGGGTCTGAATCAGCACGTCGCCGGGGCCATCGGCGCGTGCTGCGCGTCCGGCGCGACCGGCCACCTGCATCAACTGGGCGAAGAGACGTTCGGCCGCGCGGAAATCGTGGGAAAAGAGGGCGCTGTCGGCGTTGACCACGCCCACGAGCGTGACGTTACGGAAATCGTGTCCCTTGGCCACCATCTGCGTGCCGATCAGGATGTCGACTTCGCCCGCGTGCACCTGCGCGAAAAGCGCCTGAGCGCTGCCTTTACGGCGGGTGCTGTCGGCGTCGATACGCGCGAGCCGCGCGTCGGGGAAGTGCTCGGCGAGGGCTTCTTCGATGCGTTGCGTGCCGCGTCCGAGCGGGGCGAGGTCGAGGTTGCCGCAGTCGGGACACGCGTGAGGAATGCGCGCCTCGGCGCCACAGTGATGGCAGCGCAGTCGCCGCTCGGGCTTGTGCAGCACCATGTGCGCGCTGCATCGGCGGCAATCGCTGATCCAGCCGCAGGCATCGCAGTTGAGCACCGGCGCGTAACCGCGGCGATTGAGGAACAGCAGACTTTGTTCACCTGCTTCCAGGCGTGCGCGAATAGCGGCGAGCAACGGCTGCGAGAGTCCTTCGTGCACGACACGCTGGCGTTTGCGCTCGATCTCCATGTCGATGAGCGATACGCGCGGCAACACGGCATCGGGCGTGGCGCGCTCGGGCATAGCGAGACGCACGTAGCGGCCCTGTTCGGCGCGGTTCCAGCTGTCGAGAGACGGGGTCGCCGAGCCGAGCACGACCGGAATACGCAGCCGGTTCGCGCGCCAGATGGCAAGGTCGCGGGCGGAATAGCGCAGACCTTCCTGTTGCTTATAGGACGGGTCGTGTTCTTCGTCGACGACGATGAGGCGCAGGTGCGGCATCGACGCCATCACGGCCAGACGCGTACCGAGCACGATCCGCGCTTCGCCGCGATGCGCGGCCAGCCAGTGCCGCGCGCGTTCGCCCTCGGCCAGCCCGCTGTGCAGCGTGACAAGGGTCTCGTCGGGGAAGCGCGCACGGAAGACGCCTTCGAGTTGCGGCGTCAGATTGATTTCCGGGACGAGAACGAGCACCTGGGCGTCTCGCGACGCTCGCGTGTGCAGCGCTTCGGCCACGGCGCGCAAATAGACTTCCGTCTTGCCGCTGCCGGTCACGCCATAGAGCAGGAAGGGCGCGCACGCCGGCGTGTCCTTATCCGGCTCGGCACCCGGCGAATCGAGCGGTGAATCGAGCGACTTAGCGCCTGCGGCGAGCAGAGCGTCATGGATGGCGACGACGGCGTCGGCTTGCCCGGTCGTCAGCGTTTTCGTCCCGTTCGTGCCGCTGAGGGTGGCATTGCTGTCGTCCAGCACATCGGCCATGCCGTCTTCCATGCCGTCGACGGATGCTGCCGGTTCGTCATCCTCACCGGTGTCGTCTGCGTCCCGAACGGCTTCATGAAACGGCACCGTCTCCACGACGACCCAGCCCGCGGCGGCCCATTGCTTGAGCACGTCCGCTGCCTTCGAGCACAGGGCACGGGCTTCGTCGGCATCGAGTGTGCCCGCCTGTGCCAGTCCTTCGGCGAGTCGGCGCTGTGCCCGCAGGCGGGCGGGGACGTTCTCCATCAACGTGCCAAGCGCGCCGTCGGCGATCCGGTAGCGCTGCACGCCGCGTTGGGCGAGCAGTCGCGGCCAGCGCATCGGCGTGCGCAGATGGCCGGGGATGGCAGGCAATGCGACTTCACCGATGCCGCGCTGATAGTAACGAGACGCGAATTGCATCAGGTCGCACCAATCGTCGCCGAGCGGGGGCAATTCGTGCCAGACGGATGTCACTTCCCGTAGCTTTTTCGGGTCGACTTCGCTGCGCTGCGTCAATTCCCAGACAACGCCCACGACCTGTCGTCGTCCGAAGGGGACTTGCACCAGTTGGCCGGGGCTCGCGGCCTGATCGAGGCGGTAGTCGAACAGGGTGAGCAGCGGCGTGTCGAGCGCGACACGTGCGATGGCGGGTGCCGGGCCGCGCGGCTCGGTCACCGGGAACAGCGTGTCGTGCGCGTCGTCGGGCGATGCGGTTGACGCAGGAACGGAGAGATCGTCGGCGCGGGTCAAACTTAAAGTGAATCCTGAGAAGTGCCGGTAAACCCCGGATTTGAGTCGGCTTTCCAGTGCGTTCGAAACGCTTGTGGATAACTATGTTGAGAACTGTGGGGATTATCTCCCGTCAGCCTCGTCGCACGGTCTTTGCGTCGCGCGGCGTCCCGACTTTGCCAGATTCAAAAATGCTTTTTGATCAATAGCTTATGAATGACGTCGACGACCCCTTCCATTCGTCTCTCACTTGCGGCGGCGCAGCGAGAATTTGTGCATAAGTCTTCGGGACAACTCCGAAAATTGGAGGGGTTATTCGACCGCTTTTCTCTTGACATTCCCCGCTTGAAACGGCGGTTGGGTTTGCAGAGCGAAATGCCCCGCGAACCCGCATCACCGCTTGTGCGGGGAAGTGCCGACGCCTATCTACGCCCGTTTGTACCCGTTTACGCCGCCTGGCGAAGCTTCCGGCTGTAGCTGTGAACCTCATCGACGAGTGCTGCGACGTGTTCCGGGTTGGTGAACTGCGAGATGCCGTGCCCGAGGTTGAACACGTGACCCGGCGCATTACCGTACGCGTCGAGCAGACGTCGCACTTCGGTGCGGATGGCGTCGGGGGCCGCAAACAGTGCGGTCGGATCGAAATTGCCTTGCAGTGCACAACGATCGCCCACGCGACGGCGCGCTGCGGCGAGATCCACGGTCCAGTCGAGCCCAATGGCATCGGGACCGGTGTCGGCGATGGCTTCGAGCCACTGGCCGCCGCCCTTGGTGAAGACGATGTGCGGAATGCGCACGCCGTTCCACTCACGATGCACGCCTTCGAGCGCCTGCTTCATGTAGGCCAGCGAGAAGCGCTGATACAGACCGTCGGCCAGTGCGCCGCCCCAGGTGTCGAACACCATGATGGCTTGCGCACCCGCTTCGATCTGCGCATTCAGATAGGCGGCGACGGCACGCGCGTTCGTCTCGAGAATGTGCGTCATCAGGTCGGGACGCTCATACATCATCGTCTTGACGGTACGGAAGTCGGCCGACCCGGCGCCCTCGACCATGTAGCACGCGAGTGTCCACGGGCTGCCCGAGAAGCCGATGAGCGGCACGCGGCCGTTCAGGGCGCGGCGGATTTCGGCGACGGCGTCGAACACGTAGCGCAGGCTGTCGAGGTCGGGGGCACGCAGGCGGCGCACGTCGTCTTCGGTGCGCAGCGGATGCGCGAAGCGCGGGCCTTCACCGGCTTCGAACGACAGGCCGAGGCCCATGGCGTCGGGAATGGTGAGAATGTCCGAGAACAGGATCGCGGCGTCGAGCGGGAAGCGTTCGAGCGGCTGAAGCGTCACTTCGGTGGCGTAGGCGGGATTCTTCGCCAGCGCGAGGAAGCTACCGGCCTTGGCGCGGGTCGCGTTGTATTCGGGCAGGTACCGGCCCGCCTGGCGCATCAGCCAGATCGGCGTGTACTCGGTCGGCTGGCGCAGCAGCGCGCGCAGGAAAGTATCGTTTTGCAGAGCTTGGGACACGTCGCAGCGGTGGTAGGAAGGGGTTGGGCAAGCGGCCATTTTACTCGGGTATCCCGAGGCCGGTCGCGTGGCGGGCTGTTATGCCGCAGATAAGTGCTGGCGTTGGGCTTGAACCGGGCGGTGAATCCAGAGCCCAGCGCTCGGAAACTTCTCATTTTTGCGACGGTTGGCGCGGGCGCTGCCGAACAGTAGTATGAAGGCCCACGAGTCGCGTCAGACGGCTCGGAACGTCAGGGCGTCACTACGCCGACAGAACAATACGGAGACAAGCATGACAGTCATGAAGACGGCCGCCCGCGCGGCCTTCGTGACGGGGACGGCGCTCGCCGCTTCCGCCACGACCCTCGTCGCTACGATTCTCACCACCGCCACCGTCGCTACCGTCGCCACTGCCGCTCACGCGCAAACGGCAACGACTGCGGTCCCCGTCGCCGTCCACTCCCGACTCGACGACATCGTGAAGTCAGGCACGCTGCGCGCCTGCGCAACCGGTGACTACAAGCCCTATTCGTACCGCCGCCCCGACGGACAGTTCGAAGGCATCGACGTGGATCTCGTCGCCTCACTGGCCAAGTCGCTCGGCGTGAAACCGGTGATCGTTCCGACGACCTGGAAAGGCCTGATGGACGATTTCACCGCCGGGAAGTGCGACATCGTCGTCGGCGGCGTGTCCGTCACGCTCGATCGCGCCGCGCGTGCTTATTACAGCCAGGTGGTCATGGTCGACGGCAAGTCACCCATCGTTCGCTGCGCCGACGTGGCGAAGTACCAGACGCTCGCCGATCTGAATAAACCCAGCACCCGCGCGATCGCCAACCCCGGCGGCACCAACGAACGCTTCGCCCGCCAATACCTGCCGAACGCCACGCTGACGATTTATCCGGACAACGTCACGATCTTCCAGCAAATCGCCGATGGCAAAGCCGATGTGATGGTGACGGACTCCTCCGAAACCCTCCTCCAACACAAGCTCAATCCCTCACTCTGTCCCGTCAATCCCAATAAACCGCTTCAGTTCGGCGAGAAAGCCTATCTGCTGCCCCGTGGCGACGATGTCTTCAAGCATTACGTCGATCAGTGGCTGAATCTCGCTCAGAAAACCGGTGAGTATCAGAGCGTTGTCGATAAATGGCTGAAGTGATTCGTTGATTCACCGCTGCATCGTTCTCCCCAAACGCAGCGACACCGAAACAAGGGGGACGCTTCCCTCCGCTCCAACTTAAAGTCGCTGCGGTAAGCGTCCCCCTTGTTCCGGCCTGTATTGCCCAGGGTTTTAACCCCCTTATCCGACCCCGCTTATCCCAGCCATTCGCGCAGGCGCTGCGCGGCGTCGTGCATCACCATCCTCGCTTGCGGCACGAACGGCTGCAATCGCGCGAAGCTATGCGTCAAACCCGCCGCCTCGATGACCTCCGCCCGCGATCCTGTGCGCGCGACGAACTGCGCATACGCCACCGCTTCGTCATGCAACGGATCGTATTCCGCAGCAATCACCAAACTGTTCGGCAACGGATGACGCGGTGCTTCCGCCATCAGATTGACCCGCACATCACTCTCTGCCGGCTCCACGCCACCCAGAAATTCCTTCCAGTACCAACGCATTTCGTCTCGCGTCAGTCCAATGCCATCCGCCAGACGCTCGTAACTCGGCGTGTCGAACCGATACTGCACGACCGGATAGATGAGCAATTGCGCACCCACCATGCCCGGATGCTTGTCGTTGAACCACGCCGCCGCCTGCGCCGCCAGATGTCCGCCCGCACTGTCGCCCGCCACCGCCAACCGGTCCAGACTCACGCCCAGCCGGGCACGCTGCTCCGCCGCCCACGCCAACGCCTCACGCGCATCGTCGACCGGTACCGGGAACGGATGCTCCGGGGCCAGCCGGTAATCGACACTGAGTACCGCGACGTCGGCATCCTGCGCCAGCAAGGCCGCAACCGTCCCGTGCGTGTCGACATCGCCAACGACCCAGCCGCCACCATGGAAGTACACGACCAGCGGGACGACGCGACCCTCGGGTCGATAGAGCCTCGCCCGAAGATTGCGACCCGGCAGCGGAATCTCGAAGGTCTCGCTTCGCAGTCCGGCAGGCAACGGACGTAGCGCTTCGACAGCGACCGTGGCGAATTTGGCGCGCACGTCTTGCGGTGTTGGCGCGGGGGCATCTTCGGGAGTGGGGTACTTGCGCGCCATCAAGTCGTAATAGGCGAGCAGATCGGCGTCGATGGTCATGGCAGCGAGATGTTGACGTTAGAGGGAGTCGGAGGGCGACGTTGAACCGTCGGCTTTTTCTATTTTCGGGACGACGTTCGGCACAAGCGTTTGACGCGTCAGCGGCCGGTGGCCTGTTGGCCCCCCGGTTCGGACAACCCGCCGCCTTGCATTAACCAACGCTGATGCTCGATCTTGACGCAGCGGTCCATGACGACGTCCAGCCCGGCCGCCAATGCCTCGGCCGCCGCTTCGTCGTTCTCGATGCCCAACTGCATCCACAAACTGTTCGCGCCGATGGCGACAGCCTCGGTCGCGATCGGCGGAATGTCGCCGCTGCGGCGAAAGCAGTCGACCATCTGAATGCGCAGACCTTCGGCGCGAAGGGCTTCTGCCGCGTCGCTCAGGCTGGCGTAGACGGTCTCGCCCAGAATCTTTTCGCCGGAATCGGCGGCCTGCGGGTTGATCGGCACGATCCGATACCCATGCTGCTGCATGTATCGCGAGGTGGTGAAGCTCGGCCTGTCGGGCCGCGGCGATAAGCCCACAACCGCGATCACCCGGTCACGCGCCAGGATCTGCCCCAAACGTTCAATGGTTTCCATTGCTCACTTTGTTGCCACGCACAAAGTTTGAAGTTAGCACATTGCCGACACGTGCGTTCGGGACGCCAGGATGCGGTGCGTTTGTCGACGATGGCTGGAGATGGCCGTTAGTGGCGCGGCCGAGACGCTATCACCGACCCTCAGCCGGGATTGGGGTGCCGATAGCGGTGAGGTATCGATGGCGGGGAGGGATTGCCTTGCGGAGGTCGGATGGACGTCGAGTGGATGGCTTGGGCGGCGAGTTATTCAGGATGACGAACAAAATATAGAAAGTTGTGTCTCAGCGCAGAGCCTTGTGCCGCAAGGCGCAGGCGCGATTCACGGAGGCGATGAAACGCGCTAGGTGTTACAACCTGAAACACTTTGTTACCCCTCCCTCCATACGTTTCCACCACAATGCATCTCAACGCTGAAGTGCTTATCCCCCGGTAACACAGCAGCGCGACTGTATCGGCAAAAACGCGTCCCCCGGCGCAATTTGCAAGGTGGTTCGATGCAGTGCTCCGAATCTGGTCTCCTCGCGCTAACCCCGTAGCGTGTGGTTTTGGCGGGCCCGTGTGTCCCGCCATTTTTTTTGCCTGATTCGTCCTACATCTTTCCTAAGACTTTCTCCGACCCCATCCCGGATGTTTCTCTTCGCAGCGCACAATGCTTCGACCTCCGATTGATTTTCGGAAATCGATTCACGTCTGCGTAATTCCCCGGAACATGACGCAAACGTGACGTCGACCTGACGCGAAAGTGCGTCGGAATGGTCGCGATCTATCGATTGGCGGTCGCTCTGAGCCACGGCTTGAGCCAGCCAAGTCCCGCGCGCGTCGCCCCCTGTGGGCGATATTCACACCCGATCCACCCGGCATACCCCAGTTCGTCGAGCAGACGGAACAGGAAGGGATAGTTGACTTCGCCGGTATCGGGCTCGTGTCGAGCCGGCACGCCGGCGACCTGCACGTGGCCGATATGGCCGATGAACTGGCGTATTTTCATCGCCAGATCGCCCTCGACGATCTGGCAGTGATACGCATCGAACTGGACTTTGAGGTTGCTCGCACCGACTTCGGTACGAATGGCATGCGCCTGATCCTGGCGCGTGAGGAAATAGCGCGGAAAGTCGCGCGGATTGATCGGTTCGATCAGTACGGTCACGCCGTGTGCCGCCGCCTGACCGCTCGCGTAGGCGAGATTCTCGAGGTAAGTCGCGCGGCATCGCTCGGGCGACTCGGTGGCGTCGGGGCAACCGGCCATGACATGCAACTGCCGGCAACCCAGCGCATCGGCGTAGTCCAGCGCGAGTTCGATCCCGTCGCGAAATTGTGCCTCGCGGCCGGGCAACGCCGCGATCCCTCGCTCACCGCTCGCCCAGTCGCCAGCCGGACCGTTGAACAGGACTTGCGTCAGCCCGGCGTCGTCCAGTCGCTTGCGGATTTCTTGTGCGGGATGCTCGTACGGAAACAGGAATTCGACACCTCTGAAGCCATCGCTCGCCGCTTCCTGAAAACGATCGAGAAAGGGGACTTCCTGATAGAGCAGGGTCAGGTTGGCAGCAAATCGCGGCATGAGCGTCTCCGTCGCCCCCTATCCGTTGCCCCAAGCGGGCCGGGCAAAGCGGGCGGATGCCTGTCACGATATCACTGCCCGTCGATCTGCGGCGCCGCCACGCTGCGCAACTGATACCGGCCGTCGTTGTTGAAGAGCCAGGTCTCGACGGCACGCACACGTCCGCTACTGTCCACCAGCGCCCGGCTCGGTGCCGGCAAGGGGCTCGCCCGTCGCAAACTGGCGATGGCGATCCGCTCGGCTTCGTGATCGCCGTTGCTGCGATAGAGCGCCACGCGCGTGACATTGCCACCGCGATCGACCCAGTATTCGAGCGAGACGACCGAGCGCAACATCGGCTGCGGATTGCCCGGCGTGATCTCCCGGGCATTGACCTCGGTCACGCGCTGCGCCGCCGCCACCTTGTATTGATCGAGGCCCGACAGGGGCGGCTGGCCGAGCGGGAAATTGAGGACGAGCGGCTTCTTGGGCTCGAAATCGGGATTCGCACAACCGGTCACCAGCAACATGCCGGAGATGATGGCGAACCATCCGGTGAATGCGGCGCAGCGTGCGTGACGCATATGACGAACATGACGCGCACACCGGCGCTGAGAAGGTTGCGTATTCATGACTTGTCTCCCGCAACGTTCGCGACACTTTTTCTTGTTGTGACTACCTGTGCTGCGCGGCGTCCGTCCCCTCGCCGGGGAGGGACGACCGCTTCACTGCAACGCCGGCGCTCGCCGACAGGCGATCTACTGCGCCTTGGTGCCGAACGACCAGTTCGGCATCAGGCCGTTGGACGCCAGGTTCTCGTCCTGCAACTTGCGCGCGGTCTCCACGCCGGCGACCGGCAACCCTGTCGGATCGAGCAGACCGATCTGCACGAGTACGCTCGCCTGATCCCAATATATGTGTTCGTGCTCCAGTTTGTCTCCCCGGAATCGTACGATGGCCACCAACGGAATTTCGACACGACGTCCCGTCGGCGCCACGCCCGGCAACATCCAGTCCACCGTCGTCGTGTGGGTGAAGCAGAACAGCAGCTCGTCGACGAGCTGTGTCGCGCCGATCGTGCGCGATATCGGAATCAGCTTCGTGTCGGGCGGGTTGCTGTTGACGAAGTGATGCCGGTAGAAATGCGCCAACTGCTGATGGCCGACGCCGCCCGTCATCGTCGGAACGTGATTGACGTAGGGCTCCGCCACCATCGTCTTCATCAACGGATCGATCTCGCGGATGGCAAATTCGTACGCGCAATGCGTTTCCCACAGCGACGCGAAGTCGAAGTGCGGCCCGATGGTGCGCCGCACCGCGCCGAGGGTGCGCTGATGGGCGAGCTGGGTGGCGGCGCGGTTGAAGTGGTCGCCGGGACGCGCAAAAGCATGATCGGCGTCCGGGTACAGATATAGGGTGACGTTGGGATGCTTGCCGAGCCGCTCGGTCAGCGTGTCGCGCACTTCGGCCGGCGCGTATTTGTCGAGCTCGGCGACGTGCAGCACGAGGGGCGGATGCTCGCCCGCGAGTTCGTCGATGTGCTGCTCCAGCCCCACGCCGTAGTAACCGACGGCCACATCCGCACTCGTGCGCGTGACCGACAGCGCGGCGAGCTTGCCGCCGAGGCAATAGCCGACCACGCCCACGCCACCGACGCATTCGGGCAAGGCGCGCAGCGCGTCGACGGTAGCGCCCACGTCTTCCATGCCGAGATCGACGTCGAAACTCTGGAACAGGGCGAACGCGCGCTGCCAGTCGCCGGACGAGTAACCGAGTTCGATGCCGGGCTCGATGCGCCAGAACAGGTCGGGCGCCAGGACAACGTAGCCCTCTTCGGCATAGCGGTCCGCCAGTTCGCGAATGTAGGCATTTACGCCGAAGATTTCCTGACACAGCACCAGTCCGGGGCCCTTGCCCTCGCTAACGCCTTTGCTGTCCGGCGTTGCCAGATATGCCTGAAACGTCTTGCCGTCGCGCGACTTGATGCTGATGAAGCGTCCTGCCATGTCACTTTCTCCTGAGTTGCCGGATCAGATGTCCGTGGTGGCCGTAGCTAGCGGCATCCGACGATACCATGCATACTCGGAGCGCACGTCCCAGGCGTGACGCGGGGATGCGAGGGCATCGTCACTGCATCGAGTGATTGCTGGCCCCTCGTTGTCCTCTCACGCCGGACGCTTTTTGGACGCATTGGAGTGACCATGATTACCGTGTATCACAACCCGCGCTGCTCGAAGTCGCGCGAGGCGCTGGCGCTCGTCGAGGGTTCCCCGGCGGGTGGCGACCTGCAAGTCGTCGAATATCTGAAGACGCCGCCGACGCTGGCGGATCTGAAACGTCTGCACAAGCTCCTGGATGTGCCCGTGCGCGACATGATCCGCAGCAACGAGACGGAATTCGCGGAACTGGGATTGGCCGACGAGGCACTTGGTGACGACGATCTGCTCGCGGCCGTGGCGGCCCATCCGAAGCTGTTGCAGCGTCCCATCGTCGTGAACGGCAAGAAGGCAGTGATCGCCCGGCCGCCGGAACTCGTGAACGACGTGCTGTAAGCCGTCTGCCGGGGCTGGAAAAAGAGAAGGGAGCGACGTTCGATACGTCGCGCCCTTCTCTTATTTAGGCAGTCGCGAATCAGCGATGCGCCGTGCTGTCCTTGCCGGGGCCGGTGTCGGGCGACTCGGCGTCGTTGGCGACGTCGGTCTCCTGCGCGGCTTCAGTCGCTTCGCCCGCTACTTTTGCGGCGGCCGAGCCGAACACCGGGGTATCGGCGCTGACGGTCAGGCCTGCGCCACGCCAGCCGGGCAGCTCGGACAGCGTCTTTTGCTGTTCGCGCAGCTCGGCGAGCATGTTGCAGAAGAGGGCGCCTTGTTCGAGGGCGTCGTCGAGCGCGACGTGGGTGTGCGGCAGCGGATCGAGCCAGACCTGCGGCAGACGCGGCTTGATGCACTTGCGATACGGCATGCCGGTCATCGCGAAGGCGAGCGTCTTGATGTCGAGCGCGGACCACGAGAACGGGCAGCGGCCGACGAAACGCATCATGTACCAGAACATGAACGTGAAATCGAAGCCCGCCGGGTAGGCGACGAACACCGGCTTGCCGGGCAGCTTCTCGACCCACTTCACATACGCCTTGAGCGCCTTGGCCGGATCCTCCGGGTCGACGCGGCACGCCGCCCACGCCTCGGGCTCGGTCTTCCACCATTTCATCGTGAGCGGATGGCCCTTCGCGTCCGGCAGGCATTCGAGATTGGCGCTGAAAGTGCCGATCAGCTCTTTGTCGGCGGTGTAGGCCGCCGAGGCGAAACTGAGCATCGAGTGCGGACCGGGAATCGGGCCGTCGGCTTCGACGTCGGTACTGACGAAAATTTCCTCGTCGACAGGAATGATGCGCGACGGGGTCCGGGACATCGCCTCGCTCATGAGGCGCTCCGGGCGAGCACGGCATCGGCCACATACGGGTTCGTCTGACGCTCCTGCCCGAACGTGGACACCGGGCCGTGACCCGGGATGAACGTCACGTCGTTGCCCAGCGGCCAGAGCTTGTCGCGAATCGACGCGATCAGATCGGCGTGATTGCCGCGCGGAAAGTCGGTGCGGCCGATGGAGCCGGCGAAGAGCACGTCGCCAACGCTTGCCAGACGCTCGTCCTTCGAGAAGAACACCACGTGACCCGGCGTGTGGCCCGGGCAGTGGAAGACGTCTAGCGTCACGTCGCCGAAGGTCACGGTGTCGCCGTCGCCCAGCCAGCGATCGGGGGTGAACGGTTCGGGCTCGGGGAAACCGAAGCGCGCGCTTTGCGCCTGAAGCTGGTCGATCCAGAAGGCGTCGTCCGGATGCGGGCCTTCGATGGGGACATCGTACTTGGCCGCCAGTGCGCCGGAGCCACCGCAGTGGTCGAGGTGGCCGTGCGTGAGGAAGATCTTCTCCAGCGTCACACCCTGGCGTTCGATCTCACCCACGATGCGGTCGATGTCGCCGCCGGGGTCGACCACGGCGGCGCGCTTCGTGGCGTCGCAGACGAGCAGGGTGCAGTTTTGCTGGAAAGGCGTAACGGGAATCAGGGTGACGTTCATGAGTGATCGGGGACGCGATTTTTGTCTATTGTATTCGGCCCGGCGACCCGTCGCGCGTCGCGGTGCCCTGCGTGCCACCCCGCAGCCTTGCCCGGTGTCGACGTGCGGTCTTTCGCAAAGCGCTTATCGGTGGGGGATGCTCATTTTGAGGTAACGCTTTGTAATCAAGTCTTAGCGAGTAAGTGAACGCTCGCTGATGGGTTGATTTTTACGTCGTGTTAGACTTGCGGGCTATGCGAACACGCGACATGCTCACACGGTTCGCGGTCTGCTGCGCCCTCGCCCTGACGTTGACAGCCTGCACAACGCCGCTCGAACCCCCCAGCCAGACGGCTGCCGCCACTTCGGCGACAGGCGCGCGCGCCCGTGCGCGCGAAGCCAATGCGCCGGTCGGCTCCAGCTTCGATCTGCATTGGCCGGGCCGTACGTATCGCAACGAAGGCCTCAATCCCGGTGACCCCGATGCCCCGGATCGCGACGGCGAAGCGCGTCTGCGTGCCGATGCGGGGACTTTCTTCCAGACGGGCACGGCATCCTGGTACGGCAAGAACTTCCACGGCCGGCGCACCGCCACCGGTGAAGCGTTCGACATGAACGAGGCGACGGCCGCCCATCCGACGTTGCCGTTGGGCAGCTTCGCACTGGTGCGCAACGTCGCCAATAACAAGACGGTCGTCGTGAAGATCAACGACCGTGGCCCGTACTCCCGCAATCGCATCATCGATCTCTCATACAGCGCAGCCAAGCAGCTCGACTTCATTCGGGCCGGACACGCCAAGGTCGAAATCCGCCGCCTGTCGCGCAGTGAAGTCGCCGCCCTCGGCCTCGACGAGAGCAACAACGCACCCTGAAGTCCGCACGCGCGCATCCGCCGCGCAATCTGGTGCAACTTCCATAGCGTTAATTCCGAACATCATTCTGAATTGGTGCCGATCCCTCTCAAAAAGTGGGACGTCGGTCGCCTTTTTGTTGTGTAAAAAACGCCCATCCGTGGTGAATTACTGCGCATTGTTTCGTTTTTCAGCGAATCTCATTGGCTGAACGCGTCGCATGAACGTGCGCGCATTGGAACGCTCGCGACCGAATCGACTATTTTTTTTCCGATTACCGCATCAATCTGCCAGCGTTTGGGCGCAATCCGATGTTCCACGGGCTTCCCGGGAAGTTGCGTTGGCAACCGTTGTTCGCTGCCGGGGATGTGGGTAGACTGTGCCCCACGCGCAGGTGCACGCTTTGTGTGCATCCGAAAGAGGCTCGCGGAGACCCGGGCCCGGCGCACCGATATCTACTATCAAGAGCATTCCTGGAGGAGTTTTGATGTCGACGATGGGTAAATTCGCCACGCGCACCGTGCTGTGCGCAGTGGCCGCAACGTTGTTGGGGACGACCGGCGCGGCATTCGCGGCGGAGACGAAGTCGGTTGCCGTCGTGGCGATCGTGGAGCACCCGGCACTCGACGCCATTCGCGACGGCGCGAAGGACGAACTCAAGGCGGAAGGTTACGAGGTCGGCAAGAACCTCAAGTGGGAATACCAGAGCGCACAGGGCAACACCGGTACCGCCGCGCAGATCGCGCGCAAGTTCGTGGGTGACAAGCCGGACGCCATCATCGGTATCGCCACGCCTACGGCGCAGGCCGTAGCGGCTGCGACCAAGTCGGTGCCGCTCGTGTATTCGGGCGTGACCGATCCGGTCGCCGCACAACTGGTCAAGAGCTGGGACGCCTCGGGCACCAACGTGACCGGCGTGTCGGACAAGCTACCGCTCGACAAGCAGGTGGCACTCATCAAGCGTGTCGTGCCGAACGCGAAGACCGTGGGCATGGTGTACAACCCGGGTGAAGCCAACTCGGTCGTGGTCGTGAAGGAGCTCGAGAAGCTGCTGCCGGCCGCCGGCCTCACGCTCAAGACCGCCGCTGCGCCGCGTACCGTGGACATCAGCTCGGCCGCCAACAGTCTGGTCGGCAAGGTCGACGTGATCTATACCAACACGGACAACAACGTCGTGTCGGCATACGAGTCGCTCGTGAAGGTCGCCAACGACCGCAAGATCCCGCTCGTCGCTTCGGATACGGACAGCGTGAAGCGCGGCGCCATCGCGGCACTGGGCATCAACTACTACGACCTTGGCCGTCAGACGGGCAAGGTGGTGGGCCGCATCCTGAAGGGTGAGAAGCCGGGCTCGATCGCCTCGCAGACCAGCTCGAATCTGGAACTGTTCGTCAACACGGCCGCTGCCGCGAAGCAAGGCGTGAAGCTGTCGGACGATCTGGTGAAGGAAGCCAAGACGGTCATCAAAGAGTAAATAGAACGAAGCAGGAAACCCGCGCGCGAGTCACGCGCGGGGTGCCGATGTCGCGAGCGATCGTTGGCGACACCGGCAAGCGACAGGGCGGCGCCCGGACACCATCTGTCCCCGCCGCTCTTTTCCTATCGAATGGGCGAGATGGCTCCCCCCGAAACGCGGTCGCACAACGACCGGCTATGACCTGAACTGGCCGACTCGGCCGTGCGGGCGCCGATGCCGAGACCCGGCACAGGCTGTCTTGCGCAGTGGAATTACGACAATGTCCTTCTTTTCTCTCATGGGCGCACTGGAGATCGGCCTGATCTTCAGCCTCGTGGCGCTCGGGGTGCTGATTTCCTTCCGCATCCTCAATTTTCCCGACCTGACGGTTGACGGCAGCTTCGCGCTTGGTGGTGCGACCGCGGCCATCCTGATCGCCAACGGCGTCAATCCGTTCGCGGCGACTGCCGTGGCGATGGTGGCTGGTGCGACGGCGGGTTTCATCACCGGCTGGCTGAACGTGCGTCTGAAAATCATGGATCTGCTCGCCAGTATCCTGATGATGATCGCGCTTTACTCGGTCAACCTGCGCGTGATGGGTGCACCGAACGTGCCGCTGATCACGTCGCCTACGGTCTTCACGATGCTGTTGCCCGAGAACGCACCGGCCTGGTTGCCGGACTATGTGTTGCGTCCGGCGATGTTGCTGCTGGTGGTGGTGGTGGTGAAGCTCGGCCTCGATTACTTCTTCTCGTCGCAGCAGGGTCTCGCGATGCGCTCGACCGGTGCGAATCCGCGTATGGCGCGTGCGCAGGGCGTGAACACTGGCCGCGAGATTCTGGCGGGCATGGCGCTCTCCAACGCGCTGGTCGCGCTCGCGGGCGCGTTGTTCGCGCAGTCGCAGGGCGGCGCCGATATCTCGATGGGGATCGGTACCATCGTGATCGGTCTGGCGGCGGTGATCATCGGCGAGACGATTCTCCCGGCGCGACGCCTCATTCTCACGACGCTGGCCGTGGTGATCGGTGCGGTGCTGTACCGCTTCTTCATCGCGCTCGCCCTCAACAGCGATTTCATCGGTCTGAAGGCGCAGGACCTCAATTTGGTGACGGCATTGCTCGTGGCGGTGGCGCTGGTGTTGCCGGCAACGCGTCGCAAGCTGTTCGCCCGCAAGAACGGAGGTGCCTGATCATGTTGAGCGCAAAAGACCTCAAGATCACTTTCAATCCGGGCACGCCCATCGAAAACCGTGCACTGCGCGGCATGACGCTGGAAATCCCGACGGGTCAGTTCGTCACGGTGATCGGCTCGAACGGTGCGGGCAAGTCCACGTTCCTGAATGCCATCAGCGGCGATCTGTCGGTGGACTCCGGCACGATTTCCATCGACGGCAACGACGTCACGAAGAAAACAGCGTGGCAGCGCGCCAATCAGGTCGCACGCGTGTTTCAGGACCCGATGGCAGGCACGTGTGAAGCGTTGACCATCGAAGAGAACATGGCGCTGGCCGTCAGACGCGGTGAGCGTCGCAGTTTCCGCTTCGCGCTGAACAAGGACCTGCGCGAGCGTTTCCGCGAAAAGCTGAGCCTGCTCAATCTCGGGCTGGAGAATCGTCTTTCGGATCGCATCGGTCTGCTCTCGGGCGGGCAGCGTCAGGCGGTGAGTCTGCTGATGGCGTCGTTGCAGCCGTCGCGCATTCTGCTGCTGGACGAACACACGGCGGCGCTTGATCCGAAGACGGCTGCGTTCGTGCTGGAACTGACGGCGCGTATCGTCGAGGAGAGCAAGCTCACGGCGATGATGGTCACGCACAGCATGCGCCAGGCGCTCGACTACGGCACCCGTACCGTCATGCTGCATCAGGGCAAGGTGGTGCTCGACGTTGCCGGCGAGGAACGCAAGGGGCTCGACGTGCCGGACCTGCTGCAAATGTTCGAGCGCACGCGCGGCGAACAACTCGACGACGATGCGCTGCTGTTGAGTTGAGTGTCATGCGCGGCGGTGGGACGTTCGCGTCTGCCGCCACCGCTTGAGAGAGGCAACACACGATGCCCCCGGCTTTCCGGGGGCATCGTCGTTTTTGCGTCCTGACAAGGCGTTACCTGTTTGCTGGGGGGCGATGCAGAAGACGTCCGGCAGGGCTCCCTCGTTGGCTCGCCGGTACATGAGGCTGCCGTAGCCGCTGGGCGAGTTTCGCTTTGAACTGTCGTTGAACGGAGGCGTCGAGGGCACACCACGCCTTGAGGGCGGAGGGAAGGAATTGCAGGTCATAGATCGCCAAGCATCGGCGCGGAAGTTTGGGGAATTACCGAGAAATACGCCGGAAACTTCCGATTTTCCGGCGGCGTGGATTGTCGGCTGATGCACGCCTCGCGGCGCGGGTCGTTCAGCCGTTTTTCAGTGCCAATGCGCGCTCGTACAGCGCATTCTTCGGGGCGCCGGTGATGGCTGCGGCGAGTTTGGCGGCGCTTTTCGTCGGCAGCTCTGCGACCAGCAACGCCAGCACGCGCTGCGCTTCGGCATCCACGCCGTCGTCGCTCGCGCTGGCCGCCGCGCCGGAGACGGCGAGCACGAATTCGCCGCGCTGACGGTTGGCGTCCGCCTTCAGCCACGCCACCCCTTCGCCCAGCGCGCACTCATGGATGTCTTCGAAGCGCTTGGTCAGCTCGCGCCCGATCAGCAACCGGCGCTCGCCGCCCAGCCCCTCGGCCAGTGCGGCAACTGTCTCCACAATGCGGTGAGGCGCCTCGTAGAAGACCTGCGTCGCCGTGGACCCGGACAACGCCGTGATGGCCTGCGCACGCTGCTGCGCCTTCGACGGCAGGAAGCCCACGAACGTGAACGTCTCCACCCACGCGCCAGCGGCCGATAGCAACGTGATCACCGCACTTGCCCCCGGTACAGGCACCACGCCGAGGCCCGCCGCGCGTACTGCGTCGACAAGCCGCGCGCCCGGGTCCGAGATGCCGGGGGTGCCGGCGTCCGAAATATAGGCGATGCGCTCGCCGCCGCGCAGGCGCTCCACCAGTCGCGTCGCGGCTTCGTTCTCGTTGTGTTGATGCGCCGCAATCAACGGCCGATCGATGCCGTAACGCTGCAACAACAACGCGCTGTTGCGCGTATCTTCACAGGCGATGGCATCGACCATGCCAAGAATATGCAGCGCCCGCACGGTGATATCGGCGGTATTGCCCAGCGGCGTTGCCACCACGTAGAGCGTGCCCGCCGGGTAATGCTGGCCCTCAGCCAGCGACATCAGGCGTTCATCCATCGCATCGGACTCCCGCGTTCTGGGGCGCACGCACGCGAGGTGCGGCGCTCATCGGATCTTGAACAGTACCGGCGTGGCCGGTCAGGGAAAACATCGGAACAACCATGTCGAATCAGCTAGGAGTGTCGTTCGAGAACCGCGCGCAGACGCTACTGGAGCGGCGCGGCTGGCGGCTCGTCGCACGCAATTATCAATGCCGGGGCGGCGAAATCGACCTCATTATGCGGGATCGGGCCGGAGTGCTGGTATTCGTCGAAGTCCGCGCGAGGGCGCGCAGCGACTTCGGCGGTGCCGCGCAGAGCATCACGCACGCCAAGCGGCGACGCCTCATGCTGGCCGCACGGCACTATCTGCTGCGGCGTCCGGCGGCACGCTGCCGCTTCGATGTCGTGACCTTCGATGGACGGCCGCCCGTGGTGAACTGGCTGCCCGATGCCTTCCGGGCCGATGATCTCTGAGGAAACCCGCGCCCGCCACCCCTGTTACACTTGCGAAATTGCCGTGTGTTCACCATGCACGGCATTCGTAGGCCGGCCCGGCAGATGCGCCCCAGGGGACGCTGCTCAAGGCAGGCAGCTTTTGCGACACCCTGGCAAACGACCATGTCGATCGAACGAATTCAGAAACACTTCACGGATAGCGTCGAGACCAAGCTGGCCGCGCGCGATGCGCTCGCAGGCCCCATCGCCGCTGCGGCGGATGTCATGGTCGAAGCGCTGACCAACGGCAACAAGATCCTCGCTTGCGGCAACGGCGGCTCGGCCGCCGACTGCCAGCACTTCGCCGCAGAACTCGTCGGTCGTTTCGAGCGCGAGCGCCCGGAACTGCCGGCCATTGCACTGACCACGGACTCGTCGATCCTGACGGCCGTCGGCAACGACTACAATTTCGACGTCATCTTCTCCAAGCAGGTCCGCGCGCTGGGCCAGGAAGGCGACGTGTTGCTGGCCATCACGACGTCCGGTAACTCCGGCAACGTGCTCGCGGCCATCGAGGCGGCTCATGAGCGTGGCATGCACGTGATCGCGCTCACCGGCAAAGGCGGCGGCAAGGTCAACGACGCGCTCTGGGAACTGGACGTCCACATCTGTGTGCCGGCTGTGCGTACCGCCCGCATTCAGGAAGTTCACCTGCTCACGATCCACTGTCTGTGCGATCTGATCGACTCGGCGCTGCTCGGCGACGAGTGAACCTATTGTCATCTTGAGGCGTCAAGATCATGTGACGGGCACCGGGTCGCGGGGGCGGGCGGTGCTGATTCGGCGCGGCGGGGGCCGTCCCGTTCGAAAATCCAATAAGGAGAAAGCCCGATGAGTTTCCGACGCGTCCAAGGCGTTGTTAAGCCGCTTGCAGCGGCAGTGTTGATTGCAGCGACCCTCGCGGGTTGCGCCCCCATCATCCTCGGCGGCGCCGCTACCGGCGCACTCGTCGCCACCGACCGGCGTTCGGTCGGCGCGCAGACGGAAGACCGCGAAATCCAGGTCAAGGCCGAAGCCAACATCGCGAATACGCTGACCGACGACGCCGTTCACGTGAACGTGACCGTCTTCAACCGCCGCGTGCTGCTCACGGGCGAAGTCCCGAACGACGCCACCAAGCAGGCTGCGGTCAACATCGTCAAACAGATCAGCAATGTACGCGGTATCGTCGACGAACTCGCCATCGGACCGAAAAGCTCGTTCGGCTCGCGTTCCAACGACGCGTGGATCACCAGCAAGGTCAAGGCCAACCTGATCAACACCAAGGAGATCTCGGCCAACGTCTTCAAGGTGGTGACCGAGCGCGGTGACGTCTATCTGATGGGACTGGTCTCGCCGGAAGAGGGCACCATCGGCGCCAACGTGGCGAGCCGTATCGATGGCGTGCAGAAGGTCGTGAAGCTGTATGAGTACGTAAAGCCGGAAGAGGCGCAGCGTCTGTCGACCGAAGCCGAAAAGAACCCGGCGCCTGCACAGGCCGACGACAGCAACGCCGCGACCGTCACGGCCACCCCGATCGGTAACGATACGGTCACGGCTCGACCGTTGTCGTCGCCGGCGCCGATCAGCGAAGGTCCGGTCAAACCGGGACCGTCGACCAAGACGGGTAACTGATCCACCGCGCTGCGGATCACCTCCTCTTGCGCACCCGTTTGGGCCATCGTCCGACACCGAACCGCCACGCGCTGCTGCGTCACTCTCGTGTGACGCAGCGGCTCGTGGCGGTATTCGTTTTGGCAACCGTCGGGGGCTGGCTCGTCATGCCGGGCGTTGCGATGGCCGGCACGACGTCGGCGCCGGGAGCCGGAGGCGCATCGCCGGTAGCCGCTCCGGCATCTGCATCGGTATACCAGACGGCGGCCACGCCCGCCCAACCCGACTGGCAAGCCCGCGATTGGGCCATGGCTTGCATGAGTTGCCACAATGCCGCTGCCCCGGTGCATGCAGGCAAGGCGACGTTGCGCACCCTCGAAGGGCGCTCGGCGACGGCAATGATGGCCTCGCTCCAGGCGATGCGCGACGGACGGCAACCTGCCACGCTGATGCCGCAACTGCTCAAGGGCTATCGCGACGACGAGCTGCAACGCATCGCCGCGTATTTCGCAGCACAACCGGTCGCTGCACAGCCAGTCGCTACGCGGCCCGCCGCGAAGCCAGCCGTCGCCACACGACCGGCAGCGCCACGATAGCGAGCCCATCATGGATCGTCGCCAACTCCTTTTCGGCTTGAGTTCGATCGCTGCGCTGGCCGGGATGTCGCATGTCCCGACGGCAGTCGCGGCGCCGCTCTGGCCGACACCGGTCAAGGGGCGCGCCCGCATCGTGGTCATCGGCGGCGGCTTCGGTGGGGCAACGGCCGCGAAGGCGCTGCGTGTGCTGTCGGGCAACACCCTCGACGTCACGCTCGTCGAACCGGGCGCGGCCTTCGTCTCGTCGCCCCTGTCGAACCTAGTCGTCGGCGGCAACTTGCGCGTGAGCGATCTTACGGTGCCATACGACCGACTCGTCGCGCGGCACGGCGTGACATGGCGGCGTACGCGCGCCGAGGCTATCGATGCCGAGCGCAAGCAGGTCCGGCTGGCCGATGGCGCAACGCTGCCGTACGACAAGCTGATCGTCTCCCCCGGCGTGTCGCTTCGGCGTGAAGCCATTGCCGGGCTGAACGATCCGGCCGTTCGTGAAGCGCTTCCCGTCGGCTGGACGGACGCTCGCGAGAGTGCGCTGCTGCACGCGCGTCTGAAGGCCATGCCCGAGGGCGGTGTATTCGCCATCACGATTCCCGAAGCGCCGTTCCGTTGTCCGCCCGCACCCTACGAACGGGCGTGTCAGGCCGCCGCGTGGCTCAGGCAACACAATCCGCGTGCCAAAGTGCTCATCTTCGATGCCAACGATCAGGTGCTGGCCGAAGCGGAACAGTTTCAGGACGTCTGGCGCTCGCAGTTCGCAGGGATCGTCGAGTATCACCCGCAGTTCAACTGCACGGAGGTCGAGGCAGACGGCAAGCAACATCTGGCGCGTTTCGAGCTGGGCGAGGAAGTGCGCGCCGACGCGCTGAACGTCATCCCGCCGATGCGCGCGGGCGATATCGCCGTGCAGAGCGGTCTGGCGACGGCCAACGGTCGTTGGTGCGACGTCGACTTCCTGACGTTCGCGTCGAAGGCGCAGCCCGACATCCATGTGCTTGGCGACGCCATCCAGATCGCGCCGCAAATGCCCAAGTCCGGCCACATGGCCAACCAGCACGGCAAGGTCTGTGCGGCGGCCATCGTGGCGACGTTGTCCGGCAGGCCGGTCAATCCCGAACCGCTCTACAGCAACACCTGCTACACGTTCGTTTCGTCGACCGAAGCGATGCACGTGGCGAGCGTGCATCGCTATGACGTGTCGCAGCGCACCATGATGCCGGTGCCGGGGACCGGCGGCGCGTCGCCACGGGCCACACGGGACGAATTCGCGCTGGGACTCGCATGGGCACAGGGGATCTGGGCCGACATGCTGGCCTGATGCGGATTCCGGCGGCATCGATCGTGCTCCTGAATGGTTTGGAAAGGCGGCTCAATCGCGTTTGGAGGATTGGCTCTAAGCGCTGAAATCTACGTCAAAGGCACGCCCCGGTTACCCCTGTCCGAAGCGCCCATGCGCCGTGTTGTCCGTGCGCTGCAAACCCCCGGTTTCCCTTGTTGACGGGGCCTCACCCCTCGCGGTTACACTGGCTCCACGAAAAAATAAGCGTTGGGGGGCATAGGGATGGCGCATCGCCAGGGAGAGTCCCGTCTTGCGTCACGCGTCGCGCGTGAGGGCTCGGTCAAGTCTGTTCGCAATCGCAGTGTTCGTAGCGTTTCTAGTATCCGCAGTGTGTCGAGCAGTGTCGCCGTATCCGTTTGCGTCTCGCTTGGCTCCCTGAGTCTGCTCGCCTCTCAGCAGGCCTGGGCCGATGCCAGTCCGGTGCGCGGCGATCCGATGCAAAGCATTCCGAAGATCGAGGCGCCCAAAGCCGCCGCGCCCACGATTCACATTCAGCCACCGACGCAGGAGGACGCCCTCAAGTCGCTGCTCGCGCGCAAGATCACGCCGCAACGCTTCGGTATCGAAGGCGTGAAGTCGCTGCCCTTCGAGCAGGTCGCCGGTCTGTTTGCGCCGTTGGCGGGTAAGGAAGTGTCCATTGGCGATCTGGTCGAGAAGGCCAACCAGGTCACGAAGATGTATCAGGACGCAGGCTATCTGCTGTCGTTCGCCTTCGTCCCCGCGCAGGATTTCAACGACGGCTTCGTTCGTGTGACGGTCGTTGAAGGGTATATCTCCAGCACCAAGATCTCCGGCACGCCGGGGCCGTCCGAACAGCGACTGCGCGACATCGCGGCGCACATCGAGGCGGAGCGTCCGCTCAAGCGTGCGACGTTCGAGCGTTACCTGAACCTGCTCACGCTCGTGCCCGGCATGAAGATCAAGGCCGACGTGCAGCCGCCCACGCAGACCGACGGCGCGACCGAACTCTCGCTCGACGTGTCGCGTCAGCCCGTCGCGCTGGGCACATCGCTCACGTACAACAACCCGGGCATTCGTGGCGTCTTCACGGTAACCAGCAATGCGCTGACGCCGCTCGGCGAACAGATCCAGCTCACGGCCATCGCGCCGAAGGGCCATAACGACGAAGAGTTCTACGCGGCGTCCTACGTGCAGCCGCTGGGCTCGAACGGGCTTCAGGCGCGCCTCGATGCCTCGCACTATCGCGGACAGCCGGACGATCAGGCGCTCGCCGGTCTTACGCGCCATCTCGATACCAAGCGCGTGGCAGTGAGCCTGTCGTACCCGATCCTGCTCAACAATCAGCGCAGTCTGACGGTCAGCGGCGGTATGTACGGCGTGAATTCGCGCGATCGCTATGAAGTGCCGAATTCGCCGAACAACATCAACTCCCAGACGAACGTGCGCGCCACGCAGGTGCAACTGGCATACAACGAGGTCACGGAAAAGCAGACACGCAGCGCCACGCTGGGCGTGTTCAAGGGCTTCAACGGGATGGGCGCCAGCCAGTCGTATACGACGAACCCCGCCGGCATTCAGCAGATTCTCGGGCCGTACGATCTCGCCTTCTGGCGCTTCAACCTCGATGCCAAGCAGGGCGTGGTGCTGCCGTGGGAGTTCGGTGTCGTTGTGTCCGCCGGGGCGCAGTACAGCGGCAACACACTGCCAACGTCCGAGCAGGCCACGTTCGGCGGGCAGCGCTTCGGTCTGGGCTATCCCGCCGGGGAAATCGCCGGGGACAAAGGCTGGGGCGCGTCGATCGAGCTGAACCGGATGTTCCGCACCGATTTCCGCTATCTGAAGACGATCCAGCCATATCTGCTGCTCGACACCGCGCGCGTCTATCTGAACTACGGCCAACTGTTCCACAACCAGTTGGCATCGGTGGGGCTGGGCGTGCGGATCTCCGATAGCAAGTACTACACGCTCGACCTGTCGGTGGCCAAACCGCTGGCCGATGCGCCGACGAACTCGCCGAACCGTCCGCTGCGCTTCAACGCGAACTGGTCGTATCAGTTCGAGTAAATCCGCGAGCGCATGCAGAGATGGCGGTCACCGCACTCGCCATCTCTGTCTCTCGCGTTGCCCCCCGTGCCCATTACCCGCCTTCTCAGCCGCCTCGTCCATCCCATCCGTGGCTTTCTCGCGTCGTCTCCCGCCATCTTTTTTATCGGGTTTTTCCCTGATGCCTGAACGCGCCATGCCGCGATGCCCTCAGATGTGCGTTTCAGCGCCGGTGCAAACGGGCGTCTCGCAGTCGCATGCAGCGTCGCGCGCTATATCCGGCGGTATACATGGAAACGCCTTGATTCCCGATGAAATGCCGTGTGGCGACGACGATATCTCGGTGTCCGACGTGTTGCAGTGCAGCTTGCTTCCGTCGTCCGTTATTTTGATTATCCGTATATGCGTATGTAGGCATATACGAACCTCTCTGTGCCTTCGCACGAATTTGAAGACTGACCGTCATGGAAGAACTCGATCGCGTATTCGAAAAGGTATCGCACTACTTCAGCCTGCTCTCCGAGCCGACGCGGCTGCGGATTCTGCACGCGTTGTGCGGGGGCGAGCGCTCGGTGAACGAGGTGGTGACGGAAGTGGGTTCGTCGCAGACGAACGTGTCGCGGCACCTGGGGGCGATGTATCAGGCGGGAGTGCTCTCGCGGCGTCGCGACGGGAACCAGGTGTACTACACGATTGCGGATACCGGGGTGGTCGAGATCTGTCGCGCGGTGTGCGTGCAGGTGGCTGGCCGAATCGAGGAGGAGGCGCTGCCGGAGCGTGCCGTCGACGGCTTCATGCCGCGCGGGAGCTGAACCACGCCATAGCGCACAGCAGGACCGTAGCACCGCAGTACTGCAAGACCCGTAACAAAGCGCGACAAGAAAACGCAGACGAGGCCCGCGTGCCCGTCAATCGTTCGTAGCCGCCGGTGTCCTCGCGACGCTGGCGCACGCCACAAAACGCGAGGAGACAGGGTGAGCAAGATCAGCGATGGCGTATCGCGAGCCGGCCGTTTGCGCCGGGCGCCGGAGAATTTCGTCGATGGCCCGCTGGCCGACGACATCGTCCGCAACGGGATGAACCCGGCGCGGCGCGGGTTCCTGCAACGCAGTTTCCTCGCCGCCGGTGCCGCCCTCGCAGGCGGTGCGGCCTTCGCGGCCGACGCGCCCGCGGCTGCCGGCGATCCGATGATTCTCGAACCGCGTCCGTGGGCGACGTCGCTGGGGCAACCCGTGGCGGCGCGGCCGTACGGCATGCCGTCGAAGTTCGAAGCGAACCTGCAACGGCGTCAGTCGCCGGGCCTCACGCAGACGGCGCAGGCGTCTGTCGCCTTCACGCCGCTGCAAGGGCTGTTCGGCATCATTACCCCCAGCGGTCTGCACTTCGAGCGCCATCATCAGGGCTGGCAGGAGATCGACCCGACGCAGCATCGCCTGATGGTGCACGGCCTCGTGCGCGAGGCGAAGGTGTACACGATGGACGACATCATGCGTCTGCCGTCCGTCTCCCGCATGCACTTCATCGAGTGCGGCGCGAATACCGGCATGGAGTGGGGCAATGCCGCCGTGCCGACCGTCCAGTACACGCACGGCATGCTGTCGTGCTGCGAGTTCACCGGCGTGCCGCTGTCCGTGTTGCTCGACGACGTGGGCGCCGACACCAAGCGCGGCCAGTTCGTGCTCGCCGAGGGTGGCGACGGCTCGGGCATGACACGCACGATCTCCATGGAGGCGGCGCTCTCCGACGTGCTCGTCGCGTGGGGCATGAACGGCGAGATGCTGCGCCCGGAGAACGGCTATCCGCTGCGCCTTGTCGTGCCGGGCGTGCAGGGCGTGTCGTGGGTGAAGTGGCTGCGTCGCATCAAGGTGGGCGACGCCCCGTGGAATACCAAGGATGAAACGAGTCACTACGTCGACCTGATGCCGGACGGCCAGCACCGTCAGTACACGTCGATTCAGGAGTGCAAATCCGTCATCACCTCGCCCTCGGGCGGACAGGCGTTGCTCGATCGCGGCTATTTCAACGTGACGGGGCTGGCGTGGTCCGGGCGTGGGCGCATCAAACGCGTGGATGTGTCGACCGACGGCGGCAAATCGTGGCGCGCTGCGCGACTCGAATCGCCGGTGCTGCCCAAGTGCCTCACGCGATTCAATTTCGACTGGCAATGGGATGGCTCGCCCGCATTGCTGCAAAGCCGCGCGGTCGACGAGACCGGCTTCGTCCAGCCGCGTTATCGGCAACTGCGCGACGTGCGCGGCACCAAGTCGATCTATCACAACAATGCGATCCAGACGTGGCAAGTGGCGCAGAACGGGGAGGTGACCAATGTCCACGTCGACTGATCGCCAGCCGCCTGTCATGGCGATGACGGCGGGGGTGCCGACGCCCGCGTCTGCCTCTCGGCACGGGAAGCCCGCGCGGTGGCATCACCGGGCGCAGGCGCTTGCCGTGGGCACCCTGTGGGCCGGGGCACTGACGCTCGCCGGCATGACGATTGCCGCATGGTTCGCATCGCCCGCCCACGCCGCACCGCCGGCGGCGACGAAGTCCGCAGGGGCAGGGCAGATGGCCGCTACGCCAGCGTCTCCCGTCAAGGCGCCGACCGGCATGGCCGCTATCGGGCGCGATGCGACCCCGGCGGAGCTGGGCGCGTGGGACATCGACGTGCGTCCCGATTTCAAAGGCTTGCCGAAAGGGCAGGGCTCGGTCGCGGACGGACAGAAGCTCTTCGATGCGCGCTGCGCCTCGTGCCACGGCACCTTCGGCGAGAGCAACGAGGTCTTCAATCCCCTGGTGGGCGGCACCACGGCGGACGACATCAAGACCGGGCATGTGGCATCGCTGCGGGCGAACAACCAGCCGGTGCGCACCACGCTCATGAAGGTCGACACGATCTCCACGATCTGGGACTACATCCGTCGCGCCATGCCGTGGAACGCACCGCGCTCGCTCACGCCCGACGAGGTGTACGCCGTGACGGCCTACATCCTGAATCTCGGCGAGATCGTGCCGGCGGACTTCGTGCTGTCCGACAAGAACATCGGCGACGTACAGAAACTCATGCCCAATCGCAACGGCATGACGCGTGCGCACGGCATGTGGCGCGTGGGCGACAAACCGGATACCCATAACAAGGCGTGTATGCAGGATTGCCCTGAGGCTGGTATCGTGACGTCCGCACTCCCTGCGTACGCCCGCGACGCACATGGAGATCTGGCCGCGCAGAACCGGGTCATCGGCCCGGTGCGTGGTGTCGATACGAAGCTGCCGCCGCTGTCGGGTACCGCCGCGCAAAATGCGACGGTGCGCAAGACCGCGGCCCTCGCCACGCTTGGCATGGCGAGTCCGGACGCGCCGGCTCAAACCGCCGCTGCGACGTCACCGGCAGCAACGCTTGCGGATAAGAACGGTTGTCTGGCCTGTCACGGCGTTACCGACAAGAAGATCGGGCCCGCCTTCTCGGAGGTCGCCGCCAAGTACCATGGGCAGTCGAATGCGACTGAAATACTGGTGGCGAAGATACGTGCCGGAGGTGCCGGTAATTGGGGCAGCATGCCTATGCCGCCGCAATCACAGGTTGCAGAAACCGATGTCCGTACGATGGTCGACTGGATTCTTCGTGGTGCACATTGAGCGGGCAGGGTGTCCGACGGATGCGCCGACGATGTGTCGTGCCGCCGCAGGACCCCGTCCCCTACACAAACCGAAGGAGCAAGAATGAAGAAGATGCTGATCGCTGCGGCCATGCTGGCCGGCACCTCGCTGGCTCACGCCGGCGTCGACGTCGCCGCTGCGACCAAACTCGCTGCTGCCAACGCCTGTATGGGTTGCCACGCCGTGGACAAGAAGCTCGTGGGCCCGTCGTATCAGGAAGTCGCCGCCAAGTACAAGGGCGACAAGGATGCCGTGGCCAAGCTGACGAAGAAGGTGAAGGCGGGTGGTGTGGGCGTCTGGGGGCAGATCCCGATGCCGGCGCACCCGAACTTGTCGGATGCCGACGCCAAGATCCTGGTGGATTGGGTTCTGGCGGGCGCCCCGGCGAAGTAAGTCCGGGGCAGGGGGCTCGCCGCAGTATCGGGCGAGCGAACGGCGGCCGGTGCAGGTCGTGACGTCATGACATTCGCACCGGCGGCCTTCAGAGAAGGAAACACACAGAGATGAACCAACAGCGACGCGACATGCTGCGGTTTTCCGCGGTAATGGGACTGGCGGTGGCCGCCGGGCTGATCAAGCCCGAAGAGGCCCGCGCGGCACAGGTGGAATGGAACAAGGCGGCGTTTGCCACCAAGAGCGTGGCCGACACGGTCAAGGCGCTCGGCGGCACGAGCGCGAGCCCCAGCGACCTGGTCGTGCTGACGGCTCCCGACATCGCCGAGAACGGCGCGGTCGTGCCGGTGGCGGTTACGAGCAAGGCGCCGAACACGCAATCGATCGCGATCCTGATCGAGAAAAATCCGAATACGCTCGCGGCATCGTTCGATATCCCGGACGGCACCGAGCCGTCGGTGACCACGCGCGTGAAGATGGGGCAGACCTCGAAGGTCTACGCGCTCGTGAAGGCGGACAACAAGTACCTCGTGGCCGAGAAGGAAATCAAGGTCACGCTGGGCGGCTGCGGCGGTTGAGCGACACATCGTATAAGGCTAGAGGAGCACAACATGGGTAATCCGATGCGCATTCGCGCAACCGAGGCCGGCGGTGTCGTCGAGGTCAAGGCGCTGATGAGTCACATCATGGAAACCGGCCAGCGCAAGGACGCTTCCGGTAACATCGTCCCCGCACACTTCATCCAGACGGTCACGGTCACCTGCAACGGCAAGACGGTGCTCACCGCCGAATGGGGTCCGGCCGTGTCGAAGGATCCGTTCATGTCGTTCAAGTTCAAGGGCGGCAAGAAGGGCGACAAGGTTGCGGTCACGTGGACCGACAACAAGGGCGATTCGCGCACAGACGAGGCGACCGTCGCCTGAGTCGGCATGCCGGGGGTGTGTCGCACCAACCTACCCCACAAAGAGGAGAGCCAGATGAAAGATGCGCAACATAGCGCACAGGCGACCACCCCTGCGACCGTTCGCGGTTCCGCATGGTTGCGTCGCACCGTGCTCGGCGGCATGCTCGCCGTCGCGGGTGCCAGCGTTCCTGTAGCACCTGCGTTGGCTGCCGACAGCTCGACGGCGGACGCCATCGCGCAATATCGCGAGATGCTGGCCGACGGCAACCCGGCAGAACTCATCGAGATGCGCGGCGAAGAACTCTGGAAGACGCCGCGCGGCCCGAACAACGTGTCGCTCGCGCAGTGCGACCTCGGGCTCGGCGCCGGCGTGGTGAAAGACGCCTACGCGCAACTGCCGCGTTACTTCCCCGATGCGAAACGCGTGCTCGACGCCGAGTCGCGCATCGTCGAATGCATGGTGAATCTGCAAGGCTTCAAGCGTGCCGACGTCATCAAGCAGCCGTTCTCCAAGGAAGGCCAGGACCCGACCGATCTCGAAGCGCTCACGGCTTACGTGGCGGGACAGTCGCGCGGCGCGCAGATCCGTGTGCCGCAGTCGCACAAGGAAGAGAAGGAAGCCTACGCGCGTGGCCAGAAGATATTCTATTACCGTGCCGGTCCGTACGATTTCTCGTGCGCGTCGTGCCATGGCGCCGACGACAAGCGCATTCGTCTTCAGGATCTGCCGAACCTGACCAAGCCGGCGGCGGCGCGTCAGGCGTTCGCCACGTGGCCGGGCTACCGTGTCTCGCAAGGCGCACTGCGCACGATTCAGTGGCGCATGTACGACTGCTTCCGTCAGCAGCGCATGCCTGAGCTGAATTACGGCTCGCAGGCGTCGATCGATCTGATTACCTTCCTCGGTGTGATGGCCAACGGCGGCAAGATGGACGCCCCCGGCCTGAAGCGCTGACCGATCACGAGGCACACCCATGAAAACATTCGCATTGCGCGCGACCGGTGTCGCGCTGGCAGCGGCCGGGGCTCTCGTCGTCGGCATGGCCTTCGCTCAGGGTGAGGGCGCGAAGCTCGTCACCGGTACCACGGACGCGGCCGTCGTGCAGGAATTGCGCGACTCGTTCCGTGGCGCGGGCATCGCCCAACTCGATCGCATCGACCAGAGCGAACTGCAGAAGCTTTGCACGCAGTACGCCGTGAAGCCGATGCCGGCGAAGATCGCCGAGCGTCTGCAAAAGGCCGAGCTGGCGAACGTCAAGGCGCCGGCCGACGGCAAGTATCTCGGCGACTGGAAGGAAGGCGAGAAAGTTGCCCAGAACGGACGCGGCATGCAGTTCACCGACAAGGCCGACACCGTCAACGGTGGCAACTGCTACGCCTGCCATCAACTGACGAAGAGCGAGATCTCGTTCGGCAACATCGGCCCCTCGCTATACAACTACGGCAAGCTGCGCGGCGATTCGCCCGAGGTCGTCAAGTACACTTGGGCGAAGGTCTACGACTCGCACAGCTACATGGCGTGTTCGAACATGCCGCGCTTCGGTGCGGCAGGCATTCTGACGGAACAGCAGTTGAAGGATGTCATGGCGCTGCTGCTCGATCCGGCCTCGCCGGTCAACCAGTAAGGCGCGTCGTCATGGTGCGCGGCGGCGTCTCCCGTCTTGCGATGGGGGCGCGCCGCCACCGCCTTCCGGAGTCCAGCATGAAATCCCTGATCGGTTCGATGCGTCGCGTGATCTCGCGTGCGCTGGCGGTGTTCGTCGTCACGCTGGGTGCGGCGGCTGCCTTGGCCAGTGCGCCGGCGCATGCGGTGGAGGTCGGCGACACGGTGATGCTGCCGTCGCTCACGTTGCTCGACGGCAAGACGATGCCGGCGAGCGCGTTCCGGGACCGCACGGTCATCGTGGAGTACTGGGCGTCGTGGTGTCCCTTCTGCGCGCAGCAGAATCCGCACCTACAGAAGCTTTACGAGGCGACGCGCGGCAAGCCGATCCAGATCGTCACGCTTTCCATCGACAAGAAGCCGCAGGAAGCGATCGACTACCTCAAGGCCCACCAGTACACGTTCCCGGCGGGGATGGAGACGGACGCGTGGCAGGCGGCGCTCGGCAAACGTCGCGGCTTGCCGGAGCTATACGTGATCGGCCGTAACGGCAAAGTGCTGCGCAAGGAAGTGGGCGAGATGTTCAGCGAGGACGTGGCGGCGCTCGCGGATTACGCGGGTAAGTAAGGCAAGTCGGCCCGGGCCAGCCGGCCGGGCGAACCGTCGACGCATGACAGCGGCTGCGGTATCGACGCAGCGCCGCAAGACGGATGCGCAGGGTGCGACGCCATCGTCGCTCAATGGAAGACGAACGAACAACGACAAGATCGGCGCACTGCGCATGCATGTGCCATGGAGACGAAATGAATCGACGCGAGTTCATGCAGGTGCTGGCCGTGGCGGCCGCTGGCGGGATGGCCCTGTCGCATCACGAGACGGCGGCGGCGAAAGCGGCGGCCGCGTTCTACGATCTGCCGAAGTTCGGCAACGTGCACCTGCTGCACTTCACCGACTGCCATGCGCAGTTATTACCGATTTACTTCCGTGAGCCGAGCGTCAATCTGGGCATCGGCGAGCAGGCCAACAAGCCGCCTCATCTGGTGGGCGACGCGTTCCTCAAGGCCTACGGTCTGCGTCCCGGTACGCCCGACGCCTACGCCTTCACCTATCTCGATTTCACTGCCGCTGCGCGCACGTACGGCAAGGTCGGTGGCTTCGCTCACCTCGCGACACTGGTCAAGCGGATGAAGGCGTCGCGCCCCGGTGCGCTGCTGCTCGACGGTGGCGACACGTGGCAGGGGTCCGGCACGGCCATGTGGACGAAGGGGCAGGACATGGTGGACGCCACGCTGGCGCTCGGCGTGGATGTCATGACGGCCCACTGGGAGTTCACTTACGGCGCCGATCGCGTGAAGTCGGTCGTCGAGGAGCAGCTCAAGGGCAAGATCGACCTCGTCGCGCAGAACGTGCAGACGAACGACTTCGGCGATCCGGTGTTCGCGCCGTACACCATGAAGACGATGAACGGCGTGCCGGTGGCGATCATCGGGCAGGCGTTCCCGTACACCCCCATCGCGAACCCGCGTTACTTTGTGCCGGACTGGACCTTCGGTATTCAGGAGGAGCGGTTGCAGTCGATGGTCGACGAAGTGCGGGGCAAGGGCGCGCAGGTGGTGGTCGTGCTCTCGCACAACGGCATGGACGTCGATCTGAAGCTGGCGTCGCGCGTGCGCGGCATCGACGCCATTCTCGGTGGCCACACCCATGACGGCGTACCCAGACCGGTGGTGGTGGAGAATGCCGGTGGCAAGACGCTCGTCACCAACGCCGGTTCGAACGGCAAGTTCCTCGCCGTGCTGGACTTCGACGTGAAGGGCGGCAAGCCTGTGGACTTCCGCTACAAGTTGCTGCCGGTGTTCGCGAACCTGCTGCCGGCGGACACGCAGATGCAGGCGCTGATCGAGCGCGTGCGCGCGCCGTTCGCCGCGAAGCTGGCCGAGCCGCTGGCGGTGACAGAGGGCGTGTTGTATCGCCGGGGGAATTTCAACGGCACTTTCGACCAGTTGCTGCTCGATGCGGTGATGGCCGAGAAGGACGCCGAGATCGGTTTCTCGCCGGGTTTCCGCTGGGGCACGTCGTTGCTGCCCGGGCAGGCGATCACGATGGAGCAGTTGCTCGATCAGACGGCCATCACCTATCCGTACACGACGCTCACGCCCATGACCGGCGAGACCATCAAGACGGTGCTCGAAGACGTGGCGGACAACCTGTTCAACCCGGACCCGTATTACCAGCAGGGCGGCGACATGGTGCGCGTGGGGGGAATGGATTACGTCATCGATCCGATGGCGCCGATGGGGCAGCGGATTACGGAGATGCGTCTGAACGGCAAGCTCATCGAGGCGGGCAAGACGTACAAGGTGGCCGGCTGGGCGCCGGTAGCCGAAGGCGCGCAGGGCGAACCGGTGTGGGACGTCGTCGCGCGTTACCTCAAGGCCCAGAAGACCATCGTGGCGAAAGCGCCGAAGGTCCCGGCCATCAAGGGAATGAAGGGGAATCTGGGTACGATCTGAGCCCGCGGGGCCGACGGCCGAATGTGGCTGGCGGCCCGGCATGACGGTATTCCCGAGCAATTTTGTCGGCGGCTCGCCGCGCTCGGAAAAATCGATATAATCAAAGCTTCGTGTGGGGCGGTAGCTCAGCTGGGAGAGCGTCGCGTTCGCAATGCGAAGGTCGGGAGTTCGATCCTCCTCCGCTCCACCATCAGGTAGTCCAATCGGTTCCAAAGTATTCCCGAAACCCCGCGTCCCGTAAGGCCTCGCGGGGTTTTTGTTTCCATTCCGGGATTGTGGTTTCCGTTGACAGCCGGGGGCCTTTTGGCGCAGGTTTGGGGGCATGGGGCTCAATTTTGAGCCCAGCCGGAATTTAGGCCCCCACGTTGCGGGAGGTGTCCCATGCCTCTTACCGATCTGGAAGTTCGCCGGGCTGTCCCACACGAGAAGACGTATCGTGTCTCTGACGGCCGCGGGATGTATCTTGAGATATCTCCGTCCGGCGGGAAATACTGGCGCCTCAAATACCGGTTCAACGACCGGGAGCGAAAGCTGGCGCTGGATGTCTATCCCGATGTCACACTTGCCCACGCCGGAAGAAAGCGCGATGAAGCCCGTGCGATGCTGGCCGATGGTATTGACCCCGGCCAGGCCAAGAAGGACAAGAAACGCTTGGCGAGGCTCAACGCGGCCTCTACCTTCGAGGCCGTCGCGCTTGAGTGGTTCGAGCAGCAGGCGCCCGGCTGGGCACAAAGCCACTCCGAGAAGATCATGGGGCGCCTGAAGAAGGACCTGTTTCCGTGGCTTGGTTCGCGTCCCATTGCCGACATCAGCCCCCCTGAAGTGCTGCGCCGTGGTGACCGGGCGCGCGATGCGCGGCGTGAGCGCCGATCTACGCGGAGCGCTGCGGCCCAACCGGCATACCCACTTCGCCTCGATTACGGATCCCGAGAAGGTCGGAGAGATGCTGCGGGCCTTTGACGGCTTTTCCGGCACATTGGTTGTGCGCGCAGCGCTGCAACTTGCGCCGTTGCTGTTCGTGCGACCCGGCGAGTTGAGGAAGGCTGAGTGGGCGCAGATTGATCTGGAGCGGCACGAGTGGCGCTATACCGTTTCCAAGACGAAGAATGAGCACCTGGTACCGCTGGCTACCCAGTCGGTGCGTATCCTGAAGGAATTGCAGGCGCTGACGGGCAAATGGCGTTGCGTTTTTCCAGGTCGTGACCGCAGAAAGCCCATGAGCGGCGCGGCGATCAACGCCGCGTTGCAGCGGCTCGGCTTCGATACGAAAAACGAGATCACCGGCCACGGATTCCGTGCGATGGCTCGAACGATCATTCATGAGCGGCTTCGGTTTCCGGCCGAAGTCATCGAGCACCAGCTGGCCCATCGGGTGCCCGATTCGCTCGGGAGTGCCCATAACCGCACCCGGTTCATCGACGACCGGGGCGCGATGATGCAGGCATGGGCCGACTATCTGGATCGGCTGAAGGCTGGCGCCGAGGTGGGGCCGATTCGTCCGGTAGGCGTTTGACGCGAGGTTTGCCGCCGTGGCGGAATGCAGTTGTGGGCCGTCGACGGAGGGAAAATCCACTGCGACATGAACTCAGACACCCTGTGCAGCAGTTCGATCGGAGGGCGTCGTCAAAAAATATATCCGGAGTTTTCTCATGAGCAACTCAGGCAAGGGCCGACGGAGCGCTGATTCCGGTGGCAAGTCAATTTAACAGCAGCCTGATGGACGGCCACGCCGTGTACACTTGCACCAAAGCCGCGATGGAAGCATTCGCACGCGCATGAGCTTTGGAGTTCAAAGCACGTAGCATTCGTCTCAATGCAGTGAGCCCTGGACCGGTGGACACGTCGATCTTATCGAACTCGGCATCCCTCCGTCCGACGCGACCTGCGTTCGAAAACCATGTCGCCGATTTGATTCCACTCAGCCGGTCCCGACACGCCGGATAGCTGGCCTGTGCAACAGTTTATCTGAGTCGCGATGACGGGAGTTTCATCACCGGAATCAACATAAGAGTTCACGGCGGGATTTCCTTGACCCAACTCATTCGGCTTGGTGACGGCCTCTCTGCTGCCGAACGCTGTAACCAATCGATGTGGACGAAGGCGAGAACCAGCTCGTCTCCTTCCTTTGCTTAGCTGACATGTCGGACCGGAAGGTGAGCATACAGAGACTCACCTTCTGATCGCGTTCGTTTCCTCTTCCTCAAACAAGACTCGCCGCCGGAAGATGCAAATCCCTGCCTTGGAGTAGAGAACTTAGCTTCAAACCGGCACTGCACAACTCGCTCTCGACGAGACGAACCGTTGCATGCAGATACTGACGCGAGGGATTGAGATACGTGTCATACAGTTCGTCCCACTCCTGCTGTACGTCCGTTTGACACTGATCAATAACAGGTTGCGGCGCATTTCCTGCAATCGCCTGATTCAAAACCTTAGCCGCCTTGATATATCCACGCACGGCATACTTTACGCTCTTCAAGTGCGCTGTCCGCATACGGACAAGCCCGTCACGGTTGATCCCCAGTATTTCCATCGTCCCAGTTGCACGAAACTGCTCGGCGGTGGTTTTCAGATGCTTAATCGTAGCGAACGAAAGATCGTCGAGGACGCGAAAAGTAAAGTAGTGTGATGGCTCCTCGTAAGAGGGGTCAATTAGAACCGGAAGCTCAGCATTCTCCTGCCCCGGCCCATTTGCGCGCGGCGACCCAGGAAGGAGCGGAAATCGATTACCCTTGCCGGATCCGTACGACAATCCCGTGGGGTGATCAACACCCGGGGAACGGTTGCAGTGCCCACATGCCGGAAGCAGATTTTTCCAGGCTGCTCCCAACCACCAGTAGCCACGCTGGCTCGGATCGTCCTCGATATCTACCTGCTTCTTCGGCCGGAAATGTTCGGTGTGCATATCCTGACCGTCAAGTGACGTTTCGCAAAATGCACACTTGTTATCGAATAATACCGAGAGGGCGTGTTTAACGTCTTCATTCTTGCTGTATACGTTAAAGACTAGGGTCGTGCACCACGTTTTCCACGGTGCCCCGATTGCGTCTTGTGCCAGTACGACCGCCTCGTTAGCCGCATTTTCATTCTGAACATCAACGCAAGCAGGATCGATTGATTGTGGTTGATTCACCCGGGCTCTGTCACGACGAATCATTGCCCGCGCCCCTCATCTCGCCCTGACACAGGCTGCTCGTCTATCTTATTCTGGACGTCGGAAGCCAATTTCTTAATGGTTGCCGGATCCCATTCATCGATGGTGCCAGTCTGCTGCGCAAGGAGTCTGTCGATTACTCCGTACATCAGACGTTCTCGACGCGTCTTGCCCAGGACTCCAAGCGCCTGCAATTCAACTCTTAGTGCATCGAGCTGAGCACGTTCTTGAGGAAGCAACGGGCCAGCCGAATCTTCCTTCGCTAACAAGTCATAGTAGGACTTGAAGGTCGGCTCCCAATCGGGGGCATGCGTGTTGAACAACCCAAATATCTCGGACGTCAGAATTTGATCAACGTCGAGCGCGTCTGAGTATCTGTCGGCCCGCTTAGCGTTAGCGGCACCATTCGCATCCCGGTACAATATCTGAACCTGATCAGCACTCAAACCTCGTAACGACAGCGGATCATGTGTGCTGAAGACAAGTTGAGCGTTAGGAAACGCCCTGTTAAGACGTTTCACAATTCCCATGCGCCATGCAGGATGAAGATGGGCATCCAGTTCGTCAACCAGAATGACGCAGTTGGTCGCAAGCGCACTGTCCCCGGTTGCGTACAATGCCTCCGCAAGGTCGGTGCACATGGAAACCACGCTTTGCATGCCCGAGCTGAGCGCGTGCAGCGGATGTGGTCGACCGTTCGTGGTGATTTCGAGATTAGCCGGACTTACTCGAACGTCTGTCCCGGGTGACGTGATCAGTAGCTCCAGAATCTCTGCAAGATCGCGCCGCTTCGCATCGCTTAAGTTGTCAAGCCATCCGTGATACCCATTTAGCCTTTCACCATCATCAAACAGCGATGCCAGGCGGTATCGAATGCCGCGCTTGGACTTCTTGAGTGGTCGCTGTGCGAGCAGTCTGTATGGGCCATAGCCGTAAACTCGCACGGGCAGCTCGGCGACTCCGCCGAAGCGGGGAGATTCACGGATTATGTCGATCTGGTTACTCCGGTCATCGCCCCAAAAAGTGACCCGAACGCTCGAGCGTTGACGTCCGTCCGGCAAGAAGATACGAGCGTCTTTTACCACTTTATTCGCTTCCTCAGGTCCTATGAGCGCCAAACCAAGCGCCTGAAGAATAGTGGATTTACCTGCAGCATTTTGCCCCACGATCGCAAGAGCACCACCGGCAGATTCGGATGCGATCGGAAACTCAATATCGATCGAGTCGATGCCTTTGAATCCGACAATCTTCAATGACTTGAGCGGCCGAGAACGGATGCTTATGCCGGCCAAATTCTCGTCCGCTGGCGATCCATCTGACTCGGATGATTGAGATAGTTCGTCGATATCCGGCAATCGGGCAATGCTCGCGAGTAGCGCAGCTAAACCATTTCGATACACACCAACACGAATGAAACGGCTGACAATCTGCTTATGCTTTTTAGATATAATCTGCCAAAGATAGAGGAAGAGAACACCGACGTGCGGCGCGCGATGATCAAGCATCTGAGCTACCGACTCTATCTGAGGAGACTCCATCAAGTCGCCGTTTCGAGACACTTCATTCCAGGTCGTACGGAATTCCCACAAAATTCTAGACCGTCGTTCACAAAGACTTCCACGGTTAAGGTTAAGAATCTTGATGGTTGCCCGAGCCCTCGTTGACTTCGCAAGCAATCTCCCTCCCGCGCCGACTTCAAAATGTCGTTCGGGCTGGTCAAAACATGGATCTATCAAAAATGCGCGCTCGGTGCGCCGGAGCATCGATAAGGGTGCACCCCACTCTGACTTTCCATTAACAGGGAACAGATTTTTCTTGTATGCGTTGCATTCCCGGCAGCAGACATACAAGTTATTCCACTCCGCAACCAGCCACGAATAGTGCGACTGATCTACATTGCCATTACCTCTTTGCGCACCAAACATTGGACGGAACCAGTCGACATTTTGGTCAGCCTCTTGGAGCGAGGTTTCGCAATAGGCACACTTCCATAGAAACTGCTCGTTGAGATCAACGCGCGCGGGACGGATTATCTGATCGCGGATGTTGAATATCTCACCCCGTATGGTCTCGTCCGCGCCAGCGGTCGCAACGATTTTTTCCAGTCTATTGCGTACCCCTTCCACCGCCGTGAAGAATGCCGACGAGGCTGGGTTTCTTTCAACAAATCGCATATATGTTTTTCTTTGCGGCCTATGATAGCGTGCGAGTCACGCCGTATCGGATCGCCAATCTTCACTAAGGCAGCAACTCATGATTGGAAAAAACCGTGTGATGTTGATTATCCGAACGCGATTATATCCATGTGGTCTCCACACACATGGGCCGCGCGGCACGTGCGCTATGAATACCCGACGATGTCGAGTTCACCTTCTGCAACTCTCTCGAGCGCACGAGCCGGGTACAGCCAGCTGATTCACCCGTGACGACGAGAAACAGGAGTCACTTTGGCGAACATAGTGCTGAACAATGCGCGCCAGCGCAGGAGCTCTGCTCTCTCTCCGATATGCATAGTTTCTGCCGCCTTGCGTATCGACAGACGTTGGCTGCGCAGTTCGTCTGCGACACGATCAGCGAGATCAGGAAAATCCAGCGACTGACCTTGCATCTCGATCGCCTTGCGAAGGTTTGACTCCCGGTACAACGCGGACTTTTCCGACGCCCCGAAATGACCGTTGCGCACAACATGTGTAGCAGTCCTCGGGAAAATGGCGCCGAATTTCAGAAGCAACTCCAAGCTATCACGTTGTCGATTGATGACTCATAGTACGACAAGACGTCGCGCCAGTTCGTCGAGAGCATTGACGAGCGTCGCGCCGTAATGCGCTACACCTGTCTGGCTCCGAGCGGCCGTATTAACGACGACCACCGAATCACGGTGCGCATCGCAAAAATTGACGAGATCCATCCATCCACTTACGTCATCCAAATCGCACGATGCGCACTCGACTTCATCCTGAACGGCCTTCATGACATCGGGATTGGACGTATCGGTCTCGACTAGCGCGACATTGAAGTCCACGCGTCTGAGGTAGTCGACTAGCGCCAGCGTCACGAAACTCTTGCCAACACCGCCTTTGCTGCCGCCGATCATATAGATGGGAGGATTTTCCGTTGCCATGTCTCACCTCTACAAATTTTCGGTATCAGGACTGATAGGAAATCCGAGGTAGCCCTGCCTCTGTGTTACCTCAGGCATGTTTGCTTGCCCACTTCGATTCTGCTGTGGTTTCGCCAGCGGAAGGCTGTCCCGTTCCGTAGTTGTCCGGGTCGATTTGTTTGCCCGTGCTGTCCCAGCGCCATAAGTTCGTTTCGGTTCTTTGCTTTCGCGACGGATTCGCGTCTTTTCAGCGCGTCGCATCGCATACCTCAACGAATTGAGATTCACGTCGATCCCTTCCTGCGCTGCGTGCTCTATCAGTTCGCTGAGGGTGTAACCCTTATCGCGCGCCGTACTGATTTTCGCCCGAATGGACTGAACGCCATCTCCCACCTTGAGATGCTGATCGTCTTTCGCCTTTTCCGGTAGTGCATCCAGCCTGCGGCCAAGTGCCTCCCGCTGCGTTCGGGTGAAACTCCTGACGGCCGGCATGATTTGCTCCAACGCAACGTCTCGCATATATCTTGAGTGGGCATTCGTCCATCGTCAATATGCGTTCCTGCCGATCGCCGCGGCTGATGGAATATATTGGAATCCATAGGAACATAGAGTAAAAGAAAATATATTTAATTCTGTTATTTGAAAATCATCGTGTACGTAGAAGGCAACGTGCTTTTCCAGCGCGCAGACGGACGTCGACGGCGCCCACAATCAGATGTGTGTCGAGCACCATGGAGTATAGCTACGACGTCTATCCCGACTACAGGTAGACAAGCGCAATGCTCGCGCTGAGTGAACCGTCTTTAACGCACTGCTGTCTCACGAACGTCATCCGAAGATCACAGCGATGCAACAGCGCACACACACGAGTATGACCTGTGTTACGCAGGATGGTATGTATGTGACACTTTCTGTTTCTCGGGCTCAGACCGCAAACCACACTGGCTCTACATTCGATATGCTCCGGATCGACCGTCCGCACTCGTTTGAGTTTGCTTTTTATAGCCTGCGTTGAGCCCGGTGCGCACCATGTTTACGCTCGACTGCAAGTCTGTCGCATGTAAGTTGTAACTCGCGTGCATCAGAGTAATGCTGGGCCAAAAAAACAATCCTAAAACTGAGGTATTGCAGGAAAGGCTTGCGCCGGCCTTTGGCGCCGTTACGACGGTGATGAGCGCTTGGGCGAGCTTTTCCTCATGGCTTGCCTTGAAGAGGTCGAATCGAAGGTTCGCGGTTTCACGGTCGAACACGCCGCCTTTGTCTGGTGCAAATATATTGGCAAGCTTGTTAGGGTCCTCGTAGCAGCACTCTTGTGAAAGCGGCCACAGCTCGTCGGGGAATATCTCACCAATGTGACCATGCGTTGCCGCCGGGCATCAAGTACGCGTGGCCGACTTGAAGGTTGCGGCCGTCGCGTTCGAGCTTCTCGACGATTAGTCTGTTCAGGGCGTAGCCAAGTGCTCGGTGTGATGTCTGCAATGGCGCCGGCTCGAAGCAGGTGCGGTTCCGGTAGCAGCTCCTTAAACGCAAAGCGGCGGCGGAGCGGGGTGTCGAGCAAGAGGATGGAGCGGTCCGCTGTATTGATCGTGCCGATGACGAGCAGGTTGTCGGGTACGTTTACTGTCGTTCGATGTCGGCACACTGGCCACGCTGACGCTTGGCATCTTGGGGCTGGAGGGGCTGCATATGGCTGAGCGAGTGAATGAGGGCGGCGTAGAAGTCTGATGCCCCGCAAATACTGGCGAGCCGATGATGTTTGCTGCTGACGGATAGTGTGTCCGCATGATAATATCACTAAATCACAATAGGGACCGAAGAAATGCGCACGGTGATCGGCATCCGTTCAGGCAAACCGGCAGCGAGAAACCTTGATCAGCCAACCCCCACGGTCTGGTTCGACACATGGCGGCAATTGGCCGGCGTGCTCTCTGATGAAAATCGCGCCTTACTGCGACTGATGCGCGAGCGTGAGCCGCGCACAGTACTGGAATTGGCTGAATTGTCAGGCCGTGCCGCCAGCAATTTGTCACGCACCTTGCGCACGATGGAGAGTCATGGGCTGGTGCGGCTGAACCGCAGCCCAGAGTCCCGTGCCGTCCGGCCCGAAGCTTTGGCCACCGAATTCCTGGTGGTGCTGGATTGACCCTGCAGCCAGCCGCCACCCGTTAACGAATACACAGCAACCCAGACCATATGCCCACTGCCAAGCTCACTCTCGCCAAACTTGAAAGCCTGTTGCTTACCGCCTGTGATGACCTGCGCGGCAATATGGACGCCAGCGAATACAAGGAATACATCTTCGGCATGTTGTTCCTCAAGCGCGCGAGCGATTTGTTCGACCAACGCCGTGAAGAGATCAAGAAAGAAGGCAAAGCTGCCGGGCTATCGGATGCCGATGTCGCGCTCAATCTAAAAGACTCGGATCAGTACTCTGGCAAATACTTCTTTGTGCCCGCGTGTGCGCGCTGGAATGAACCTTGGATCGAAATCAAGACGGATAACGAAGGGAACACAGAAACAATTAATCACCCGGCGCTCAAGCACATCAAGGAGAACGTCGGCTCCAAACTGAACATCGCACTGGCGGCGCTGGAAGAGGAAAACCCAGACGCTCTCCAAGATGTGCTGAAGCACATCAACTTCAATAAAAAGATTGGCCAGAACACGCTGGACGACGACACCCTAGTCAACTTCATCCAGAACTTCGAAAAGATCCCCCTCAAAGATTACGATTTCGAATTCCCGGATCTGCTGGGCGCTGCCTACGAATGGCTGATCAAACACTTTGCCGACTCGGCTGGCAAGAAGGCAGGAGAGTTCTATACGCCAACCGAGGTCGTGCGTGTCTGCGTCGAAATTTGCGACCCCAAAGAAGAACATCGCGTTTACGACCCTACCGTAGGGTCGGGAGGCATGTTGATTCAGGCACGCGACTACGTGCGCGAATGTGGCGGCAACCCGGAAAACCTGCCGCTGTTTGGGCAGGAAAAGATCGGCACCACTTGGTCCATCTGTAAAATGAACATGTTGCTGCATGGTATTTCCCATGCGGTGATTCACCAACAAGACACGCTGCGGGAGCCTCAACATCAAGCAGAAGATGGCAACTTGATGCGCTTCGATCGCGTCTTGGCCAACCCCCCCTTCAGCCAGAACTACATCAAGAAGGACATCAAGCACTCTGGCCGCTTTCCGGTCTGGATGCCCGAAAAAGGGAAAAAGGCCGATTTAATGTTCGTCCAGCACATGCTGGCCGTGCTCAAGGGAGATGGTCGTATGGCCACGGTGATGCCGCACGGCGTGCTGTTCCGTGGTGGTGAAGAGCGCGAGGCGCGTCAGTACTTCATCGACAAGGGCTATCTGGAAGCCGTGATTGGTTTACCCAGCAACCTGTTTTATGGCACCGGTATCCCGGCCTGCATTCTGGTGCTCAACAAGGCTGGCGCCGCACAACGCGATCATGTGCTCTTCATCAATGCCGACCGTGAATTCCGGGAAGGCAAGGCACAAAACCATTTGCGTCCCGAAGACATCGACAAAATCGTGCATGCCTACCGTGCGAGAGAGAACGTCAAAGGCTACGCGGAACTTGTTTCCGTTGAGAAGATTAGGGCCGAAGACTACAACTGCAATATCCGTCGCTATGTGGACAATTCACCGCCACCAGAGCCACACGACGTGCGCGCCCATTTGCACGGCGGCGTGCCCGTCAGCGAGGTGGATGCCCTCGGCCACTTCTGGCAAAACTACATTGGCCTGCGTGAAAGCACTTTCGTTCCGCGCGCAGCTTCTGCCGGCGGCGTGCCCTATGCCGACTTCGCGGTCGCACTGCAAGACAAGCGTGCCATTGCACAGCACATCAACAACAACCCCGGAGTTACTGAGCGGCAAACTCAGTTCATGACCGAGCTGGAGGCCTGGTGGCAACAACATTTACCCATCATCGAGGCACTCGCCCCTGATGCCGAAAACCAGCATGGTCGCGCCAACAACGTCTACCAGATGCGCGCCACTTTGCTAGACAGCATTGAGAGGACGTTCTCAGGGCAGTACCTGCTCAGCCGCTATCAGGTGCGTGGCGCCTTCGCCAACTACTACAAGCTGCTGGCTTCTGACTTCAAGTCTATTGCCGCGAGTGGTTGGGGGCCGGAACTGATCCCGGATGAAGACATCTTGCAAAGCCAGTTCCCGCAGGTGCTGACCGAGCTTGAGCAGCAACACGCGCGGCTGGCCGATTTACAAGCGCTGTTTGCCGCCGCCAGCGAGGAAGATTTCGAAGATACGGATGAAACCGGCGTGTTGCCGGCCGATGAAGTCAAAACCCTGAAGGATGAACTGAAAGAAGCCACAGCCGAATGGAAGGCACAGCTCAAAACCCTCAAGGGTGCGGTGGGCGACTTGTTCACCGAGATCAAGGCGACAGGCATGCTCCCTAAGAGCACCGACAAGGGCCATCACTGCAGCGATGGCTTCACCGCCAAGGAAGCACAGTTTGGCAATGGTCAGCGTGTGCTCGACCTAGCTGCATCGGTCGGCCACACCTCTGCCATCGAAGCCGTGATCGAACAGGCCATGACGACCGGTCAGCAGGCCCAAACCACGGCTCGTCGCGCGGAAGCCAAACTGGCCACACACAAAGCACTGGAAGATGAAGCCAGGGCCCTGAAGGCTGCCATCAAATCGACCGAAGCCAAGAAGGACGAGCTGGTCGAGCAGGCGCGACTGAAGATTAGCAAGGACGAAGCTCGCGTGGTGATTGTTGAGCGCCTGAGCAAGGTGCTGTTCGAAAGCTATCGCCAGTACCTGCGTGCCCATCAGCGCGCCAGCATCGCCGCGGTTGAAAACCTGTGGAGCAAGTACGCGGTTACGGCCAAACAGATTGAGGCCGAGCGCGATGATGCTGCGCAAGCCCTTCAGGCATTCTTGGTGGAGTTGGGGTATGCGTGACAGCCTTGAAATACTGGCTAAAATTCATTACGGAAAATCGCCGAATGAGGTCGCTTCTGTAGACGGGAACATTCCGATTGTCGGAACCGGTGGCATCTACGGCTTGGCCAATCAATCCATGTTCGAGTTCGGCATCGTCGTCGCCAGAAAAGGGTCGCTAGGTACTCCCCATTTGTTTAAGGTGCCGTTCTGGCCGGCCGACACGACCTATGCAGTTATCCCGAGAGATGATGTTGACCTAGACTGGCTCTATTTCTGTCTGCTGAACTTCGATCTCACCAAGCTCAACGAAGCAACGGGCGTACCAAGCATCAACCGTAACTGGTTGGCGAAGACATCATTCAATAATCCCGGGGCTGCGCGCCAGAAAAGAATCGCCGCCATCCTCACAGCCACAGACAGAGCAATCGAAAAAACCGAAGCGCTGATCGCCAAATATCAGCAGATCAAGGTCGGGCTGATGCACGACCTGTTCACCCGTGGCGTGCTGGCCAATGGCCAACTGCGCCCGCCGCGCAGTGAAGCGCCTGAGCTGTATCAGGAAACGGCGATTGGATGGATTCCGAGGGAATGGGAGGTAAAGGACTGTTCAGCTGTCGTTGATTCGGTTGCGGATGGTCCATTTGGATCAAATCTGAAAACCGAGCACTATGTCGCCGATCCTGGTGTTCGGGTAGTTCGTTTGCAGAATGTTGCGGAATACCAATACAACGATAGTGATCGAGCGTATGTATCTGATCGACACGCCGCATATCTGGTCAGAAACAAGGTTGTGGGCGGTGATGTATTAATTGCTGGATTGGGCGAGGAGCGCTACCCGGTTGGTCGCGCTTGCACCTATCCTGAAGATTTGCCGCCTGCAATCAATAAGGCTGATTGTTTCCGTACACGCTGCGTGGAGGAAACTATGCACAACAAGTTTTTTATGCTTTTTCTTAATAGCGAATTGGCGCGACAGCAAATTCGACGCTATGAGCAAGGCGTAACACGACCACGAATTAATACAGGAAACATGAAGCGCTTGGTTGTCGCCGTACCTGCTCTCAGCGAGCAGGCGACATTCATCGCAAAGTTCGAAGCAATACAGGCGGCCATTCAAGCCCAGCAATCTAGCGTCGAGAATCTCTTTGCTCAAAAATTCGGCCTGATGCAAGACCTGCTCACCGGTAAAGTGCCGGTCCAGATCAATGAAACTGAGCTGGCTGATGCCTGAAAACTTGCCGGTAACAGCCACACAGAGGGGATCCAGGGATGAGTGAATACAGCGAAGTCGAGCAACCGTTCCTCCAGCAACTGGCCTCTCAAGGCTGGACGGTGATCGACCAGGGCGCTGGCATCCCGCGGGATGCTGCGCCCAGCCTACGCGCCAACTTTCGACAGTGGTGGCTGCCTGAAGTGTTCAGCAACGCCGTGCGCGCCATCAACCGCACCGATGATGGGCGCGAATGGCTGACAGACCGGCAACTGGAAGATTTGCTGCAACAACTGCTGCGCCAGCCCAATCGCACCCTGCTGGAAGCCAATGAAACCATTCAGGCACTGCTGTTCAAAGCCCAGGTAGACGATAATGAGCTGACCGGCGAGGCCGACCCGGTGGCGCGCCTGATTGATTTCCACAAGCCAGAGAACAATCAGTTCCACGCGATCAATCAGTTCCGCATCGACACGCCAGGGTGCGTGAAGGCCTTCATCATCCCGGACATCGTGCTGTTCGTGAACGGCATCCCCCTGTGCGTGGTGGAGTGCAAAAAAGGCTCGGAAACTTGTGCCAACCCGATGCAGGAAGCCTTTGTGCAACTGCAGCGCTATATGCGCATGCGCAAGGAAACTGAAAACGCCGGCCTGAGAGAAGGCGAACCGCGTCTATTTCACAGCAACCTGATGTTGATTCGCAGTTGTGGTCTCGAGTCTGACTACGGGACCATCACCTCGGGCGAAGAGCATTTCTACGCCTGGAAGACGCTTTACCCACAAGATTATGCCACCAAGGAAGGCTTGAATTCCCAGCAATTGTTAATTGCTGGGATGCTCACCAAGGCCAATCTGCTGCAAATTCTGCGCACCAGCGCGGTGTTCATGGATACCGACGGTGGTCCGCGCGTCAAAGTGTTATGTCGTTACCAGCAGTTCCGTGCGGCTGGAAAGATTTTGCAGCGCTTGCGCGAGGGCGAATCGGCCATGGATCGCAGTGGTGTGGTGTGGCACACGCAAGGGTCGGGCAAATCGCTGACGATGGTGCTTTTGGCACGGATGATCCGGGCCAGCCGAGACTTGAACGACTACAAAATCGTGTTGGTGAACGACCGGCAGGATTTGGAAGAACAGCTGGGCAAGACTGCCACACTGATAGGTGGGCGCGTGAACGTAATTGAAAGCCGCCAGGGCCTCCGCGCGCATCTTTCCACGGACAGTTCGGACGTGAACATGGTGATGGTGCACAAGTTCCAGGAGCACAAGCAGACTCTTACCAATACCGTAGCCGAAGCACTGGGCACCTATCTGGCCATGCCATCGAGCAAGACCTTCGGTGTCGTCAACACCTCGGAGCGTATCGTCCTGATGATCGACGAGGCGCACCGTACGCAAAGTTCCGATCTGGGCGACAACCTTTTCGAGGCATTTCCCAACGCGGCACGCATCGCCTTCACCGGCACGCCCTTGATCACCGAACGCCACGGCGAGAAGAAAACTCACAAGCGGTTTGGCGAGTACATCGACACTTACCGTTTGCTGGACGCGGTGAACGACGGCGCAACGCTGCAAATTCTGTACGAAGGCAAAACGGCCGACAGCGCGCTGAATGAAAAGCACGCGTTCGACGAAGCCTTCGAAGACTTGTTTCGTGACCGCAGCGACGAGGAGCTGCTGGCGATCAAGAAAAAGTACGGCGCCACGGGCGACATCCTTGAAGCAGAAAATCGAATCAACGCGATTGCGCGTGATCTCGTCGCACACTACGTCGACAACATCCTGCCCAATGGTTTCAAAGCGCAGGTGGTGTGTCACTCCAAGCTGGCCTGTGTTCGTTATCAGGCAGGCATTGAAGTCGCACTGGCCGAGCGAATTACTAAGGAGCAGGCGCAGACCGCGCCCGACGCCGAGCTGCTGAAGCGCTTGAGATTCCTGAAAACTGCTGTGGCTGTGTCATCCGACGGCACCAATGAGCCCGCTTACATCACCCGCGCGCGCAAACAGGCACAACGGATGAGTGCGGTCGAGAACTTCTGTCGCAGTTTTGATCTGGAAGATCCGGACAAGGAAAACACAGGCGTTGCCTTCCTGATCGTGTGCGACATGCTGCTGACCGGTTTTGATGCGCCGATTGAGCAAGTGATGTACATCGACAAAAAGCTGCGCGAGCACACCCTGTTGCAGGCCATTGCCCGTACCAATCGAGTCAAGAAGGGCAAGCAGCGCGGCTACATCGTGGATTACATCGGCCTTGCCAATCACCTGACTGAAGCGCTGACGCTGTACGCCGCCAGCGATGAGCTACAAGAATTGCACGACGGCATGCAGAACATCACTTCTGAACTGCCAGTATTGGATGAGCGCTATCAACGCCTGTTGCAGCAATTCACGGCGTTGGGCGTGAAACAGATCAAGGCCTTTGTGAATGGCGAGCTGCCCAATTTGGATGCGGATGCAGTCGTGGTGCATGAAGCGGTGAAGGCACTGAAAGACGAAAAGCAGCGTGCGGATTTCGAGGTGTATTTCAAGAAGTTCCTCATGAGCATGGACATCATTCTTCCACACAGTTCAGCCCAGCCTTACCGTGTTCCGGCAAAGCGCTTTGGCTACATCCTGCAAGTGTGCAAAGAGCGCTACAAAGACGAGAGCCTCAATTTGGGCAGTGCGGGTGAAAAGGTCAAGGCGCTCATCAATGAGCATTTGATCAGCTTGGGGATCAATCCCAAAGTGGCGCCGGTGGAGTTGCTGGCCGAAGACTTTCTTGAAAAATTGGCAGCGCACGCAGGCAAGAACAGCGAAGCCAAGGCCAGCGAAATGGAGCACGCAATCCGCAAGCACTGCACCGTGCACCAAGACGAGGATCCTGCATTCTACAAGAGCTTATCTGAGAAGGTCGACGCCCTTATCGAAAAGCACCACGATCAGTGGGATTTGTTGGCAGAAAAGCTGGCCGAGTTGCGCCATGAGGCCATTGCCGGTAGGCAGCAAGGCGAAGACGGAATGAGCAAGGAGGCCACGACATTTTACGAATACATCATTCAGCTTGGCTTCGCCGGTGGTTTCGTCAATGATGGGGACAAACCCGCATTCAAGGCACTGATGGAAACCACCGTGGAGATATTGCAGGAAACTATTGCCAGCATCGATTTCTGGCAAAACCCCGACAAGCAGAAACGTGTACGTGGATTGTTGAAAACGGAAATCGCCAAGTCGGGCATGGAAGATCTGAAACTGAACCGCGAGCGTGTCGCGATCGAGATCATGAAGCTGGCCAAAAACCGGCACGATGAACTCATCAACACCGCCCGGGCGGGAGCCGCGTGATGCAGGTTCGGCACGTTCGAGACATCGAGTACCAGCTTCTGCCTGGATCTGATCGGCAGACCACGGACATCGTCATCGAACGTGATGGCGTTATCACCGTTCGTCCGCCCAAGCGAATGACGCCAGAACAGGTAGACGAAACCGTGCGCAGCAAGCGGATGTGGATCTACCGAAACCTAGCCGAATGGCGTGACCTCAATGCCACACACGTTACCCGAGAATGGGTCAGCGGCGAGTCATTTCTCTATCTCGGCAGCCGCTACCGCCTGCAACTGGTTACGGGTCAGGACGAGCCGGTGAAACTGAAATATGGTCGTTTCTGTCTGTTGCGATCTGTTGTGGAATCGGGGGGGAAGAAAGCCGCACATGGGGCATTCGAGAGGTTCTACAAGGAAACGGGGCTACCTCGCATTCAGAAGCGAGTGGCTTACTTCGCGCCGAGGGTGGGAGTGGCAGCTGGCTCGGTGCAGATCAAGGACCTTGGATATCGATGGGCGTCGTGCCTGAAAAATGGCGACTTGCACTTTCATTGGAAGTGCCTGATGGCTCCTCTCACCATCATCGATTACATCATCGTCCACGAACTGTGCCACCTTCATTACCGCGATCATTCGAACGCTTTCTGGAACGAAGTGGACAAGGTTCTGCCGGATTACCGAGAGCGCAAAAACTGGCTTAGGGTGTACGGGGCTGAGCTTGATCTTTGACAATGACATTGTTGCCTGACACCGCTATCTGTTCGGTTTGGAGACTATCGATGCGATGCACCGAATAATTGTCTCAAACGCCCACACCAATTCCAGTGCAGTACGCAGTTGTGCGTGGAGTAAGACGGAAGATAACTCGTTGACTTCGACGAAGGCCGCGATGGCACCTTCCGGCGAGGCGCAATCGGTATCGTGTCGTCAGGAACAATTTGCTTGCCATAATTTCGAGGAAGTCAGTTCCCGCGAACGACTCGACGAGGAAGGCAAAGCGGTCGGGAATTGGATTGCATTTTGCAATGAGCAGGCGCAAAGCCTGTTTTTGGGGGCATCTCCGAGATTGATGTGTGCCCCTTTTGCCCTTCCGAAGGCTCTCAGCGACATTGTTCGACCCCTCTCCGCTCCACCATATAACACCTGGTTTCCTCAGATGCTTAAGCATCAACCCCGTCAAGCCTCAGGCTCACGGGGTTTTTGTTTTTTTGCCGTCGGCATCGGTTGACCGACGCCAGTGGGCCTTATCGTTGCGCGCCAAGGGCTACCGCGTCGGTCAGCGCCTGCACAATGTGGGCCTGCTGCTCTGCCGTCAGCCCGATCCACATCGGAAGACGGATCAGCCGTGCAGAATGCCCATCGGTGACGGGAAGGGCGGCTGCGGTGCGGCCAGCTTTGATGCCCGCCGGTGCGGAATGCAGCGGCACGTAGTGGAATACGGCGTGAACGCCGACGGACTTGAGGTATTGCAGGACCCGGTCGCGGTCGAGTCCCGGTGCAAGCAATACGTAGTACATGTGCCCGTTGTGCTCGCAGTCCGCCGGAATCACCGGGCGACGAATGACACCTCGATGCTCGAGTTCGGCGAGCGATGCGTGGTAGGTGTCCCACAATGCCAGCCTACGCTGGGTCAGCGACTCCGCCTGCTCCAACTGGGCCCACAGAAACGCTGCGGTGATTTCTCCCGGGAGGAACGACGAGCCGATCGACTGCCACGTGTACTTATCGACTTCGCCACGGAAAAAGCGGCTCCGGTCCGTTCCCTTCTCGCGGATGATCTCGGCCTGCTGGGCCAACGCTTCGCGATTGACCAGCAACGCGCCGCCCTCCCCACTGATGACATTTTTCGTCTCGTGGAAGCTGAATGCTCCAATGTCGCCGATGGCACCTAATTCACGCCCTTTGTAACGCGACATGACACCTTGCGCCGCATCCTCCACGACTTTGAGCCCATGTCTGGCCGCAATCGCCAGCAATGTGTCCATCTCGCACGACACGCCCGCGTAATGCACCACCACAATCGCCCGAGTTCGCGGCGTAATCGCGGCTTCCACGAGCGTCTCATCGAGATTGAGCGTGTCCTCACGAATGTCGACGAACACCGGCGTGGCACCGCGCAGCGCGAAGGCGTTCGCCGTCGACACAAAGGTGTAGGACGGCATGATGATCTCGTCGCCCGGCTGCAAGTCGAGTAGCAGTGCCGCCATTTCCAGCGCCGCGGTACATGAGTGCGTGAGCAACGCCTGATGGCTCGTGGTCTGGGTTCTGAGCCACGCCTGACAGCGCGCTGTGAATGGCCCGTCGCCGGCAAGCTTGCCGAGCGTGTGCGCCTGCGCGATGTACGTTAGCTCATTGCCCGTCATGTACGGTCGATTGAACGGTATTGCGTGAGGAAGCGTCGAGTTCATGCGGGCATTGGTCAAGATCACGAAGTCTTTTGTGCGACGATCAGAAGCGAGCCGCCAAACGGAAAGCGTACACCAACTTGAATCATGCCGAATTCGAGTCCCATGACGGCCCCCATGATGGCGTTGACCGGTCGGCTCAACCGCAGGTCTGCCGTCATGTCGTATTCGGCGTCGTCGACGCGCGATCGCTTGCGAGATGCCAGCATCGCCGGAAACAACAATGAGACGAACGAGGTGGCCAGCGTTACCCGGAACCCGTTGCGTTCCAGTTTGGCGCGAATGTCTGCGCGCGTGTAACGACGCACGTGGCATACCTGCTCGTCCTGTTGGCTCCAAAGGAACGGATGCTGCGGGACAGTCAGCAATAACGTGCCCTTCGACTTGAGCGCGCGATGCAACTCGCGCATGACGGCTTCATCTTCTTCGATATGCTCAAGCACATCGAAACTGCCGATGACGTCAAACTCGTCGGCAAAGGCGAAGGAGCGCGCATCCATTTGATAGAACGATGCAGACGGCAGACGTGTCGCGGCGAACGACAGTGCGGTCGAATAAATCTCCGTGGCCGAGAATTTCACGTGAGGATAGGCACTCGCCAGACCGGCAAGCACATAGCCGGTGCCGCATCCCACTTCGCAGAACGTGGCGCCGGCGCGCATGAAGGGCCGCGCCGCCCAGGAGATGATCCGGTTACGGGCGCGAAACCAGAAGTTGCGCTCCTCGACTTCTGCGAGCGGGTGAAAATGCTCGGCCCGGAAGCCGTCGTTGACCGATGCCAGTGCGGGCGCCAACTCCAGCACCTCACCCACTCGACGTGGCGCCGCGCCGCAAGCCTGGCAATTCCATGACGCGTCGACACCGGTATCGCCGCAATTCGGACAGCGTTTCATTGACAGTCAGACCGAGATAGACCGGCTTCGGAATACCCAAAGCCGTTGGGCAAGAAACATGAAAATCGCAACCACCACGACCATGACGGCCTGAACGACGCGATGCGGGAATCCTTCGACGTCGACCAGCACCAGCATAGCCGTCAGGTTGATGCCATAGGCTGCTACATAGGCAATCGCGTAACGCAGCATCGCGCTGCCGCCCGGCCCGCGGTAGGCAAACGACCACCGCTTGTTGAACACGAACGTCTGGATGACGCCCAGCGTGAACACCGCCGTCATCGCGACGGTATGCTGCACACCGAGGCTCGTCGCGATGATGTAGAGCCCATAAAGCACCACGTTCGAGACGAGCCCGACGATGCCGAAACGTACGATCTGCCTAGTTAGCGCCATTTATTGAAAATTCGATGTCGCGGGGGCGCGTCGCTGAATTTGCATTCTTGCTGTGCGACGCACGATGAGGCCGCATAACCCATGCGCCATCAGGCAAAGCGCGAGCGAAATTTTGCCAGTGGCAGTAACGATTCGCCGCTCGCAATATCTGTCAGCTCGGTGATTTTCAACAGGCCCCGTCCACAAACGACGACGGGCAAGCCGTTGTCGACCCGAATGACTTTGCCGGGTGTGCGGTTTTCGATCGGCACGTCCGGGAGCGCCTGCGCTCGCCCGACGCGGGCAAGCGTGCCGTTCACGAGCGTTCTGGCACCTGCATACGGACTGCCCAGCGCATCGATGTGACGCACCAGCCGCGTGGCCTCGCCATGCCAGTCGATCCGGTAGTCCTCTTCATCGCGCCACAGACTATAGGTGGCGGCGTTGTCGTCTTGTGGTACGCCCTGAAGCGGCGATCCTTGTGCCAACTGAGGGAATACGGCCAGTGCAGCGTCGCGATAGCAAGCGCAAATGTCGTCGATGGCGCGCGCGATCGTACAGGGATAGGCGACTTCCATGGATGCCTGCGCCAGAATCGGACCGGCGTCGTATTCCGAAGCGCCTAGCAGTGCGGTCACACCCACACGATCGTCGCCGTTGATCAGCGCACTGACCAGCGGATTGAAGCCCCGGTAGCGCGGCAGTAGCGAATCGTGAAAGACAATCAGTCGGTCTTCCGGGAAGTCGATCATCCAGCGCCAGCCGACGGCCATCGCATAGTCGGTGTTGATCTCACGATGCTGGCTGCGCTCGGTCCACGCAATGCCGTGACGCTCGCATAGTGCGATGGTCTGCTCGGCATAGTCGTCATCGAGGGTGGCGTCGCGACCGACGACCACTTTCGCAAACAGATCCCGGAAGGTGTCTACCGTGTCGGCCAGAAGTTGATACCCCTTGCGGGTCATCAGAAACAAAGTCAACGTGCTCACGAAGCGCTCACCGGATTGTCGTTACCAAGAGAGTGGCCAGACGTCGTTTCTGCAACCGAATAGACGGGCTTGTCCATGCTGCGGAAATACATTCGGGCAAGGTACTCGCCGATCATGCCGAGCGCGAACAATTGCGCGCCGGCAAAGACCGTGATGATCGAGGCGATGAAATAGAAGCCGGGCACGACACGGCCGTGCATGGCGAATTGCTGGAAGATGTAGCCCAGCAACACGATGCCAAGAAGTACCGACCCGAAGCCGATGAAGCTCGCGAGTTGCAGCGGGATCGTGCTGAAACCGGTGATCATGTTCATCGCATGGGTGAACAGCTTCCAGACACTGTAATTGGACACGCCGATGCGTCGCGGTTCGTGACGCACTTTCAGGTGTGTGAAGCGTGTCGTCCCCCAGGTCAGCAACACGTCGATGGATACGAGCGGGCTGCTGTAATTCGCGAATGCATTGCGTAGCGACGTGCGGAATACGCGAAAGGCGCTCACGTGGCGGGCGGTTTGCGCACCCATCGCATTCATCAGTGCGATTTTGGTGACGACCGATGCCGTATCGCGCCAGAAGCTGTGCTGCTCACGCTCAGGGGCGCCGTAGACCACGTCGAAACCGCCTCGTCCGAGGGCTTCGAGCAGGCGCGGGATTTCTTCGGGGGGATGCTGGAGGTCGTCATCGAGCGTGACGATCAGGGGATGCACGGCCGCGCGAATCCCACACAGCAAGGCATTGTGCTGCCCGTAGTTGCGACTCATGCGAATGCCGCGCACGCGCGAATCGGCGGCGGCAAGCGAAGTGATGATGTCCCAGGTGCCGTCGTTGCCGCCATCTTCGACGAGAATAATTTCATGTGCCGCAGAGATAGCTTCAAGCACGGCGGTCAGCCGCTCATGCAAGAGAGGCAGGGAAGCGGCCGATCGAAAGACCGGCACGACGACGGACAACGCTTCGCTTTCGGCGAGACTCACCGGGCCGAGAGACGCCATGTATTCCAATTCCTGAGATTTATGAAAAGGAGGCAATCGAACAAGTCGTGAACAGACGATCTTTATGCGCTAATGCCGGGCAACCTTAACCACGGGGTTGGGCCTTCCCGATCGGGCCAAAGTATCTCATATTCCAAATTCGGAATGACGTGCATCGGGCTCCGCCAAGTATTATATGCTCCGTGCTTTGCCGCGCCAGCGGCGCTGTCGCATGCCTTAAGGGACTTACGCCGGCATGCATTTGCCCCACCCTTGATGAAGATCGAATGAACCTCCGAAGTCATCGCTTCCTGCCATCGTGGCTGCTGGTAGCGCTCGTCACCGTCTGTCATTTCCCGCTCTTGCTCAACAACGGCGCCTACTGGGACGGATCGCTGATCTATGGGCTTTATCAGGACCACAACACCGATCAGCTTTTTGCGATGTTTCGGGAGAACGGTCTTCCGTGGCTCGCTTATCTGCATCGGTTGATGTGGTTCGCGCCGAACGTACTGCTCGCGTACAAGGTAACGGCGTTTCTTTCGATTCTGGTCGCGACTCTGATGGTCGACTCGATCGCACGCCGGACGCGCTTGCTCTCGATTGGTGAGAGCGCGATTGCCGCAGCGATCTTCTGCTCGTACACCGCCTATCAGATGTATTTCGAGCTGATTACGCTGCCCTACGTTTTCTGTTACGCCCTATTCCTGGCGGCATGGCGTCTTGCCATGGTGCCGCCGTCGGGGAGCGTGGCCCGCCTTGCATCCCGACTGGCAGCGCTGACGATGTTTTTCGTCAGCTTCCTGACGGCGTCTTTGATCGCCGTCTATGGCGTGGCCTTCCTGGTGCTACTGTGGCATCGCCGCCACGAATGGCTGGCCAGGAACCCGTTCGTCGCATTGCTTCGCCTTGGCAGGTTTGCCGACTATCTGTTGGTGCCGGTCTTGTTCATGGGTATCAAGTTTGTCTTCTGGAAGACTTCCGGCTTATACGCAACGTACAACCAGGTGGAAATCGTCCCGGAGACATGGCCGGCGGCGTTTTCTCAATTCGCGCAGACTACGCTGCTCGGACCGTTCGAAAGCGCATGGACGCTGCTGTCCACGAACATGATCGCTTTCGTGGCATGGTGTGTTTGCTCGGCCCTGGTGGGATACGCGACGCTACGGTTCATCAGGGCACAGCGCGGGGCGGAGCCAACTCAGACGCGTCTGCTCGGCACATTTGCGCTCATCGTTTTCTGCATGCTGTTTTTCGTGGCGGCAGCGCTTCCTTACGTCGTGGTCGGCAAGTTGCCGTCCACCTTTGGATGGGACACGCGTCACGCCCTGCTGGTGAACCTGCCGGTCGCGCTGGCCGGCGTAGTGCTCGGGCGTATGCTTGGCGGGGTACTGCCGTCACGCCCGGGGGCCGCGGCGAGGGGCGCGCTGTCTGTTGCGCTGATCGGCGCATTCGTTGTTGGTACGTGGAATATTTATCTGACGTGGGAGATGCGTTGGATCAAGGATGCGTCGACGATCGTCAATCTTCGCTCGTTGCCGCACGAACCTATCGCGCGTTCCTCGATGATCTGGGTGGACGACGATATCGCTCGTTGGCACGAGAAATATATCTATTACGAATATGCCAGCATTTTCAGGTCGGCCTGGCATGAGGAGCGTCGGTTCGGGAATCCCGCGGACGAACCGCTCGACGTTGCGGCGTTCGCGGCCACGCTTCCGCTATCGCGCTATCTCCTCAAGGATCTGGATCTGGCTGCCATTCGCGACTGTCGCGTCACGCTACACGTGCGTTTTACGCCGGATTCGGCGCACGATCTGGCGCTCGTCAGCCGGTACTATTGGACACTGTGGTTCCGGCATTCGGACATTGACTCGTTTCTCGCGCCGCTTACGCACCTGAGCTTGTCCGATTTTTCGTGTTCGGCCGACCGTTACGCGCACGTCGTTTCCGATCTCACCGCCATTCGCAACGCGTTGAGCGCGTACTACGTCGACAATGGCGCGTACCCAGTGGCCGAAGTCAGCGTGAACGACGCTTCGCATCCGCCGCGAGATCGCTGGATTCCGGGACTCGTTCCCAAGTATCTGTCGGTGGTGCCGACGGATCCGCGCGGGCTGGCTGCCGCCAATCTCCAGTACCTGTACATGTCAAACGGCCGCGATTACAAAATTATTGCGCACGGTGCGGAAGATGCGGCATACGGTCGCAAGGCGAGGCCCGATCTGGTAGACCCGCTACGGCCTGAACATGCGTTCGGATTCTGGAGTCCTGGCTTCGCAAACCAATAGGCATGTGTTCGCCGGGGCAGGCGTCAGTGCCTGTCCCGCGATACCCAACGACTCACTGATCCAGACGACCTTCCCCCGACCGTGTCCACGAACACTCCATCGAAAACTTCGCTCGCCGCATCGAGCACCATGCGCGGCATTGGTTGGCTCCTCGTCTCGCAGTTGTTGCTCGTCTCGATGGATGCCACGGCAAAAGCCCTGTCGCTGAGCATCGCCGTGCCGCTGCTCGTGTGGGCGCGTTACGCCGTACACCTGGCATTGATGGTGATCGTCTTCGCGCCGTCGCGCGGCTGGTCGATAGTGCGGACGAAACATCTGACCGCGCAGGTGGTGCGTGGCCTCTTGCTGCTGGGTACCAGCCTGTCGGGACTCATCGCGCTGCGTATCCTGCCGATGGCGGAGACGGCAGGCCTCGCATTCATGTCGCCATTGATTGCAACGATGCTCGCGGGGCCGCTGCTTGGTGAGAAAGTCGGACGTCTTGGCTGGTGCGCGATCCTCGTTGGCGCATCCGGCGCGGTACTCATCTCACGGCCGAGCAGTCATTTGCCGCTCGAAGGCGTGTTGCTGGTCCTGCTGTCCGCTGTTTCGTTCAGCTTTTATCAGATCCTCACACGCAAGCTCAGTCACCTGGAAGACAGCATCACGATGCTGTTCTACACCGCGTTGGTGGGCACCGTCTGTCTCAGCTTTGCCTTGCCGTGGATACCGCTTGAAACGATGCCGACGTTCCCGCAGACGCTGGGTATCTTGTCGTTGGGCGTCTACGCAGGTATTGGGCATTTCTGCGTGATCCACGCCTTTCGTCATGCACCGGTGTCGACGCTGACGCCGTTCATGTACGTGCAGTTGGTGTGGGCGGCGCTGCTCGGCTGGTTCATCTTCGACCATTTTCCCGACGGCCTGAGCATCGTCGGCATGCTCATCATTGTGGGGGGTGGCCTGTTGCTGTCGTTTGCGCGAGCTCGCCGGGTAGCGACGAGAGTCACGCTCGGCGCAGCGTCGCAGACGCGCGAGCTTTCCCAGACGGATTGAACGCATGCGTCGCCGAACGCTCGGGCGCGAGATGTCCGAAACCTACGATGCGCGATACGTCGAATTCACGCTCTGAAGCGCCGGTCCCAATGCGGGCTGATATTCAGGCACCCAGCGTTGCAGGTCTCGACGCACTTCCTGATCGCTCGGCAGGCGGCGCTGTTCAAGCCAGGGCAACAACTCATCGAGCAGATTCTGCGGTGTGGCGCGTGCCTGGGCGATGCGCAATTTCGGATGCGGGGTCCGCGTCGTGGCTTCGTCGTCGGCCAGCAGCTCTTCGTAGAGCTTCTCGCCGGGTCGCAAGCCGGAGAATTCGATGCGAATCTGGTCCTCGTTGAAGCCATGCAGACGAATCAGATCGCGTGCGAGATCGACGATCTTCACAGGTTCGCCCATGTCGAGGATAAAAATCTCGCCGCCTTGCCCCATGCTCGAGGCCTGCAATACCAGTTGCGCCGCCTCGGGAATCGTCATGAAGAATCGCGTGATCTCCGGATGCGTGACCGTCACGGGGCCGCCCTGTGCGATTTGCTGCTGGAACTTCGGAATCACGCTACCTGCGCTGCCCAGTACGTTACCGAATCGGACCGTTTCGAATTGCGTTCGGGTACTGGTTTGCTGTAACGCCTGACAGGCCATCTCGGCGAGACGTTTGCTCGCGCCCATCACATTGGTCGGATTGACGGCCTTGTCGGTCGAAATCAACACGAAGTGCCTGACATCGTGACGGATCGCCGCGCGCGCTACGCGATAGGTGCCGAGCACGTTGTTGCGCATCGCCTGCCACGTGTTGAACTCTTCCATCAGCGGCACGTGCTTGTAAGCGGCTGCGTGGAACAGGATGTGCGGCTTGAAGCGCGACATCACGTGATCGAGCAGCAGCGAATCCTTCGCGTCGCCGATTACCGGGACCACGAGCAGATTCGGAAACCGCTCGCGCAATTCCTCCGTCAGCCGATACATGGCGTATTCGGACTGATCGTACGCGATCAGTTGCGCAGGCTCGAAGCGCGCGATCTGGCGGCACAGTTCCGAGCCGATGGAACCGCCTGCGCCCGTGACCATCACCACACCGCCACGCAGCAATGCCTTGACCTCCGGCATATCGATCTTGATCGCCTGACGGCCCAGCAGGTCTTCCAGATCGATCTGACGAACTTGCGACAAAAAGGCACGACCCTGCGTGAGCGCCGTCAATTCAGGCAGTACCATGGCCCGAACGCCAGCCCGCACGCAAAGCGTGGCGACGCGCCGATGCGCGTCGACCGATGCCGACGGAATGGCAATGATGGCGTTCTCCGCCTTCAGCTCGGCGGCCCAACGGGGCAGATCGGAAATCGGGCCCAGCACCTTATAGCCGTAAATTTCGCGGCCCTGCTTGCCGGGATCGTCGTCGAGCAGCCCGACCAGACGCCACTCGCTCGATCGCGACAGTTCGCGCGCAAGGCTGGCGCCGGAGTTGCCGGCACCAAGCACGATGACCGGCTTACCTTGTCCGATCAGACCGCCATACAGGTAGAACTCTTTCGACGCACGGTACATCGCGCGGGAACCGCCCATGACCAGAAACAGGAAGAGCGGGGAGACGAGCAGGACCGAGCGCGGAATGATCGGGTGGGGTTGAATCATGGCCGCGCCCATCATCATGACGAAGCCGCCGGCCAGCACCGCTTTGGCGATGCGCATCAGGTCCGGCAAGCTGGCAAATACCCACATGCCCCGATAAAGACCGAAGGCGAAGAACATGACGCCGTAGACAGGTAACGTCCATGCCAGAGCGTCCACCGCGCCTGACCAGAACACGGGGGGCACTTCGCCGTTAAAACGAACCAGATAGGCGGCCAGCCAGGTTCCGGCGACCGCGACCAGGTCGAACAGAAACGCGCCAAGTGATCGCCATGATGCTTTGTGCTGCGCCATCTGCGTCACACTCCACGTTTTTCCAAAGTTGCTGAATTGAAACGGCGCCATCTTGCGTCGACGCCAATGCCGATAATGGCAAGCACAAGCACCCAGACGCCAACGCTAACCCATTGAATTATCGGGGGCCAGCCAAGTGCCGATACGGCGAGAATTATGCCACTTAGCATCGCGACGTACCAAACAGCCGCCGTCTTCGCATGCCCCATCCCACTGCGTACCATGCGTTGATAGTAATGCTCCCGGTGAGCCTCCCAGATTTTCTCCCCACGCAGCAGGCGTCGCAGCAGCGTCACGGACGCGTCGCAAATGAAGGGCGAGAACACCAGCGCCGGGAACCAGATCGGCCAGACGTCGTCTCGCCATCCCCAGTAGCCGAAAGCGCCCGCCAGAAATCCGAGCGAGATCGAACCGGCGTCCCCCAGAAAAATCCGGGCGGGATGGAAGTTGAAGTATAGGAAGCCCGCCGCCGCGCCGGCCACTGCCAGCGAGGCAAGCGCCAGTGATGGGGCGGCGTTCGCGCTAAGCATGGCGGCTGCGGCATATCCTGCGAAGCCGAAGAGGGTCATGCCGCCCGCCAGACCGTCGGCGCCGTCCATGAAGTTATACAGGTTCACGAGCCACACCATCAGCATCGCGATCACGGCGAGCGCCCATATCGGCACGGCGGCCGGATACACGCTCACCGTCGTGATGACGACGAACAAGTGCGCGGCAAACCTTACCCGGGCGGGAAGCCCGCGTCGATCGTCGATCTGCGAGATGGCTGCGACAAACAGCATCAGCAAGGCGATAAGCCACAACGAAGGCGCGAGTTGCCAGATGCCGATGGCCGCGACCGGGACAATGCCCCAGCCGCCAACCCTCGGGGTCGGGCGCGTATGCAACGAACGGTGGTTCGGCACGTCGGTGGCGAGTTGCCACGCGAGGCCCGACTTCAGTAGAAAGCCAAGAATCAGCGCGCACGCTGCAGCCGCTGCGACGCCGGTCAGCGTCAGCGAAAGCCAGGGGGGAAGCGCAAGGAATTGCGTCGACATACGTCTACCTCAGTGCTGGGAACGGTACCACTCGGCTGTGGCGGCCAGACCCTCGTCTGTCGAAAAGGCCGGCTGCCAACCCAGAACGGATTCGATGTGCGATGTGTCGAGTCGCAAATTGCTCACGAGGCGCTCTACGGTGTCGGCGCGGCCCGTTACCCGGCCCGCCAGCCGCAGCCAGCTCACCGGGATCGGCACGAGTCGGCCCGGCTTGCCCAGATGACGGCCAATGGCACGCACCAGCGCGGCAACCGTCGGGGCGTCTCGATCGGCGACATGGAAACAGTGGCCGGCAGCGCGCGGATCCGTTGCGCATTGCGCTAACGCCTGCGCGAGATTGTCCACATAGACGATGCTGCGTCGGGCTTCAACCCGGCCTAGCGGCAGAGGAACGCCACGGGCTACCGCCGTCATTAAACTTAGGAAGTTTGCGCTCACTTCCGGTCCATACACCAGTGGCGGGCGAACGATGACGATTTCCATGCCGGTGCGCGCACCGAAGGCGATGAGCGCCTGCTCTGCCTCGCGCTTCGAGTGCCCATAAGCGTCTTCCGGACGTGGGGGGGCGTCTTCGCGCAATGGGCGTCCGTCATCGATTTCCGCGATGGCCTTGACGCTGCTCGCAAAGACCATACGTCGCACGCCATGGCGGTGGGCGGCTTCGGCAATGTTCAACGTTCCTTGAACATTGGTTGAGCGAAATTCACGCATCGGGTCTGCCGCCGGGTCGCGCATGACGTGAACGCGCGCTGCGAGGTGAATCACGGCGTCAAAGGATGGCCCCTGAGGCCAACCGGCATCGATGCCGTCGAAATCCTTGCCGGCGTGCACCCATTCCTGTACGCCAGGAATACAACGATGGGAGGCCCGAACGAGCCCGGTGACGGTATGTCCGCGCTGGAGCAGCGTCCGGCACAGCGCCCGGCCGACGAAGCCATTTGCACCGGTGACAAGCAGACGGCTCATAACAGTTTCCAGCCGAAGCGGTTGAAGAACTTTAGCGCCGACGCGCCGAACATCTTCACGTGCCCCCAGCCCTTGCGCGACGCGCCGCCGCCGAAATGCAGCACGCGCACCGTCGGCACGTAGGCGACCTGCCCCTCGTCATGGGTGCGCAGACTGAGGTCGTAGTCCTCGAAATATAGGAAATAGCGAGGGTCGAAGCCCGCGAGCGCTTTCAGCGTGTTGGTTCGGAACAACATGAAACAGCCGCTCACGATGGGAGGGTTCCAGACCACATCGCGTTCGTTGATCACATCGCGCATTTCGTAGCGTGCGAGGCGCCGCTGGAAAAACCTGCGCATGCCGTTCGGCAGGAAGCCCCGTACGAACAGGTCGAGCAACGTAGGGAAGCGACGGCACAGATACTGGATGCCGCCGTGTTCGTCACCGATGCGTGGCGTGAGCAAAACGGCATCGGGGTGCTGATCGAAGAACGCGAGCGCTTCGACGAACGCCGTCGGCGCGAGGTCGATATCGGGATTGAGTACCAAATGGTAGTCGCTCCGGGTTTGCTCGATCGCAAGATTGTGCCCGCGTCCGTACCCCACATTGCCATGACCGCTGATGACCTGATAGGAGATGCCGGGGCATTCCAGGGCATCCAGACGGACCTGTGCCTGTGCCAGGCCGCCATTGTCGACAAGGCTTACGGCAAGGTGCATGTCCGGCCGTTGACGCAGCAATTCGGCGCTCGCCTCTGCCAGACTGGTCAGGGTTCGCTCAAGCAATCGGGCGTCGGGCCGATACACCACAAGCGAGACTGAGAGTCCGCCTGGGCCCTGCGGCCGGTGATTTGTAACAGTCATAAGCAATAGTAACGATGGGCGCTTTCCCGGGGAGGTTTTGATAGTTTTGATAGCATCGACAGACACGTCGCCCGGCCCGGGACAGCTCGCCAGTGTGCGCAAATTTGGCGGTGCGCGCAAGGCGTGAGCCATGACCTCCATTATCTTGAGAATTCATGTTTTGAGAGTCGAACCGGTCGATAAGTTGCTTTGCCGGTTGTCAAGTCCGGTGCGGGCCGGTGTCAACTTTGCCTCACAAACCGTTTGGAACGTCTGGGATCAGGTTGACGAGGGTGAAAAGTGGCTGTGTATAATCTCGGGTTTCCGAAGCTTGGTTTTCGTCTGATGTATGGATGAACTTTGCCGAAGATGTGCTCGGGCCTCACTCATGTAGTGCTTGTGAAGCGTCAAACTACGAAAAATTTTGATAAGCGGGATGTCGGGCATCGATTCAGGGGCTTCAGAGGCGCGTTTTTTGAATTCGTGATGCCTCACATTGGGGGATGCTTGTTCGTTGGGAATATTCCCGTCATGAGCGTAGAGGCGTGTGCTCAAGGGTCGGGTGGCGGGGTGTCCGCTCAGCCCTCGGTCGTTTGCTGCGACTTATAACTATAGACGGGTCTGATAATTATTCTATTCCAGGTGTTGGTTGATTGCATTTCCCGGGAATTTTAAAGCTCTATTGGTTTGAGTTTTGGAGATTCTTTAAGAGCCTGGGGGTGATTGTTGAGACTGAAGCAAGCACCGATTTTTCGACCCGGTTAAAGAGGACGCAATTGAAATGAAAGCAGTGTTGCTTGCTGGTGGTTTAGGTACCCGCATTTCGGAGGAAACCTATCTGAAGCCGAAGCCGATGATCGAAATCGGTGGACGGCCTATCCTCTGGCACATCATGAAGACGTACTCCGCTCACGGCGTCAACGATTTCATCGTCTGCTGTGGGTACAAGGGATATGTCATCAAGGAATACTTCGCGAACTACTTCCTTCACATGTCCGATGTCACGTTCAACATGCGTGACAACAAGATGGAAGTGCATCAGAACAACGCTGAATCGTGGCGCGTGACGCTGGTCGACACCGGCGAACAAACGATGACCGGTGGGCGTCTGAAGCGCGTCGCGTCGTATCTTAACGGCGAAGACTTCTGCTTCACCTATGGCGACGGCGTGGGCAACGTCGACATCACCAAGCTGATCGAATTTCACCGTGCGAGCGGCAAGCTCGGTACGCTGACCGCGACCCAGCCGCCCGGCCGGTTCGGCGCGCTCGATCTCGAAGGTAATCTCATTCGCAGCTTCCAGGAAAAGCCGCACGGCGACGGCGCGTGGATCAACGGTGGCTTCTTCGTGCTTTCGCCGAAGGTCATTGACTATATCGACGGCGACGACACGATCTGGGAGCGGGGTCCCATGGAGCGACTCGCCCGTGAGGGGCAGATGCAGGCATGGTTCCACAAGGGCTTCTGGCAGCCGATGGACACCCTGCGCGACAAGAATCACCTTGAAGACCTCTGGAATTCCGGCCAGGCCCCTTGGAAAATTTGGGAATGAGCGAGCAATTCTGGCGGGGTAAACGGGTTCTGGTAACCGGCCATACCGGCTTCAAGGGCGGGTGGCTGTGTCTGTGGCTGCAGCAACTGGGTGCCGAGGTGACCGGGTACGCGCTCGAAGCGCCGACGCAACCCAGTCTGTTCGAAGCGGCGCGTGTCGCCGAAGGCATGACGTCGATCATCGGCGACATTCGCGACCTCGATCATCTGGCGCGCGTTTTTTCCGAAACTGCGCCCGAGATCGTCATTCACATGGCGGCCCAGCCGCTGGTGCGCTTGTCTTACAAAGAGCCGGTGCAGACGTACTCCACGAACGTCATGGGCACCGTGCATCTGCTCGAAGCCGTGCGGCGCACACCCTCTGTGCGCGCAGTGGTCAACGTGACGAGCGACAAGTGCTACGAGAATCGCGAGTGGGTGTGGGGATACCGCGAAACCGAGCCGATGGGCGGGTTCGATCCGTACAGCAACAGCAAGGGCTGTGCCGAACTGGTGACCGACGCATTCCGTAACTCGTACTTCCACCCGGATCACTACGCTGAACACCGTGTCGCGGTGGGCAGCGGTCGTGCCGGCAACGTGATCGGTGGCGGTGACTGGGCGGGCGATCGCCTGATTCCCGATATGATGCGCGCATTGAGCACTGGCACGCCGGTGCAGATTCGCAATCCGCACGCGATCCGTCCCTGGCAGCATGTGCTCGAACCGCTCAGCGGCTACCTGCGGCTCGCCGAGAAGCTTTATACAGAAGGTCCGGCGTTCGTCGGCGGCTGGAATTTCGGCCCCAACGATTCGGATACGCAACCTGTGCAGTGGATCGTCGAGCACCTCGTCGCCCGCTGGGGCGATGGCGCGGCATGGCAGCGCGACTCGGCACCGCAACCTCATGAAGCGACATATCTGAAGCTCGATTGCTCGAAGGCAAAGAGTCTGCTCGGCTGGACGCCACGCTGGACGCTTTCCGAAGCGATCGACCATATCGTCGAGTGGCACCAGGCGTTCCTGCGCAACGCCGACATGCGCCCGCTGACCCTTTCACAAATCAACGCTTACCAAACAAAATGACGTCCCCCACTAAAGAACAGCTCCGCGAGCAAATCATTCAGTTGGTCGGTCAATACGGCGAACTCTCCACGCGTCCGGCCGATTTCGAGGCTGGTGTCACCGTGATTCCGCCGTCCGGCAAGGTCATTGGCGCGCGCGAGCTGGAGTTGATGGTCGAAGCCTCGCTCGACGGCTGGCTCACCACCGGGCGCTTCAACGATGAGTTCGAGAAGCGTCTGGCGAAGTTCATTGGCGTGAAGCACCTGATTACGGTCAACTCCGGATCGTCGGCGAACCTGGTCGCGTTCTCCACGCTGACGTCGCCGAAGCTCGGCGACCGTGCGATTCAGCCGGGCGACGAAGTGATCGGCGTGGCGGCGGGTTTCCCGACCACCGTCAACCCGATCCTGCAATTCGGCGCCGTGCCGGTGTTCGTTGACGTCGAACTGGGCACCTACAACATCGACGCATCGAAGATCGAAGCGGCGATCAGCCCGAAGACCAAGGCGATCATGCTGGCCCACACGCTGGGCAACCCGTACAACCTCGAAGCGGTTGTCGCGATTTGCAAGAAGTACAACCTGTGGCTGATTGAAGATTGCTGCGACGCGCTCGGTTCGACCTATGACGGCAAGATGGTCGGCACGTTCGGCGACATCGGCACGCTGAGCTTCTATCCGGCTCACCACATCACGATGGGTGAAGGCGGCGCCGTCTTCATGAACGATCCGGATCTGCGTCTGATCGCCGAGTCGTTCCGCGACTGGGGCCGCGACTGCTACTGCCCGCCGGGTAAGGACAACACCTGTAACAAGCGCTTCTGCTGGAAGCTCGGCAATCTGCCGGAAGGTTACGACCACAAGTACACGTACTCGCACCTCGGCTACAACCTGAAGATTACGGACATGCAGGCTGCCTGTGGTCTGGCGCAGCTTGACCGTGCACCCGAATTCATCGAGGCGCGCCGCCGTAACTTCGACTACTTGAAGGACCGTCTGGCGAGCTGTGCCGAATTCCTGATTCTGCCGGAAGCCACGCCCAATTCCGATCCGTCGTGGTTCGGTTTCCCGATCACGCTCAAGCCGGAAGCCGGTCTGCGCCGCGTCGACCTGCTGTCGTACCTCGATCAGAACAAAATCGGTACGCGTTTGCTGTTCGCAGGCAACCTCACGCGTCAGCCGTACATGCTCGGCCGCAATTTCCGCGTGAGCGGTGAGTTGACCAACACCGACGTGATCATGAACGATACGTTCTGGGTCGGCACGTTCCCGGGGCTGAAAGCGCCGCAGCTCGACTTCATCGCCGAAAAGATCGAAACGTTCCTGGGCGTGAATTTCTAAGCGCGACGACTCGGACACAACGTCTCAACGAAAGGCGGCAAAGCATCATGTTGAACAAGCTGAAAGCGGCTTTTACCGGCGATAAGGAAACCCGTAAGAAGATGTTGCGGTACCTGATCGTGGGCGGGTGCAATACCGCTTTCGGCTACTTCGCCACGGTCGGCCTTTACTACACGCTACGCTCGCACCTGCACATCGTGGTGATTGGTGCGATCGCCAACGTCGTTTGTATTACCGAGTCGTTCATTACCTACAAGTTTTTGGTATTCAACTCGCGCAACTCCTGGTGGCGCGAGTATTTGCGTTGTTACGTCGTCTATGGCGGCAGCGCGCTTCTCGGCATTGGCGGGTTATGGCTGCTGGTGAATGTCCTTGGGATGCCGTTCTGGCTGGCTCAGGGGCTGCTCATGGTCATCAGTGTGGTCATTTCCTTTGCAGGCCACGATCGATTCACATTCAAAAAAGTACAGCGCGGATGAGCGAAAAGAAACTGGTTAGTATCGTTGCTGGCTGTTTCAACGAGCGCGATAACATCGCTGAACTCCATCAGCGCATCACGGCCGTGATGGCGCAAGTGCCGCATCTCGACTATGAGATTCTGCTGATCGATAACGCGTCGACCGACGGCACCGTCGAGGTGATCCGGGAAATCGCGGCGAAGGACAAGCGCCTCAAGGCCATCGTCAACGTTCGCAATTTCGGTCATATCCGCTCGCCGTATCACGCGCTGTTGCTCGCGCAGGGCGATGCCGTGATCGGCATGGCATCGGATCTGGAAGATCCGCCCGAACTACTGCTGGAATTCATCCGCAAGTGGGAAGAGGGCTACAAGGTCGCGATCGGCGTGCGCCGCAAGCACGAAGAGCGCGGCCTGATGCCGTTGATGCGCAAGATGTACTACAAGCTCATCACGCGTATCTCGGAAGTCGAGCAGGTGCAGAACTTCACCGGCTTCGGTCTTTACGATAAAGCGGTCATGGATATTCTCCGCAAGATCGAGGACCCGTATCCGTATTTCCGCGGGCTGATCTGCGAGATCGGCTACGCTCGTGCCGAGATTCCGTTCGACAAGCCGGTGCGCAAGCGCGGCATCTCGAAAGGCACCTTCCTCGTCTATCTCGACAGCGCGCTGCTCGGTATCGTCAACCATTCCAAGGCGCCGTTGCGTCTGGCGACGATGATTGGTATCGGGATGAGCGGTCTGAGCTTTCTCGCGGGCATTTACTATGTCGTGCGCAAGCTATTGGCGTGGGACGAATTTCAGATGGGCCTCGCGCCGCTGGCGGTCGGCGTGTTCTTCTTCATGGGCATGCTGTTCCTGCTGATGGGACTGCTTGGCGAGTATGTCGGCCTGCTGGTGACGCACACGGTGAAGCGTCCGATGGTGGTCGAGCGCGAACGCATCAACTTTGACTGAGAGTTTTATGGCGCAGACGATTCCGAGCGGTCACACCCTGTTCCAGGAAGATCTGGAGCATATTGCCGCTCAACTCGAGGGTGATCTGGCGCAATTGCGCGGGGCGCACCTGTTCATCACGGGCGGCACGGGCTTTTTTGGCATCTGGCTGCTCGAAAGCCTGCTTTGGGCGAATGAGAAGCATGCGCTGAATCTGCGTATTACCGTGTTGAGCCGGTCGCCGGAAACATTCCTCGAACAGCGTGCGCCGCATCTGCGTGGACGCGCAGGACTGCATTTCGTCGCGGGTAGCCTCACGAACTTCGAGTTTCCCTCTGAGCCGTGCACGCACATTTTGCATGCGGCATCGGAGACCAATCTCGAGCAGTCGGGCGACTGGGCGCAGCGGCATCTCGATGCCGCCATCGATGGCACTCGCCGTCTGCTCGACATGGCTGCGGCGCATCGCTCGGAAGCGGTGCTCATCACCACGTCGGGGGCGGTTTATTCGCCGATGGATTCGGTGGTCGAGAATCTGTGCGTGGAAGGTCCGGCTGGCGTTGCGGATTATGCTTCCGAGCGGATCGTCTACGGTCAGTCCAAGCGGATGATGGAAATTCTGACGTCGGTGGCCGCGCAGCAGCATGGCTACCGGGCGTTGATTGCGCGTTGCTTTGCGTTCGTCGGGCCGTATCTTTCGCTCGACAGCAACTATGCGATCGGTAACTTCATGCGCGATGCACTGGCGCAACGCGACATCGTCGTGGGTGGCGATGGCACGCCGCTGCGCTCGTATCTGTATGCCGGCGATCTGGTGACGTGGCTGATTCGCATCCTCACGCGCGGGCGCTCGGGCGTGCCGTATAACGTGGGCGGCGACGAGATCGTCTCGATCGGTGAGCTCGCGAATACGGTGGCGAATGTCGCAGGCCGTCCGGGCACGGTCGTCATCAAGGGCACGCCGGTGCCTGGTGCCAAGCCGTCGGCGTATCTGCCGTCGTTGCAGCGAGCCGCCACGGAACTGGATTTGCAGGTCTCGATCCCGCTGGAAGACGCTATCCGGCGCACGATGGAGTGGCATCGCGCGCGAGGCAGCAAGGTCACCTGACGAGTGGTGAACCTGGGGGGGTCTGGAGCGTAGTGCGTCGACAGATCTACAAAAGTTTCGTCACTCTCGAAGCGTTGAAATTCTTGTTTCAGTCGAGCTGATTCATGACAACTGTAGTACGTAACCGTCCGCCGATCGATGCGCTGACCAGCTTGCGTGGCGTCGCGGCGCTGCTGGTCGTCGTGCATCATATGGGGCTTCTGATGTTGCCCCTGCGCGGCACGGTAGTCGGCCCCGCCTTGAACAATTTCGGTGTGCTCGGCATGACGACGTTTTTCGTGCTGAGCGGTTTCGTCATTCACTACAACTATGCGGATCGTCTCGCCGTTGAGCGGGAACGTGGTGTCATCTCGTTCATGTTTGCTCGCTTCGCCCGGCTGTATCCGTTGTATTTGCCGGTGGTGCTGATTAATTTCATGCTCAATTTCGGTGCCGCAGCCTATCGGGGCAATCAGGCGGCGGCCAATGCTTACATGACGGCGCTTCCTGCCAACCTGGCGGGAATGCAGTCATGGTTCTATGCGACGTTCAACGGTTTCAACATGACCATCGCGCAGGGTTACGCGAACAATTCGTGGTCGATCAGTGTTGAATTCCTGTTGTATCTGATTTTCATCCCGATTGCGATGTTCGGCGGTTTTCAACGTCATTCGTTGTGGCGAGGGATTGCGCTGACCGTGGTGGCGATGGTCTTGCGCACGGTGTTCATCCGCATCGCGAATCAAGACGTCGTTGTCAACGGCATCAGCCAGATCTGGGGCACTCCCCAGATGATCGATGCGACGACCTGGCTCGTCTACTACTCGCCATACGGCCGATTCTTCGAGTTCCTCGCAGGCATCGGTATCGCTGAGATATGGCTGTCCTCGCAGGGACACTCGCAATCGGCTCGTGCGCGACTGATATCGCGCGTGTTGGGTCTGATCGCGATGGCCTACATCGTTGGTTCGGTGTTCGACCGTTCGTTGTACGACTTGCCGGAGCTGTTCGGCGGGTATCGACTGTTCTCCGGGTACGCTATCGCATTGCCACTGGCAATTTATGCAATCTGCCAGAGCCGTAATTTGCTGGGCAAGCTGGCGAGTGCCGCGCCCTTGTTGCTGCTCGGCGAAATTAGTTACTCGCTGTACATGCTTCACGGCAATCTGTTCCCGCTCTTCCGGGTATCGGCAGGCGATCTCGCTGCGAAGACCCCGGAGATGATCTGGAAATCCGCAGCATTTCTTGTGATTCTGTTTGTGTCGTCATGGCTGGTATATCGTTACTTCGAAATGCCGGCTCGCCGCTGGATCATGAATTTCTATAAACGCGGCATGACGCCGTCGTCTTCGCCGATGGCGGGCGCGGGGACGCCACAGAAAGCCCTGGAGTGTTGATGCGAGCGCTCCTACCCCTGTCGCGCTACTCTCGCGCCAAGAGCAAGAGAATGGCCTATTGTTGCAGTATCAAGGGCGCATTAGTGCCCGGTGCCAGGCCGTCGGCGTATCTGCCGTCGTTGCGGCACGCCGAGACGGAACTGGATTTGCGGGTCTCGATTCCGCTGGAAACCGTCATCCGGCGCACGATGCAGTGGCATCGCGCGCGGACCCACCTCACGAACCCGATTTGATATCCGAGTAAGACATGAAACAGCTTGTTTGCATTCAGGGCCTTGGTTTTGTCGGTGCGGCCATGGCCGTTGCCTGTGCCCGTGCCGGGACACGTCACGGTGGGGATCCGGTATTCGAAGTGGTCGGGCTTGACCTGGCGACCGAAACGGGGAAGCACCGTGTTAGCAAGATCAACAACGGAGAGTTTCCGTTTGGCACGACCGACCAGAACCTCATCGACCAGACGCGTCGCGCGCACGAGGCCGGCAATCTGAAGGCGAGCACCGATGTGGGTGTGCTGGCATCGGCGTCGATCGTCGTGGTGGACGTGCATTTCGACATTGGCGATCTCACCGGCGAGGGTCACCTGGAATTCGGTCCGTTTATTCGCGCGATCGAGACACTGGGTGAGCATATTCAGCCGGGTACGCTGGTGGTCGTCGAGACGACCGTGCCACCGGGCACCTGCTCGAAGGTGATCCGCCCGGTGCTCGATCGCTGTGCCGAGGCGCGTGGATTCAAGGCCGGCGCTTTCCTGCTTGCACATGCCTACGAGCGTGTGATGCCGGGCGATAACTATCTCGCGTCCATCACCGATTTCTGGCGCGTGTTCGCCGGAGATACGCCGGAAGCCGGCGACGCATGCGAAAAATTCCTTTCCCATGTTGTCAATGTCGAGGCATTCCCGCTGACGCGTCTGTCGCATACCACGGCATCGGAAACGTCGAAGGTACTGGAAAACAGCTACCGGGCCGTCAATATCGCATTCATGGACGAGTGGGGGCGTTTCGCAGAGAAGGTCGGTATCGACATGTTCGAAGTGATCAATGCGATCCGCAAGCGCCCGACGCACAACAACATGAAGCAACCGGGCTTCGGTGTCGGCGGATACTGTTTGACGAAAGATCCGCTGTTTGCCGATCTCGCCGCAAAAGACATTTTCAGCCTTTCAGGTATGGAATTCCCGCTGTCGCGCAGCGCGGTGAAGATCAACCAGGACATGCCGCTTTATTCCCTCGACAAGGTTCGCGGTGCGCTTGGGAGCCTTGCTGACAAGCGATTGCTGCTCGCGGGCATCTCTTATCGTCAGGACGTTGCGGATACTCGCTATTCGCCATCGCAACCGTTCTACGAAGGCGCTGTCATCGAAGGTGCTGAAGTTGCGTGCCACGATCCTTTGTTGGCCCATTGGGACGAACTCAAACTCGATGTCTCGACGCACCTGGACAATTGCCCTGATGTCGACGCCGTCGTGTTTGCTGTGCCACATAAGGAATTCCGGGGATTGCAGCCGGCAGCGTGGCTCGGTGGGCGTAAGCCTTACATTCTCGACGCCAACGATTGTCTCTCGCACGAGCAGCGAGCACAGTTTGCGGCACTTGGGTGCCGCGTCGAGTCGATCGGACGAGGTTCGCCCGCCTGAGACCTGTCGGGGCGCGGGTGAATCCCGGGACCCCCGGCAACGGCGAGTATATCGACGGCGCGACGAACGCGCCGATACACAAACAAACAGGAGTGAAACGTGAAGGTTTTGATTACAGGTGGGGTTGGTTTCGTGGGCGGACACCTCGCCAACAGTTTGGGCGAGGAAGGTCACACGGTTCATCTTCTCGATAATTTCAAGCGCGGTGTTCAGGATCCGTTCATCGAGGACGCGGTCGCCAGACACGGCGTGAAAATTATCAACGCGGATCTGCTCGACGAATCGACGTTGCAGTCTCTGGACGATGATTACACGCACATCTACCATCTCGCTGCGATCATCGGCGTGGTGCACGTGTTGCAACGTCCGTACGAAGTGCTGACCGCCAACGTGCGCATGACCGAAAACGTGATCAACCTCGCACGCCGCCAGAAATCGCTCAAGCGACTGCTGTTCAGTTCGACCTCGGAAGTGTATGCCGGCACGCTGATTCACATGGACATGCCGATCCCGACGCCGGAAACGACGCCGATCGCGTTGACGGCGCTGGAGCAGCCACGTACGAGCTACATGCTCTCCAAGCTGTACGGCGAGGCGATGTGCAACATGAGCGGTCTGCCGGTCACGAACGTGCGTCTGCACAACGTGTATGGTCCGCGCATGGGCATGTCCCACGTCATTCCCGAATTGCTTTTCAAGGCCTGGAAGTCGAAGGACGGCGATTCGCTCGACGTCTTCAGTGTCGACCACAAGCGCACCTTCTGCTACGTCAGCGACGCCGTGCGAATGATTCGTGCACTCACTGAATCGGATAGCGCGCTCGGTCAGACGGTCAATATCGGTAACGAGTCCCCCGAAGTCAGCATTGGTGAAGTCGCCAGCGCCGTGGTCTCGGCGGTGGGTCGCAAGTTGACGTTGATCCCGCAAGCTGCCACGCCGGGGTCGCCGGCACGTCGGTGCCCGAGCACGCGCCTGCTCGACAAGCTCACGGGTGTCCAGGGTGTCGTATCGCTGGACGAAGGTATCGCGCTGACGTACCGTTGGTACCGCGATACGGTATTCGAAGGTCACGGGAAGACCGCACAATGATTCCATTAGCCATCCCCAATCTCGCAGGCAAAGAGCGCGAGTATCTGAACGAGTGCATCGACAGCACCTTCGTCTCGACGGTCGGCCCGTTTGTCACCCGCTTCGAGCAGCAGATCACCGAGGCGTCCGGTTACGCGTACACGGTCGCGACATCGGCCGGCACCACGGGGCTGCATGCCGCGCTGGTGGCCGTCGGTGTCCAACCCGGAGATCTCGTGGTGGTGCCGGGGCTGAGCTTTATCGCAACCGCGAACGCCGTCGCACATGCGCATGCGCAGCCGTGGCTGCTCGACATCGACGCCGATTCCTGGACGCTCGATCCGGTGGCGCTGAAAAATGCGTTCGAACGTGAGACGAAGCCGGGAGCCGATGGTTTGCCCGTGCATATCGCGACGGGCAAGCGCGTGGCCGCCATTGTGCCGGTCTATACGCTCGGGATGCCGGCAGACATGGATCCGATCGTTGCCACGGCTCGGCAGTATGGCGTGCCCGTGGTCGCCGACGCGGCAGCAGGTCTGGGTGCCAAGTACAAGGGGCGTGAGCTCGGCGACATGGGCGCCGATCTGACCATGTTCTCGTTCAACGGCAACAAGACGGTGACGGCTGGCGGCGGCGGTGCGATCTCGGGTAACGACAAGCCGCTCGTCGACCTGGTTCGTCACCTGACCACGACGGCGCGTGTGGGTGCCGACTACGATCACGACCGTGTCGGGTTCAACTACCGAATGACCAATTTGCAGGCGGCCGTCGGCTGCGCGCAGATGGAGTTGCTGGACACTTTCGTCGCGAAAAAGCGTGCGATTGCACGTTTTTACGATGAGGCACTCAAGGATCTGCCGCAAGCGTCGCCGTTCCCGACGCCTGAGTTTGCACAAAGCGCTTGCTGGTTCTCGGGCTTCATTCTGAAGTCGGGCGACTCCGTGTCGCTTCGTGCGGCGCTGCGCGCGGCGGGTATCGACGCACGGCCGTTCTGGAAGCCGTTGCATTATCAGGCCCCGTTTGCGAATGCGCCACGTGGCGATCTGCGCGTGAGCGAAAGCATCTGGCAACGGATCGTGACGTTGCCATGCTCCACGTCGATTACCGAGGCACAATTGTCCGAGGTTGTCGCCGCCGTTCGTCGTGAGATTGCCGGCTCATGAGTGCTACGCGCCGCCGGATCTGCTTCGTCACGGGTACGCGTGCGGACTATGGTCATCTGTATTGGGTGATGCGCGAGGTCCAGTCGGACCCCGAGCTGGAATTGCAGGTCATCGTCACAGGTGCGCACCTGTGCAATGCATGGGGGCGTACCGTCGACGTCATTGAACGCGATGGTTTTCCGATCGATGCACGGGTCGACATGCAGTTGTCCGGTGACTCTGGTGTTGCGACGTCGAAGTCGACGGGACTCGCCGTCATCGGTCTGGCCGACGCGTATGAGCGTCTGGCACCGGACCTGATCGTGCTGTTGGGTGATCGCTACGAGGAACTCGCAGCAGCGCAGGTGGCGTTGCTGATGAAAATTCCGGTCGCCCATATTCACGGCGGTGAGACCAGTGAGGGCGCGATGGACGAATCGATCCGCCATGCGGTGACGAAACTGTCGCACCTTCACTTCGTGGCTGCCGACGATTATCGTCGTCGAGTCCTGCAACTGGGCGAGAACCCTGCCGCCGTATTCAACTTCGGTGCACCCGGTCTCGATCATCTGACGCGTACGACGTTGCCGGATCGGGCCGCGCTCATGCAACACACTGGCCTCCCGCTCGATGCGCCAGTTTTTGCCGTGACCTATCACCCGGTAACGCTTAACGCGCAGGACCCCGCCATTGCGGCAAACGCCCTGATCGCCGCGCTTGAACGTTTTCCGACGGCCAATATCGTGTTCACCGGTGTCAATGCAGACCCCGGCAACGCGGCCATCGCGCGTGTCATCAAGGAGTTCACCGTTGCGAATCCGGAGCGGGCCCGACTCTTCGACTCTCTTGGGCAGCAACGCTATCTGGGGTTGCTTCAGATGGCGGACGTGGTCATCGGGAATTCGTCCAGCGGGCTGATCGAGGCACCGGCCCTGCGTGTGCCGACGGTCAATATCGGCGATCGGCAACGTGGACGCCTCAAGGCGGCCTCCGTCATCGACTGTGCCGACGATGCCGACTCGATCGAGACGGCGATCAACCGTGCGCTGTCTGGGCAGTTCCGCGCGGAACTGCCGGCGAACGTGTCGCTGTATGGTCAGGGGCAGGCGGCCCCACAGATCAAGCAGGTGCTAAAGACCTGTGATCTGTCGAACATCCTGATGAAGAAATTTTTTGATTTTCACCTTTGATCGCCGCGATGGCGATGAACGCAGCATGATGAACTCGAAACTCTATGTTCTGGGCGGTGGCGGTCACGCAAAGGTCGTGATCGATTCGCTGATCGCAGCCGGTGAGACGATCGATGGTCTGATCGATCCCCGGCTGGAAGTCGGAACGCGCGTGCTTGGTGTTCCCGTCATCGGCGGGGACGAATGGATGGATAAGCTGGACCCGAACGAGGCCCGACTTGCCAACGGCGTCGGTGCCACGGTCAAGAGCCGGGTGAACCGTAAGTTGTTCGACCTCTGGTCAGCCAAGGGCTTCGCCTTCGTGTCGGTGATTCACCCGTCGGCGATCATCGGCGCGGAAGTCGAACTTGCGCAGGGGTGCCAGATCATGGCGGGAGCAATTCTTCAGCCGCACGCGAAAATCGGCACCGGCACGGTTATTAACACAGCGGCGAGTATTGACCACGACTGCGTTGTCGGCGCGCACTGTTTCATCGCGCCGATGGTGACGCTTTGCGGCGCCGCTGCGGTGGGCGAAGGTTCGTTCGTCGGTGCGGGCGCCACGCTGTTGCCCGGCGTCAAAGTCGGCAACAACGCGCTGGTTGCGGCCGGTGTCGTAGTCGATACCGATGTCGCGGACGGCGACTATTTTTCGCGCTGATTTTTTCGGCAAATATTGCTACCCCCAACATCCTTAAGAGCTGGTTATGAACGTATCTGACGTTGTTATCCGTTTTCTAGAAGAGCGCGGTATCGGTAAAGTTTTCATGCTGTCCGGTGGCGGCATCATGTACCTGCTCGATGCGCTTGGTAAAAGCGAAAAGTTGGGTTACGTGTGCAACTACCACGAGCAGGCGTGTGCAATTGCCGCCGACGGTTACGCGCGGATGAACGGTTTCGGGGTCTGCTTTGCGACGTTTGGCCCGGGTGCGGTTAACGCATTGGCCGGCGTGGTCGGCGCCTGGTACGACTCTGTGCCGATGCTGGTCGTGTCGGGGCAGGTGCGCTCCAATCTGGTGGCGGATTACACGAAGGTGCGTCAGGTCGGCCCGCAGGAAGGCAACGTGCTTGAGATGGTTAAGCCGGTGACCAAATATGCCGTGTCGCTGCGTGATCCCAACACGATCCTGAGCGAACTGGAAAAGGCTTATCACATTGCCAAGTCGGGACGTCCGGGACCCGTGTGGCTCGAACTGCCGCTTGACATGCAGTCGGCCGAAGTCGATTGGGATGCTCTCCCGCATTGGGCGGGCGAGCCTGAGACGCCGGATCAGGCCTCTTTGCATCTGCCGGAGATTCTCGCGTCGTTGAAGAGCGCGAAGCGGCCGGTGCTGGTTTTGGGCAACGGCGTGCGTCTATCGGGCATGCACGACGCGGTGCTTGATCTCGTCAATAAGCTTGAGATCCCGACGCTCATCCCTTATACCGGCAAAGATCTGCTGGAGTGGGACAACGAGTATTCCTTCGGCGTGTTCGGGACTGCCGGCCAACGCCACGCGAATATCATCCTGCAGAATTCAGACCTTATCCTCGGTCTCGGCGTGGGTTTCTGTGTTGCGAAAACGGGTTTCGAAACCAAGAAATTCGCCGTCGGTGCGAAGAAGATTTTCGTTGACGTCGATGCTGGTCAGCTCGAAGGACATCCGTTGAAGGCGGATTTGCCGATTCTGGCCGATTTGCGCAACTTCGTACCGGGTTTGCTCGGCGCGTTGCGTGAATATGAGGGCGCGCATGGCTCGTGGCTCGATTTGTGCACGACCTGGAAGACTCGCTATCCGATGGTCACCGACGAACTGCGTGTCGACGGCGAGTTCATCAACTCCTACGTGTTCATGGACACGCTCTCGGATGTCGCAGCCGAAGGCGATGTGGTCGTGACTGGCAACGGCCTCGATTGCGTGAGCTTTTATCAGGCTTATAAGATCAAGAAGCACCAGCGCGCCGCATTGAACGGTAACTGGGGCTCGATGGGCTGGGATTTGCCGACGGCCGTGGGAGCGCATTACGCGACTGGCAAGCGCACGCTGTGCATTACCGGCGACGGCAGTCTGATGCTCAATGCTCAGGAGTTGCTGACGATCGGGGCCAACAAGCTTCCGGTCAAAGTCTTCGTGTTCAACAACGATGGCTACGGCTCGATCAAGGCGACGCAGAACAATTTCTTCGAAGGCCGTTTCGTTGGTAGCGGTCCCAGCTCCAACGTCTACAACCCCGACTTCGAGGCACTGGCGAAGTCGTTCGGGTTGGGTTACGTGAAGGTCAGCAAGCACTCGACGCTGCGCGACTCGCTGGCTGAAGTGGTGAACACCGACGCGCCGATGCTGTGCGAAGTGATGGTTTCGCCGGAGCAATGGATTTCGCCGAAGGCAACATCCTTCAAGAATGCAGAAGGCAAGATCGAGTCGAAGCCGCTTGACGACATGTTCCCCTTCCTGCCGGCTGAAGAAATCGAAGAAAATCGCCGTCTTGCACAAGCCCTCTGACACGGCCGCGCAACGCCATAGGCATGACCTCTGGCGTTGCGCTTATTACGAACGCCCTACAAACAAGAAGGATGCTTGACATGAGCGAGCGTTGCATTGTGATCGCCGAAGCCGGTGTGAATCACAACGGTTCACTGGATCTGGCTCATCGACTCGTCGACGTCGCGGCGCAGGCCGATGCCGACTTCGTCAAGTTCCAGACTTTTCGCACCGAAGCTCTTGTGACGCGCTCGGCGCAGAAAGCCGACTATCAAAAGCGAACCACAGGGCATTCGGAAAGCCAGTTCGAAATGCTCAAGAAGCTCGAACTCGACGAGAGTGCCTTCCGCGACCTGGCCGCTTACGCGAAATCGAAAAACATCGGCTTCTTGTCGACGCCGTTCGATATCGAGTCTGCGCGCTTTCTCGCGACGCTCGGTGTGACAGCCTTTAAGGTGTCGTCAGGGGATTTGACGAACATTCCGTTCCTGCGCGAGTTGGCTGCCATGGGATTGCCGATCATCTTGTCCTCGGGGATGGCGACGCTCGGTGAGATTGAGGAAGCGGTAGAGGCATGCGAGAAGGCTGGCGTGTCGATCGATAAACTGACGCTGCTGCATTGCACGACGGAATATCCCGCACCCGCAGAAGAGATCAATCTTCGCGCCATGCAGACGATTGCTGCGGCCTTTCCGGGAGCAACCTTCGGTTATTCGGATCACTCCGAGGGCATTGAGATTCCGATTGCTGCCGTTGCATTGGGTGCTCAGGTCATCGAGAAGCACTTCACGCTGGACCGTTCCATGGAAGGCCCGGATCACAAGGCCAGTCTCGAACCCGACGAATTAACCGCCATGGTGCGCGCGATCCGGCGCGTTGGTGTGGCGCTCGGCGATGGCCGAAAGCGCCCGACAGCTTCCGAATTGCCGAATCGGCAGATCGCACGCAAGAGCATCGTTGCCGCACGCCCGATTGCGAAAGGCGAGATCTTGTCTGAACAAAACCTGGCTATCCGGCGGCCGGGCAATGGCATTTCGCCGGCCCGCTGGGATACTTTGATTGGCCAACCAGCCGCACGCGACTACGCGCAGGACGAGGCAATTTAATCGCAAGACAGACAAGCCACGCCACGCCTGTTCATAGCAGGCGTGGCGTGGCTCACTTATGCAGGCGCCAAGTAATTGAGGATGTAGCCGAATGAATCAGGCGACTCTCTGGATCAGACGTCTCCCTATCGCGTTATTCGCGATACTCGGCGGGACGGCCCTGATTCTGTGCAATCCCGGATATTTCTGGGACGACTGGGTTTGGATCTTCAAGGATTCGACCGAAACAATTCGAATCGGCAAAGAGCTCGGTATCTGGTGGGGCGGGTACGTAACGAGCTTTATCAACGCATTGTCGTCGCCTTCGCTGGCGATGCGCGGAATTGCGCTCGTAGGATGGGTGATCTCGGGGGCAGCGTTTGCGTATGTGCTGTATCGCCGCAAACGCCTGAGTGGTGCCGAGGCGTTCGAGCTGTTCCTGCTTTATTGTGCAGCCCACGTGGCGCTGATCCGTTTTCTCACGAGCGTCGCATTCTATAACGTCTATATCGCGTCGTTCTGGATCGGCGCTGCAGTGTTTGTCGCGAACACCGATCGGCGTCGTGCGATCCTTTTCAGCATTCCATTTTTCTTTTTCTCGTTCTATCTCAACTCGCTTCTGCTGCTTTATGGCTTGCTGTTTGCGTTTCTGCTTTATGAGGATCGACGGGGTTGGTTGGTGGCGCCTGGTGAGCAGGTCGTTGCCGATGACGCCTGGACTTTGCGGTGGGCCAAGCACCGGCTGATCGGTTTTATCAATCGCTACCGGCCCCATCTCCTGGCGTTCATGCTGCGGCATGTGTTGTTGATTGCTCTGCCATTTATCTTCATGATGGTAAAGCGAATCACCAGGGTCCAGTCACCGTTATACGATAGCTACAACGAGATCGTTCGCAGCGATTTGCTTGGTGCGATTGCCAAGTCTTTCACCCTGATCGTGCCGGTGATGCGCGACTATTTTGCGTCGCATACGCCTGCTCCGTTGATTATCGGTGGAACGGTTATCGCGTTTGCCTTGCTTCAATTGCTGCCGCGTTTGCAAGAGCGCCGGTCGCTGAAGTTCATCGTCGTTCAGTTCGTGCTGGGCATGCTGTTTTTTGCCGCAGCGACGTATCCCTACATCGTGGTCGGTAAAACGCCCGACCTGAAGAGTTTCTACGAAAGCCGTCATATTCTGCCCGCCGTCGCGGCTCTCGTACTACTGATCCTCTCGTTGATCAACCTGATTGACCTGACGTTCAGCAAATGGCGTATGTGGCGCTTTTTCGGCCGCAATTTGCTCGTCGCGTATGTTGTGGGGGCGTCACTCGGGGCCGGAGTCAATGTCGGATCTCAGCTTTGGCGCGATTTTTTCCGCCAGACCGCGATCATGGATTTCGTCAAGGCGCACGAGTCAGAGTTGAAGGACACGCGAACCTTTGTGTTCTACGACCAGTCGGCGGGGACACGTATCGGCAACCGGATGATCTGGAATTACGAGTACACCGGTTATCTGATCACGGTTTACGGTACGCGCGACCGATTCGGGGTTTCGGCTGCCGAGTACGCCGGCTGGGGACCCGGGGTGCCATTGCTGTGGAACAGTTATCTGCGTCAGCGTTTTAACATCGCGGACTACGACTTCAAGAAACAGCACGCCATCATTACAGTGAACAATGGATTCGCGCGGACCAGGACGGTCGATGTGCTGGACGTCGTCATGAAGTATCTGCGAGGTGACAACTGGCGGTATGGCGCCGAGCAGTTCACGACGATTTCCCTCTCATACGAACGGATTCAGGCAGAAGATCGTATCCGGGAGATGTACGAGATCGCCAAGCAACTCGCACACTATAAGCAGGAGCATGGGGCATACCCAGCTCAGGTGCCTCCAGCGACCAACGGAACGCCATATCAACAGGTCATGGGTGAAAAAATCATGCCAGCGCTGGTACATGGAGATATTCCGGGACTGTTTCCGCAATACATGGCGCGACCCGCTGCCATGCAACCGGGTTCTCCGGGAGCGCCTGAATATCTGTATCTGTCCGACGGCGAGGATTACAAGCTGATCTATGCCAATCCGCCGGATTACGCGTATGCCAAACAGGCCCACCCGGCGCTTATCGATCAGGAGCGAGGGGCATACGGTATTTGGACCTCGGGCGCCCGACTATGGTGAGCGACTTTGTGGGGGAGGTGACATGCTATCCTTGGATTAACTCGGGGATCGCTGTTTATTGCAGCGCCGCAGGCGTCACACTCGCGTGAAGTCGGGTGCCTCGGGCTTGTTTCACGCCCCTCTGTCGCCGCATGCAGCATAGGCCGCGGCTTTGTCAAAGCCCGGCCAGGGAGCGAGCCGCCTGATTCGCGGCTTTCGCCCCGGCTGCGTATTCATTCCTCAGTTTTTATTGCAGTAGTGATCATGATGAACTTCGACAACATCGATAGCCTCAGTGTATCGTTCGACTCCAAGATATCCGACGTCATCGCCCGAATTCAGGCAAGCGGACCGGTTGCCTGCGCACTGCTGTTCGACCAGGGGAAATTCGTCAATATCATCACGGACGGCGATGTCCGGCGTGCATTCCTCGAAGGCAACAAACTCGAAGACCCGGCCATAGAGATTCATAGAATCAAAAGCAGCAGCGCGCGTCCGACGCCGATTACCGCGAGCGTTCATTCGACGCGGGAGGAGCGCGAACGCCTCTTTCAAACGCATTCGCTGCGGCAGTTAGTATTGACCGACGCCGGTGGACAGCCCGTTTCCGTCATTGATCATCAGGCCGTCAACCACGCCCCCCACTACATCAACCGGAATTTCACGGCGGTGGTGATGGCGGGCGGGTTCGGCAAGCGTTTGCGTCCGTTTACCGAGGACACGCCGAAGCCGATGTTGCAGGTCAACGGTCGGCCGATGCTCGAAATCAGCATTGAGAAGCTGGTGAGCCACGGTGCGAATCGCATTTTTATTTCCACCCACTATCTGCCGGAAAAGATTACCGAACACTTCGGTAATGGCGAGAAATTCGGTGTGGATATTCAATACGTTCACGAAACGACGCCGCTTGGCACCGGTGGTGCCCTCTCGCTCGTGCCGTTCCAGGACGAAAACACGCTCGTATTCAATGGCGACATTCTGACGAATCTCGACATCGGCATGTTTCTCGCTTTCCACCTGCGCAGCGAGTCGGCCATGACCATTGCGGCAACGCAATACAGTTATCAAGTGCCGTTCGGCGTCATTAGCGCGACGGATTCGCTCGTCACGCATATCGAAGAAAAGCCGAGTTTCAGCTTCCTTGTGAACAGCGGCATCTATTTCCTCTCGAAGCGAGTGTTCGATACGCTCCCGAAGTCAGGGCACTACAACATGACCGACGTCGCGGCCAACCTGATCAAGGCGTCGCAGCCGGTTTCGTGCTTCCCGATCTTCGAACATTGGCTCGACGTTGGCCGTCCGAGCGATTACGATCTCGCATCGAAGATTTTCTAAGCAAATTTCGCGTATGACTGTCATGACCGACGTCGAAACAGGAGCACGGCGCCGGTGAGCAGCATACCTTTGCGCAAGTCGTTCATTTCACGAGATCTCGCGCTCGTGCTCTCGCTCCGGCTCTGGCAAGCCGGAGCTGGCCTCCTGACGACGATCCTCGCCGTTCATTTCCTCTCGCCGGAAATTCAGGGCTGGTACTACAGCTTTATCAGCGTTGCTGCGCTCTATTCGCTGTTCGATCTTGGGCTCTCCATGGTGCTTGTGCAGGTGTCCGCACATGCGTTCACCGGCCTGAGCTGGAAGCCGGACGGTAGCGTCGAGGGCGAAGCGACGGCCTATTTTCACGCCCTCGCACACAGCGCGCTGCGCTGGTATGGCGTCACTGCACTGGTCTTTCTGGTGGTGATCGTGCCTGGCGGTATCCTGTTCTTTGGCACGAAACACTCGGCATCCATCGAGTGGCTCACGCCGTGGCTCGTGCTGTGTTCGTTCACTGCGGCAGGCCTTATCGTTACACCGTTCCTGTCGATTCTCGAAGGCACCGGCCAGATCGGTCGCGTGTACGCGCTGCGCCTGACGCTGGCGGTCTGCGGGTCGCTGTCCTGCTGGGCCACACTCGCCAGCGGCGCAGGGCTCTGGGCCACGGTCATGGTGCCCGCCGCGACACTACTCATTCCGTTGATCTGGCTGCTGCGCTACCGGCGTGGATTGCTGCAAATCGCACTGAGCAAAGCTGGGCAAGGTTTCGCCTGGCGCAACGAAGTGTGGCCTTTGCAGTGGCGGCTCGGGATCAACCTGCTGTGTGGCTACTTGCTCACGCAGATCAATATCCCGATTCTGTTCCACACACAGGGCGCGGTCATTGCGGGGCAGTTGGGGTTGTCGCTTGCGATTGTGAATACGCTCGGGCTTGTTGCACAATCCTGGATTACGCGCCGGGTTCCGCAGATGGCGCGTGCGGCAGCCACGCGTGACTGGCACGCCCTCGATCAGATGTTCAAGCGTGATTTCACGATATCGTCCGCGATTTTTGTCGTGATGGCGTTGGGCGTGCTGGCGGCAGACGCGTGGTTCGCCGATACGAAGTACGCGCAGCGCGTGTTGCCCTTCTGGCAACTGGCCGGTTTGCTCGTCTTCGTATTCAGTAACCAGTTGATCGGTGGCCTTGCCGCACATCTGCGCAGCTTCCGTCGCGAGCCGTTCATGGCGGCGCTGTCGACATCCGCGATCGTGACCGTGCCCATTATCTTCTGGGCCGCAACCCACTATTCTTCGGCCGGACTGGTGACGGTGCTGGCATCGGTTAATCTGCTTGTGAATTTACCCATTGCCTGCTTTATCTGGTATCGGTGCAATCGGGCCTGGAGACATGACTCGTGAACGTTGAAGCTTCACCTCTGCTGACCATCGCAATTCCGACTTTCACTCGGGCGAATTATCTCGAACTGAATTTGCGGAGCCTCATCGAAGAGTCACGTTCACTAGCGCCGGGTTTGCTCGAAGTGATCGTGTCCGACAACCACTCGACGGACGCCACCCCCGAAGTTGTTGCGCGAGCCATCGAGCAAGGTCTGCCGATCCGATATATTCGCAACACCGTTGATATCGGCTCCGACGCGAACATTGCGCAATGCTTCAACGAAGCCCAGGGCCACTACGTCCAGATCATGGGCGACGACGACATTTACGTCGCCGGTACGCTCTCGTATCTGATCGATCATCTGCAAAAGGCGGAATACGGTGTGGTCGGCCTGCGTCCCTTCGGCTATGAGGTCGATCCGGTATCGGAGCACCCGGGAGGTGACTCCCGGGTCGACGTGTTCGACGACATGGGGGCGTTCCTTTCCGAGCTAGGCTCGCACATTACGTTCATCTCGGCGTGCATCATCAATCGCCGCGTTCAACAGGATATCGACGCACGCCAATTCTGCGGCAGCAACCTCGTACAGGTGCACCTGGTCGTGAACGCTGCGCTCAAGGTCGGCCACAACGCTTATCTCAAGCGCTACATTCTTGCGTGCAAGCGGGCAAATTCCGGCGGCTACGACTTCTCCGAGGTCTTTGTCGAGCGTCTGGGCCGTATTCTCGACTCCTATCGACCGGAAGGGCTGAGCGCGAGCGCCATCGAGCAGTTCGAGACGCGCATGCTGAAGTCCTACCATCCCTTCAATCTGGTGCGTCAGCGACTTGCGCGTCAAGGCGATCTGCGTGAGACGTACCGACGTTTCTCCGCGCGCTTCGGCAAGCGTGCGTTGTTCCGCTTCTGGGTGGCGCCGATCATCTGCTGGCCGCGTCCGCTCGCACTCGCCTGGGGCATGATGGCGACGACGGTCGGCCGCGTGTCCAACGGCGACCTCCGCCGTGGTGTGCACTTTGTACTGAATAAGGTGCGTCGGCGCGTCGCTATCTCATCTTGAAAATTAACTTCGTGTAACTCCCGCAAAAAAATAGCAATTGTTGCGGAGAGTACGTGCGATACGCAGGGTGCGCGCCTAATTTCGGCGCGCCACGCGCAAGTTGATCCTCTAGCGAAAGACGCGAAGGGCGACATGCTGAAGCAGCATGATCGTCTTCGCGTCGGTAATCTCCCCGCTTGCGACCATGTCGAGCGCGCGGTCGATGTCCAGTTCCACGACAGTGATGTCCTCGCCTTCCTGTATCAATCCACCACCATTGCCGATGCGATCGGCGGGTGTGTACGGTGCGACGAAGCCATGCACGAGGTGCGGAATGCATCCGGGAATCATCAGCGCCTTGAATGCCTGCTGCACCTCCCCCACCCGGTACCCGGCTTCTTCCTCGGCCTCTTCGCGGGCGCGCACTTCCGGCGCGATACCGTCGACGAAACCGGCAGGAACCTCAAGCATCCAGCCGCTCTCGCCGCGCAAATAGGCCGGCAATCTGAACTGATCGACGAGGATCACCGTGCGTCGCGCGAGATCGTAAAGCAGCACGGCCGCGCCATCGCCAACGTGATAAATCTCGCGGTCCAGCACCTGCTTCACACCATCTTCGCGCGCATACTCGAAGGTCTGCCGCTCCAGCCTGCGCTGTTGCGCCGACAGCGTTTCGACGGACAGGACCCGTATCCGCTCGCGCCTGGACATCGTGGGTCAGTCCTTCTTGTAGACGTGCTTGTTACCCGCAACACCGTGCGGGAACAGCGTGCGCACGACGCGCCGCGCTGCCGCATCGGCTTGCAGCACGACATCGCGCACTGGCTGATCGGGACGTCCGCGAAACGACGTCGGGTGGAAGTATTCGTCGTCACCGACCGGGTGATCGGAGAAATAGTAGTTCGACACGCAGCAGCGCTGCTCCTGACTGAGGTTAGGAGAGACGGAGTGCCAGGAATGCTGGTTCGTCACCATGACGGCCAGACGGTTGAATTCGCTGACGATCGTCACGGGTTCCGCCTTCGTGCCGTTCGGCCATACTTCGAGATTGCCCCCGAACGACTCGCGCCAGCCCGGTGATGCGTAATACAGCAGGTTCAGCACGCGATAGCGCGCGCGATCCTTGTCGTGTGAATTGTCCAGATGGGGGTTGAGGAAGTGTCCGGGACCCATCATGGAGATGCCGCCCGCGTAGAGATGCTCGTCCGGATACAGGGAGCGCAGGCCGGTGATTTGTGTGACGAGGTCGACGACCTCCGGCATTTGAAACGCGAAGATCACTTCTTCGAGAATCGGTGCGTGCTGATTCATCTGCGCCGACACGTATTTCAACTCACGCAGGCTCTTGCGCAACATCATCGTCGAGGCATCGGGAAAACCCGCGCGCACAGACGCGGCCAAGTCTTCCGGCAATACATTGTCGACAACGAAGTAATTCACCGGCGCACTCTGCTGCCACTGCGTACGGGCACTCTCGAGATTTTCCTGTAGACGTGCGGCGATGAACTGGCCAATTTCCTTACGATGCATTTCCATTGCACTGATCTCTCGTTTGCAAGCAATTTGAGCGAATGCTACGCCGGATAAGGTTACGACGCCAGCGCACGAAGTTTGACCTTGACACGTCGTCATGTCCGACTAGCCTTAAAGCACATAACAGGAGGGAGACCGACATCGTGCAAGACGACTCGTTCGGCAAGGGCCGTGCGGGCGCGCACATCGGCGTGTGCGTGCCGCGCGTGCTTCGCGCGCCATGGCCCTCCCGATCCTCCTGATCGTCGTTGTCGCTGCCGCGCTCGCTTTTCATTTCTGGAGTCCGTGGTGGCTGACCCCGCTGGCGTCGAACTGGCGGCAGATGGACGACACCCTCACGATTACGCTGGTGATCACCGGCGTGGCCTTCGTTGTCATCAATCTTTTCGTGGCATGGGCGATCTTTCGCTATCGGCATCGCGACGGGCATCGGGCGGCGTACGAGCCCCATAACCGTCGCCTCGAAGCCTGGCTGATCGGTATCACCACCGTCGGCATCGCGGCCATGCTCGCCCCCGGGCTGTTCGTCTACGCCAAACTCATCGATCCGCCGAAAGACGCCCGCGTGGTCGAGGTCGTCGGCCAGCAGTGGCAATGGCGTTTCCGGCTGCCGGGACCGGACGGGCGGCTGGGCACTTCGGACCCCCAATATGTCACCGCCGACAATCCGCTGGGCCTGAATCCCCGGGATCCCGCCAATCAGGACAACCGCATCGTCGATGCCCCGGAGCTGCATCTGCTCGTCGGGCAGCCGGTGAAATTGCTGCTACGCGCCAAAGACGTGCTGCACGATTTCTACGTCCCGCCGTTTCGCACGCGCATGAACATGGTGCCGGGGATGGTCACGCAGATGTGGCTGACGCCGACGCGCACCGGGCGTTTCGACATCCTGTGTGCGCAACTGTGCGGCGTCGGGCACGCGAACATGCGCGGCGTGGTCGTCGTCGACGACAAGCCCGCTTACGACGCCTGGGTGGCTACCCTGCCGACCTTCGCGGCATTGCAGGCGAAGCACGCCGGGGCGGCGGCGGCCGATCCGCTTGCGGCGAAGGGCAAGTTGCTCGCGCAGGCCAAGGGATGCGCCGGCTGCCATTCGGTGGATGGCTCGCCCGGCGTCGGACCGACATGGCACGGTCTCTACGGCAAGATGGAGACGTTTCAGGACGGTAGCTCCGCGCACGTCGACGAGGCTTACCTCGCCACGTTCATCCGCAATCCAACGGCGCGGGTACCCAAAGGCTTTGCGCCGATCATGCCTATAGTGGAGCTGAGCGACGACGAACTGAAGGCACTGATTGCCTACATCCGTACGCTGGGCGCGAGCTCGTCGGCGAAACCGGATGCACCCACGCCCTCGGCTCCATCAGCTCAGTCAGCTCAACCGGCTCAACCCATAGCCTTTTCTTCGGTCGATATGTTCAAACCTCTTCAACGTGCCGCTGCCGTCGCGATCCTTCCTCTGGCCATGGCGTCGGGCGCCGTGCACGCCTCACCGTCTGCGCAAACCGCCGCACTGACGCTCGCGCAGAACACGCCTCTGACGCCGCGTCCGCCCGTGCAGTTCGCGCCGCTCACACCGTCATCGCCGTCGGGCAACGGCGCTCAGGCGCCGTCGCAGCCCGCGCGCCGCTCGGGCGGCACGCCCGGCCTGCCGTTGCAGAACGATCCGAGGACCACGGCGCCGCCGCTGGCGATACCGCCGCGGCAGTCCACCGGTCCGCAGCCGTCCGGGCCTGCGCAGCCAAGCGTGCCGATGATCCGTCCGGCGCCATAGACGGTCCGGTGCGATGAGCGCTTGTGCGCCGCGCACCGGCAATCACAGGAAATCGTAGCGATTTCACCGGGAGGTTGGTCATGACAGGCAATGCCGACAACGACAACTCCGCCGCCCACGCAGGGGGCTACGGTTCAGGTGCGCATGGCCCGCAAAGCTTCTGGACGAAATACGTCTGGAGTCAGGACCACAAGGTGATCGCCGTGCAATACACATGCACGGCCATTGCCGTGGGACTGGTCGGTCTCGTGCTGTCCAACCTCATGCGTCTGCAACTCGGCTTTCCCGGCAAGTTCTCGTTCATCGACGCCAGTCATTACTACCAGTACGTCACCATGCACGGCATGATCATGGTGATCTACCTGCTCACCGCACTGTTCCTCGGCGGGTTCGGCAATTACCTGATTCCGCTCATGGTCGGCGCGCGCGACATGGTCTTCCCGTTCCTGAACATGCTCAGTTACTGGGTTTACCTGCTGGCCGTCGTCGTGCTGATGGTGAGCTTCTTCGTGCCGGGCGGCCCGACCGGCGCCGGCTGGACACTCTATCCACCGCAGGCCATCCTGCCCGGGACACCGGGCACGGAGTGGGGCATCGTGCTGATGCTGATCTCCCTGGTGATCTTCATCGTCGCCGCGACGATGGGCGGGCTCAACTACGTCACCACGGCGCTGCAAGCGCGTACCGAGGGGATGACGCTGCTGCGCATGCCGCTGACGGTCTGGGGCATCGTGATGGCGACGGTGCTCGCGCTGCTCGCCTTCCCGGCGCTGTTCGTCTCCGGCGTGATGATGCTGCTCGACAAGACGCTGCACACGAGCTTCTTCATGCCGGCGATCGTGTCGCTGGGGCAGCCGCTGGACTATCGCGGCGGCAGCCCGCTGCTGTTCCAGCATCTGTTCTGGTTCTTCGGCCACCCCGAGGTCTACATTGTGGCGCTGCCCGCGTTCGGCATCGTGTCCGATCTGATCAGCGTGCACGCGCGCAAGAACATCTTCGGCTACCGCATGATGGTGTGGGCGATTCTCGCCATCGGCGTGTTGTCGTTCGTGGTGTGGGCGCACCACATGTTCATCAGCGGCATGAATCCGTATTTCGGGTTTCTCTTCGCGACGACCACGCTCATCATCGCGATTCCGACCGCGATCAAGGTCTACAACTGGGTGCTCACGCTCTGGCGCGGCGACATCCATCTGACGGTGCCGATGCTGTTCGCCATCGGCTTTATCAGCACCTTCTGCATCGGTGGGCTCACGGGGCTGTTCCTCGGCAACGTCAGCGTGGACATGCCGCTGTCGAACACCTACTTCGTGGTGGCGCACTTTCACATGGTGATGGGCGTGGCGCCGCTGCTGGTGATCTTCGGCGGCATCTATCACTGGTATCCGCTCGTGACCGGCAGGCGCCTGAACGACCGCCTCGGACAGTGGCACTTCTGGATCACGTTTCTCGGCACTTACGCCATCTTCTTTCCGATGCACTACCTCGGTATTCTCGGCATGCCGCGTCGCTACTACGAGTTTCAGAACTACAGTTTCATTCCCGACTCGGCACACACGATGAATACCTACATCTCGGTGGCAGCGTTCGTGGTGGCGCTCGGGCAGTTGCTGTTCCTGTTCAACCTCGCGTGGAGCGTGCGGCACGGCAAGCTCGCCGGCGCGAATCCGTGGCGTGCAGCGTCGCTCGAATGGCAGACGCCGCAAGTGCCGCCCGTGCACGGCAACTGGGGCCCGGTGTTGCCCACGGCGTATCGCTGGCCGTACGAGTACAGCGTGCCGGGCGATATCGACGACTTCGTGCCGCAGAACCTCGCGCCGGACCCGCGACGTCCCGCCACGCTGGTGCATGGCGATTCGGCGGCGCTGCATCGCCGTCCCACCGCGCCACCCGGGCAATCCGAACCGCCCGCATCGCGCACGCCACCGCCGGATTCCCCGAAAGGAGCGACGCCATGAAACCCGTTCCGTCCTGGCCCCCCATGCCGCCCGGCGGCGCACCCGTGGCACAGCCGCGCAGACGGTCGGCATCACAGGTCGCGCTCTGGTGGCTCATGGGCGTGATCGGCATGCTCTTCGGGCTGATGCTCGTGGCGTACGTGATGCGCATGAGCCTCGGCGACTGGCGCCCGTTGCCGCCCGTCAATGCGCTGTGGGTGAATACCGGCCTGCTGGCGGCCGCATGCATCGTGATGCAATCGTCGGCGTCGCAGGCCCGCCACGGTGAACTGCGTCGCTCGCGACGCGAATGGGGCGCAAGCGGTGTGCTGGCGCTGGGGTTCGTCGTGGGGCAGGTCTGGGTCTGGCACGACCTCACGATGCGTCGTTACGGCGTGAGCGGCAATCCGGCCAACAGCTTCTTCTATCTGCTCACTGGCCTGCATGCATTGCATCTGCTCGGCGGGATGGCGGCGTGGGCGTTGCTCGCGTCGCATCGCATGTCACATGCGGCCCGCGCGCGACGGCTGTCGCTGACCGCACAGTACTGGCACTTTCTGTTCGTGTTGTGGGTGGTGCTGTTCGCGGCCATCGTCAACCTCACGCCCGAGATTGCGCAGCGGCTTTGCGGCACGGGCGCGTGATCCCGTGATCCGCAGGTGCCGGGCCGAGCCGGGAGGCGTTGCATAGGAGTCGTATCGTGAACACTTCGTCGTCAGCAGCCACGACCGCCGAGCCGCCGGACGGCTGGCGCGGTGTCGTCACCGACTGGGCGGGAGATCGCGCAGCGTTTCGCGTGCCGTGGGGCAAGGCGATGATGTGGATCTTCCTGCTCTCGGACACCTTCGTGTTCAGCAGCTTCCTCATCGGCTACATGACGGTGCGCATGTCGACGACCGCGCCCTGGCCGAATCCGGCGGAGATCTTCGCGCTGAACGTGAACGGTCATCCGGTGCCGCTGCTGCTCATTGCGATCATGACGTTCGTGCTCATCACCAGCAGCGGCACGATGGCGATGGCGGTGAACTACGCCTATCGACGCGACCGCGACAAGACCGCCGCCTGCATTCTGGCGACGGCGTATTTCGGCATCGCCTTCGTCGCCATGCAAGCGTTCGAATGGACGAATCTGATCGTGCACGAAGGCATTCGTCCGTGGGGCAATTCGATGGGGGCGGCGCAGTTCGGCGCGTGCTTCTTCATGATCACCGGCTTTCACGGACTTCACGTGAGTGCGGGCGTGATCTACCTGCTGACCGTCATGCGCAAAGTGCTCAACGGCACGCTGGAGCGACGCGGCAACTACGAACTCGTGGAGATCGCGGGCCTCTACTGGCACTTCGTCGATCTCGTGTGGGTGTTCATCTTTGCGCTGTTCTATCTCTGGTAGGAGGAGCGATGCAATCCGCTGCGACATCGGCCGACGCTGCGTCGTCGGCACCACCGGTCACGCCGGTCGAACACACCGGACAGCAACACGCCGTTGGCCTTTATCTGAAGGTGTGGGGACTGCTGTTCGTGCTCTCGACGCTCTCGTATCTCGTCGACTACGCGAACCTGCAAGGCATGTTGCGATGGGGCCTGATTCTCGCGCTGATGGTCGCGAAGGCGGGCCTGATCGTGGCAGTGTTCATGCACATGCGATGGGAGCGTCTCGCGCTCGTCTACGCGATTCTGATTCCGCCGCTGGCGTTGCTCGTGCTCATGGCGTTGATGGCGGCGGAAGCCGATTTCACGTTCGTCACGCGATTGGCGCACTTCCGCTGAATCGCCGACGCGCGCCGAGCCTGAAACCTCAAACCCTCACAACAATTCCACCAGACGGCGATCGCTTTTCTGGCAGTACTCGGCGCATGCCGTGCGCGCGGCGGTGGCGGCGCCGTGAACGAAGAGTGGCGCATCGGCGCGTCGCGACATCGACACGACGATGGACGGCGGTGCGGGCTGCAACGGCAACTCCACCACTTCACCATTCGCGATCAGCGTGTCGACGAACAGACGCGGAATCGCCGCCACACCGAAGCCGTCGCGCACCAGTTGCACGATCACGGCAATCGAGGGCGATCCGGTCACGCGCGTTTCCGAGAGCGGCACGCCGTGCACGCCCGCGAGCTTGGCCACGATGTCTTCGAGCGCGCGATGTGGCGCGGTGCCGCGCCCATACGTCAGGATCGGATGCTGAAGCACTTGCTTCGCGAGCCCGCTGCGTGTGTTCGGAAACATTCCCTTGCGCGCAATCCAGTGCACCGGATAGTTGGCGAGGGCGTTGCACACCACGCTGCTGTCGTCGCTGCCTTCCACGCGAATGATGAGATCGAGTTCGTCGGCCATGAGGCGGCGCTGCAATTGCACGGAGACGTCGACCGTCAACTCGACTTCGAGGGTGGGGTAGTCGGCGGCGAGGCGTCGCAGATAGTTTGGCAGCCAGCTATGCACGACGGTCTCGATCACGCCGAGCCGCAACCGTCCGCGCAAGGTGCTCTCGCCTGACGCTGCCGCTTGCAGACGTCGCGCCGCCTCCACGACCGCCTTTGCATACCCGAGCAGATATTCGCCGTTCGGCGTGAGACGAAACTCGCGGCTTTCGCGATCGACCAGTTCCGTCTTCAATTCCTCTTCGAGCACTTTGAGCCGTTGCGAGATGGCGGCCGGGGTGGCGTGCAGGGCGGCGGCCGTTGCGCGGAAGTTGCGCAGTACGGCGAGCGTGACGAACGTTTCGAGAAAGCGCGTGTTCATGAGGGCCTGCGAGCTGGGAAGCTACCCAAATCACGCAATGTACGGTGAACGGGGCAGTGAAAATAAATGCAACGAACCTCGGGAAAACCCCCGAGGTTGTTAAGAAATTCTATACGGCGGTGCGAACAAAAACTCGTTAGCGATAACTTTTTTTTCTTTCTATGCTTCTGCCTATCCGATGCCGCCATGGCATCTCCCCCAAACGCAGGATGCAGGATCCGTCATGAACCAACGCGCCACCCCGCACGACTTCACTTCGCAGCGCGAGACCATCACGCCTTACGAATTCCGTCAGGCGGTGCGCTCGGCGCAGTTCCGTGGGCCGACGGCAGGCTACTGCGGCGACTTCGCGCAGGCGAATCTCGCTATCCTGCCGGTGGCGCACTCGCATGACTTCCTGCGCTTCTGTCAGAGCAACCCGAAAGCGTGCCCGTTGCTGGGCGTGGGCGAGCCGGGCCAGTGGCACGTGCCGTCGCTGGGTCGCGAGGTCGATATCCGCACCGACGTGCCGGGCTACAACGTCTATCGCGACGGCAAGCTCGATGCACAGGTCGATAACCTCGCCGAGTTCTGGCAGAGCGACTTCGTGGTGTTCGCCATCGGTTGCTCGTTCTCGTTCGAGGACATGCTGGCCAAGGCGGGCATTCCGCTGCGCCACGTGGACGAAGGCTGCAACGTGCCGATGTATCGCACCAAGATCGCCAACCAGCGCGCGGGCAAGTTCGGCGGCGAGCTGGTCGTGTCGATGCGCCCGATGAAGGGCGCCGATGCGATTCGCGCCGTACAGATCACCACGCGCTTTCCCGGCGTGCACGGCGCGCCGATCCATATCGGCGATCCGGCCGAACTGGGTATCGAGGACCTGTCGAAGCCGGATTTCGGCGACGCCGTGACCATTCGCGATGGCGAGCTGCCGGTGTACTGGGCCTGTGGCGTGACCCCGCAGACGGCGCTCATGGGTGCGAAGCTGCCCCTCGCGATTGCGCATCGTCCGGGTTACATGCTGATGACGGATATTCCGAACGCTTCGCTTGCCGTCTTCTGACGGCGACACCGGCGCGCACGGGGCGGCTTGCATGAGTGCGAGTGTCCGGGCGCGTCGCGAGTGAGCTTTCGACGTTTTTGCACAACGTATTCGATGTGATGTATTCGCTTCGGGACATTCGTCTTCGCATCGCATCAACCCCTGCATCACCCGCGTCAACAAGTATCACGTATTAACAAAAGAACCGCGCCATGAAGGGCTGCGGCGGGAGAGGTGTTGCCCGCCGGTGACGACTCACGCCTATCGGATGAGCGCGGCCCGAGTGCACCACACGGCAAGTCAGGACATCACCGGAGTCTTTTTCTCATGGAAAGCAAAACCCCACTCGCGCCCCCCGCAGCGTCGAATGCCTCCGCCCCCGCGGAAGCCGGCGGCAGCCTGTTCGGCTGGTATGGCGACGCCACGCCGCGCGAAAAGCGCGCGTTCTGGAGCTGCAAGGTCGGTTACATGCTCGACGGCATGGATACCCAGATGCTGAGCTTCGTCATTCCGACGCTGGTCGCGACGTGGGGCATCAGCCTCGCCGACGCGGGCTTCATCGGCACGCTCACGCTGCTCGCTTCCGCGCTCGGCGGCTGGGTCGCCGGCATTCTGTCGGACCGCATCGGCCGCGTGCGCACGCTGCAACTCACGGTGCTGTGGTTCGCCGTGTTCACCGGGCTGTGCGGTCTCGCACAGAACTACCACCAACTGCTCGCCGCACGCGCGCTCATGGGCTTCGGCTTCGGTGGCGAATGGACGGCCGGTGCCGTGCTCATCGGCGAAGTGATTCGCGCTCGCGATCGTGGTAAAGCCGTGGGGCTCGTGCAGTCGGGCTGGGCCATCGGCTGGGGTCTGACGGCGATTCTCTACTCGGTGCTGTTCTCGCTGATGCCCGGCGATCTCGCCTGGCGCGCCCTGTTCCTGATCGGTCTGCTGCCCGCGCTGCTGGTGCTGTTCATCCGCCGTTACGTGCAGGAACCGGAGGTGTACCAGAAGGAGAAGGCCAAGCAGGCGAAGTCGGAAGACGCGCCGGGTCTTGCCGCGATCTTCAGCCCCGCGCTGCTGTCGACGACGATCCGTGCGGCATTGCTGACGACGGGTGCTCAAGGGGGTTACTACGCGATCACGACGTGGCTGCCTACGTTCCTGAAGACGGAGCGTCATCTCACGGTGATGGGCACCGGCGGCTATCTCGCGATGATCATCTTCGGCTCGTGGGTCGGCTATCTGGCGAGCTCGTATCTGACGGATCGTCTGGGCCGTAAGCCGAACTTCATTCTGTTCGCCGTCGGCTCGATGGTGATCGCGTTCTCGTACACGTCGCTGCCGCTGACCGACAGCGCCATGTTCTGGCTCGGCTTTCCGCTCGGCTTCTTCGCCTCGGGCATCTTCAGCGGCATGGGTGCGTTCCTGACGGAACTGTTCCCGACGCGCGTTCGCGGTTCCGGCCAGGGTTTCTGCTACAACGTCGGCCGCGCCGTCGGTGCGCTGTTCCCGTTCCTGATCGGCATGCTCTCGAAAGAGTACGGACTTGGGACGACGATCGGCATCTTCGCCGGTGTGGCGTACGGCGTGCTGATCCTCGCAGCGCTCACGCTGCCTGAGACGCGCGGTCGTGAACTCGACTCGCTCGAGACGCGCACGCACTGATCGGCGAACGACCGCACGACATGTGCCAATGATCCACCGCGGCAGCCGTCGCTGCCGCGTCCGATGCGCTCTGTTGAACCTCTCCCGATAGCGAAATCGCTAGTGTGAGGATCCGTTCGGTGACCTCCGAATGGATCCGCGCCGGGATTCGTGCGTCTTGTGTTTCGGACTACGAATTGAAAAACCGATAACGGGAGACGATACGGCAACGTGTCGTTCTCTCTTCTGATTCTCGTTTGACCTTTGCTTTGCGAGTGACACCATGACGAACGCTCTCACGCCCTCCGCTCAAAACCGCGCCCCTGCGCATCAGACCGCTTCGCGCTGGCAGTTCTGGATCGACCGTGGCGGCACCTTCACCGATATCGTGGCACGCCGTCCGGACGGCTCGCTGGTCACGCACAAGCTGCTCTCCGAAAACCCGGAGCAGTACCGTGACGCAGCGGTGGCCGGTATCCGTCATCTGCTGGGACTGGCCGCCGGTGAGCCGATCACGCCCGAGCTGGTCGACATGGTGAAGATGGGCACGACGGTGGCGACCAATGCGCTGCTTGAGCGCAAGGGCGAGCCGCTTGCGCTGGTGACCACGCACGGCTTTCGCGACGCATTGCGCATTGCGTACCAGAATCGTCCGCGTCTGTTCGATCTCGACATCGCCTTGCCCGAAGCGCTGTATGCGGAAGTGGTGGAAGTCGACGAGCGCGTCGGTGCGCACGGCGAAGTGGTGCGTGAGCTCGATCTCGACGCGGCACGCCTCGCGCTCGAAGGCATCTACGCCAAGGGCATTCGAGCGCTGGCGATCGTGCTGATGCACGGCTATCGCTATCAATTGCACGAAAAGAAACTGGCGGCGATGGCGTGCGACATCGGCTTCGCCCAGATCTCCGTTTCCCACGAAGTCTCGCCGCTGATGAAGCTGGTCTCGCGCGGAGACACGACTGTCGTCGACGCGTATCTGTCGCCGATTCTGCGCCGCTACGTCGAGCAGGTCGCGAAGGAAATGCCCGGTGTGAATCTGCAATTCATGCAGAGCAGCGGAGGGCTCACGCGCGCCGACAACTTTCAGGGCAAAGACGCCATCCTGTCGGGTCCGGCTGGTGGCATCGTCGGCATGGTCCGAGCTTCGAGCGCTGCGGGCTTTGAACGCGTGATCGGTTTCGACATGGGCGGCACGTCGACGGACGTCTCGCATTACAACGGCGAGTTCGAGCGCGTGTTCGAGACGCAGGTCGCCGGCGTGCGCATGCGCGCACCGATGATGAGCATCCACACCGTGGCCGCTGGTGGCGGCTCGGTGCTGTCGTTCGATGGCACGCGACTGCGCGTGGGGCCGGACTCGGCCGGTGCGAATCCGGGACCGGCGGCGTATCGTCGCGGCGGCCCGCTGGCGGTCACGGACTGCAACGTCATGCTCGGCAAGATTCAACCGGCGCACTTCCCGAAGGTCTTCGGCCCGAACGCCAACGAACCGCTCGACCGCGATGTCGTCGTTGAGAAGTTCACTGCACTGGCCGCCGAGATCGAGCAGGCGACGGGGCGTCGTCAGACGCCTGAAGCCCTCGCGGAAGGTTTCCTCGAGATCGCCATCGGTGCGATGGCCAACGCCATCAAGAAAATCTCCGTGCAGCGCGGTCACGACGTGAGCCGTTACGTGCTGACGACGTTCGGCGGCGCGGGCGGTCAGCATGCCTGCGGTGTGGCCGATGCACTCGGTATGACGAAGGTCTTCGCGCATCCGCTCGCGGGCGTGCTGTCGGCCTACGGCATGGGGCTGGCCGACCAGACCGCCATGCGTGAACGCATGATCGAAGCGCCGCTGGCGGACGACGGTCTCGTCGCGCTGGAAGACGCGCTCGGCGCACTCGCCGACGAAGCGGTGAACGTGCTGCTCGCGCAAGGCGTGCCGCCCGCACGCATCGAGACGGTGCGTCGCGTTCACGTGCGCTATGCAGGCACGGACTCGGCGATCGCCGTGCCGTTCGGCAGCGTGGCGCAAATGCGTGACGCGTTTGAAGCCGCCTATCGTCAACGCTATTCGTTCCTGATGGACGGCGCGGCGCTCATCGTCGAAGTGGCGTCGGTCGAGGCGATCGGCCTGTCGGACGCCCCCGTCGATATCACCCCGCTGCAAGCGCGCACGTCGGGCGTGCCGCAGCCGGTGGATCAGGTGAAGCTCTACGCAGGCGGCACGTGGCACGAAGCGTCGCTGTTCGAGCGCGACACGCTGCTCGCGGGCGACACCATCGACGGTCCGGCGATCGTCGCGGAAAAGAGCGGCACGACGGTGGTCGAGCCGGGCTGGCAAGCGCAAATGACGGGGCAGGGCAATCTCGTGCTCACGCGCGTGGTGCCGCGTGAGACCCAACGTGGTCTGGGTACGCAAGCTGATCCGGTGCGTCTGGAGATCTTCAACAACCTCTTCATGTCCATCGCCGAGCAGATGGGGTTGCGTCTGCAAAACACGGCGTACTCGGTGAACATCAAGGAACGTCTGGACTTCTCCTGCGCGTTGTTCGATCGCGACGGCAATCTCATCGCCAACGCCCCGCATATGCCGGTGCACCTCGGCTCGATGGGCGAGAGCATCAAGACTGTGATCGAGCGCAATCGCGGCAAGATGCGCGAAGGCGACGTCTTCATGCTCAACGATCCGTATCACGGCGGCACGCACTTGCCGGACGTCACAGTGATTACGCCGGTGTTCGTCGCGAGTGAGGACGACGCCACGCGCGTGGGCGCGCCCGAGCCGCTGTTCTACGTCGGCTCGCGGGGTCACCATGCGGATATCGGCGGCATCACGCCGGGCTCGATGCCGCCTGACTCGACGCACGTGGAAGAAGAGGGCGTGCTGATCGACAACTGGCAACTCGTGGCCGCGGGTGAGCTGCGCGATCGCGAGACGCGCGAACTGCTCGGCGGCGCACGCTATCCCGCACGCAACATCGACCAGAACATGGCCGATCTGCGCGCCCAGGTGGCGGCGAACCAGAAGGGCGTGGACGAATTGCGCCGCATGGTGGGCGAGTTCGGGCGCGATGTCGTGCTTGCTTACATGGGGCACGTGCAGGACAACGCGGAAGCCGCCGTGCGTCGCGTGATCGGCGCGCTCGCCGACGGGCACTATCGCTATCCGCTGGACAACGGCGCGGTCATCGAAGTGACGATTCGCGTCGATCAGGCCACGCAGCGCGCGACCATCGATTTCACCGGTACGTCGGCCCAGTTGCGGAACAACTTCAACGCGCCGCGTGCGGTGTGCATGGCGGCGGTGCTGTACGTCTTCCGTACGCTGGTGGATGACGACATCCCGCTCAACGCGGGTTGCCTGAAGCCGCTGACGGTGATCGTGCCGCAAGGCTCGATGCTCAATCCGGTGTTCCCGGCGGCAGTGGTGTCGGGCAACGTGGAGACGTCGTCGGCGATTACCAACGCGCTTTACGGTGCGCTGGGTAGTGTGGCGTCGAGCCAGGGCACGATGAACAACTTCACGTTCGGCAACGAGACGTATCAGTACTACGAGACCGTCTCGGGCGGCAGCGGAGCGGGCAACGGCTTCAACGGGTCCGACGCCGTGCAGACGCACATGACGAACTCGCGTCTGACCGATCCGGAGGTGCTGGAGTGGCGCTATCCGGTGCGTCTCGAAAGCCACCGCATTCGTACGGGCTCGGGTGGTCAGGGACGCTGGCAAGGCGGGAACGGCGCGGTGCGTCGCATTCGCTTCCTGACGCCGATGACCGCGTCGATCCTCTCCAATAATCGCGTGTACGCACCGTTCGGTGCACAGGGCGGCGGCACCGGGGCGCTCGGTGCGAACTACGTCGAACGCGTGGATGGTTCACGCGAGGATCTGGCACACATCGGACGTACGCAGATGCAGCCGGGCGACATCTTCGTCGTGGAGACCCCGGGAGGTGGCGGTTTCGGTCAGGCGTGAGCGCAAGTTAAGGCAACGCCCTTCGATCACCGCGGGCGCGGACGTCGACGTGATGGCTTCGTCGGCACGTCCCGCCGGATAAGGTGACAGCGCATCGTGCAACGCGATGCGCGTAACTTCTGCGTCACTGGGAAATGACTGAAGCGAGGCCGGTTCCCGGAAGCGATGACGGGCTTTGCAAAGGCGGCTCCCTCACGCCTCCGTACGATGCGACATGTCTGAATTGACTGACCGCAACGTACGGAGGCGTTTTCATGTCTGAGTCGTCGCAACAACCTTCCCAAGCTGTACCCGAGTCCGCCGGGACGGACGATGTCATCGCGCAATACGAGCGCGCATGCGCCGAGATGCGAGGCGTCGGGCAGAAGCTGCACCGGCAGATGCAGGAGTATCAGTCGGTACTCGACGAGGTTGCTCGTCTGGAAGCGACTGATACACCGCAGGCCCGCGAAAAACTTCAGCGACTCGAAGCGCTGATGCGCAGCGAAGACTTCCGGCGCGACGAGCGTGAGATCCGTCGCATGTCGGCTGCGCTCACGCACAGTGTCGAGCGTCTGATGGCCGACTCGTCACTGGCGTCTGCGTTGTCCGCATCGTCCTCAACGTCCCCAACGTCCGCTTTGCACGGTGACGCGAAGCCGGGGCAACCCGTCAAACGTGCGCCGTTTCGGCGTCGGACGTGCGCCTGATGCGGAGCCGCTCATGATCTATCGACATCAAGGGCAGGCATCGCGGATGTATTTCGATGCACCGGGCGCGTCCGGCACCGCGTCGCTTCCTTCCTCCGTCTCCCGTTCCGAAGATCCGTTGCTCTCGACGATTGCCGTCGCCGACGACCGTCTGAGTGACTTGCAGACACAGGCAGATGCGTGGCTCGCAAACGCGCAGGCTCGCATGGCTGTCGCTCGCGAGGCCGGTGCGTTCGTCGCGTCGGTCAATGCCATGCAAAAGCAGGTGAGTGCTGGCGGCAATCCGCAGCGGCTGCCACAGGCGCTGCGCGACTTTGCTGTGCATCACGGGCTGGTGGCGACGCGCGTGGCGGATGCGTCGTTCGATGCAGCAGGTCTGCAAAGCCTTGGCGCGAAGCTTCAATCACTCGCGGCGAACGATGGCGCGTCGAGCACGAGTGCGCAGATCGAACTCAAGCGTCTCGTGACCCGCTACGACAACACGCTGACGTTGTACAACGCCGTCGTCTCCAAACTCGGCGAAATCATGAAAAGGCTCGTGAGCAGCATTTAAGCCTCGCTCGCGATCGGTATTTCGCTTTCTCGATTGACCTCAATTTTCAGGAATCCAACGTTATGACTCTTGTGTCCGGCACGAACTCGTCGCTGCGTACCGCTTCATTCAATAGCCCGCTCATGGGCGGTTTGATTCGCGATGTTTCCATCGGCGGCGTCGTCCAGAAGCTCGACTTCCACGGCACGCTCGCCGCCTACGCCATGTTGATGATGGAGATGAACAACGGCGAAGCGCAGAACATGATTCAGGAGATGCAAAGCCGCCAGAAGGAAGGACAGGAAGCGCGCGATGCCGCCAATCAGATCGAATCGCTGATCAACGACATTGGCTCGGATACCGCGAAGAAGGTCGCACTTGGCGATGGGGTGCGCGGCTTCTTCGACAAGCACAGCATCGAGATTACCGTCGACCAGAACGGAACGAAGAAGACGCTGATGCAATGGGAGGGCCGCACCAGGCGTCTGGGCGAGAGCGGCTATCAGGCGCCGACCGGTACCGATAACGAATACTCTGCCGCGAACCTTCGTGCGCTCAAAGCGGCGGCGGAAGGGTTTGTCGAGAAGGCGTCCGACAGCCGTACCGTCGATCAGATCAAGATCAACAAGAAGCTTCAGGAATACAACGGCGCGTCGACGCTCGTGAACACCATCTACTCGTCGCAAGGCTCGCAGCTCAACCAGATCAACGGGTCGATGCGCACGTGAGCACGCCGGAGATCCCGGACGTCGCATCGTCGGCTGACGCTGGCGAGCACACCCCCGATGCGCCGGCCATTCTCTCGAGGTTCTTCGAGCGCGGCGGCGCGTTGCGCATGCTCGCCGATCTCGATGAGACCGATCTCGCAAGTGTGCGGGCCTACGCTGCACGACGCTTCCGTGAGGGGCATATCGCGCGCGCTCAGCGCGTGTACTTCATTCTCGCGACACTCGACCAATGGTCGTTCGACGACTGGTACGGGCTGGGGCTTTGCTATCAGCGTCTCGGGCAGCACGAGCAGGCGTTGCCGTGCTTCGCGAAGGCGGGCGTGATCTGCGGATCCGATCCGCGTCCGCCCTATCTCGCGGGGATCAGTTACGAGCACATGGGCAATCTCGCTTATGCGGGACTGTCGTATCGCGCGACGCTGCGCATCTGCGCACAACTGCCTCAGCACGAAACACTCGCGCGCTCGGCCCGAGGCCGGTGCGACGCACTCAACCGCAACACGGAACCCACTTCATCATGACAGTCATTCACTCCATAGGCGCGGGCTACGCGCCGATTGCTGCCGGTGGCGTTGACGCGGTGTCCACGGGGAACGGGACACAGGAATCGCTCGAATCTGCCGACGCCTCTCGTGCCCGTCGTCAGCGTCAGGACTGGCTCGCTACCGAGGACTTCACCCCCGACACGCCGGGCGGCGCCGACTGGCGCGACGCCAACGACGCGTTCTCCCGCATGTTGAACCGCCTGCTGACTATCGGCAGTGGCCTGGCTGCGAGCGCGTTGCGGTCGTCGAGTCTTGCCAACGGATCGACGCAGGGTTCGGATCTCGCCGCGCTGGAAAACGTCGATCCGTCCACGCTTGCAATGCTGGCGTCGATGATCGCGATGGACTCGCTGGGCGATACGGCGAAGTCGACGCAGCGAGCCCTGGCGTTGCTCGCAGAGCGGCAGGACAAGCTGCGTCAGGAAGACATTCAGAAGTATCGCGAGCAGATGGATGCAAAAACCGAGGACGCGAATCAGGCCCGTAAGGGCGGCATCTTCGGGGTCGTGTTCGACTGGCTCATCGCCGCCGTCGATGTCGTGGTCGGCGCAGTGAAGGTCGTGACGGGCGTACTGACGATGAATCCCATGATGATCGCGGGCGGCGTGGCCGACGTGGGCGCAGGGATCGCGGGGTTGGGCGCGGCGTATCACAAGACGATGGCGCTGACCGATCCGAAGAACGCGGCGTATCACGAGAAGGAAGCGGCCAAGTGGGGGCATGCGCAACTGGCGTTCCAGATGCTCGGCATGGTCGTGGGCTTCGGCACGTCGGTGAAGGGCTTCCTTGCCAAGCGCGCCACGACGAAGGCCGCCAGCCGTGTCTTCAAGGCCGGTGCCGCCGAAGCGCTTGAGCAAGCGGTGAAGTCGGGTGACAAGGCCGCCGTCGATGCGATCAAGACGCGGGTGGTCTCTGAGATCGGCTATGTGATCGGCAACGAAGTCGGCAAGCGCGTGGGCAGATCGCTGCTTCAGAGCGGCACGCAGAGTGCACGTCGGCTGGCGCGTGCGGGGTTCAACCGCATGGCCGAGCAGTTCACGCAGCAGATGATCGAGAAGATGGCGGCGCGCGCCTTCGACAAGGTGGCGAAGACGGCGGCCAAACAGGTCGCCCGTGGCAAGAGCGTTAGCGCGAAGGGGCTGACCCGCTCGTTCACGTCGCGCATGAACACGCAGGGCTACTTTGCGCTGGCGCGCGGTTCGTGGTCGTTGTCTCACGCGGTGCGCGGCACGTTCGCTGGGGCCAATGCACTGGGGCAGGGCATCGTCGGCGTACAGCGCGCGAAGTTGCAGAACGAGGCGCGTGACCTCTCCGTCGACATGATGTGGTTGCAGATGCTCATGCAGATGAACGGCGACGACAAGAAGCAGACGGCAAAGCGCATGGAAACGCTCGTGGGGCAGCAGAACGACATGGCCGTATCCACGGGGGAGCAGGTGCAGAAGACGGGCGAGATGCGCATCCGGATGGCGGCGTCGTCGGCGCGCGCATAAGGCACTCGGACACATTGATCATTCGAAATCCACGGCACGGCGACAGGTCGTGCCGATTCATTCTGGAGCAGGACATGACGACGACTATGCATTCCGCTTTCACCTTCGCGAATTACGTTTCGGCGGGCGACGATGCATCTGACATCCATCACCGCTCGACGGCAGGCGACGCGAACGTCGGCACATCGCGTATGACGGGCGCCGTGCCGCGCCTTCGCGAGCAGGTCGACGGCCTGCAATCGGCGCAGATGCTCATCGCGCTGTTTCTCTCGATGCGGGTCGCGGAGCGCAACACCGATCAGGCCTACCGCACGCGTCACGATTCGATGGTGTTCGAGCGTGGATTAACGGCACGTGCCGAGAAGTTCAACGCCAACCGGTCGCACTACAACTCGGGCCTGATGTCGGCCATCGGCGGAATCGTCTCCGGCAGCTTCTCTCTGGTCGGGGGCGTCGGTTCCGGTGCCGCCGGGTTCGGCGGTGAGCTGGGCAAGCTGCGGGTCGTGGGGACGGCGGTGGGGGAGACGACCAAGGGCGTGAGTCAGTTCGTGAAGTCGCCGTTCGACGTGGTGTCCAACGACGACGCGCTGGCCGGTCGCGATAACGACGTGCTCGGCGAGTTCGAGATGTCGCTCTCCGAGGAGACGCGGCGAACCAACGACCGGCTGCGTCAGCGGATCGACGCGACGAGTGCCGATATCCGCGATGTGTCGCGTTCGATGTACGGCATGATCGGACAGCAGGTCACGAAGATGTACGACACGATTCGCTAAGCCATGACAGTCTGCGAGCGCGCCGTTGCGGCATTTTTCAGGACTCACCGTTTCACGGCGCGCGCAGAGGTTTGCGAACGCATGCATATCACGATGGGACAACGCGTCGAAAACGGCGAGTTGTCCCTTTGTCATCGTCTGGAGAAGCGCGCCGTCGGTAACGTGCTGACGATCACCGACTTTCGGCTTCACGCCGAAGCCCGATCTGGCGAGCATGCGGTGCGACGCTTCTGTCAGCTGATCCGGACGTTGCTTCGCACGGTGCCGCATCTGAGCTACGTGCGCGGCATGATCCTGCCGGGCGTGAGCGACCCGAGGCGTCGCGACATGCGTTTGCGACTAGGCGCAATTCTCGAGCGTGAGGGCGCATTCTGGCGTGAGGAAGACGGCGATCGCTGGCTCGTGTTCTGTCGCGATCCGCAAGGCGTGCCGACGCGTCACATGACGACGCGCGGCACATCGTCGGCAACGGTGGCGGACTACGGCAGCATGCCGAGCACACGCCACCAGACGTAATCGAGTGGGAACAGCAGCACGAGCGTGATGAGCGTCATCGCTACTGTCAGGCGCGTGCCGTCGCGCATCCCGACACCCCCGAGGTGCATCGCGATCATCATCGGCGGACTTTGGTACGGCAGCAACACCGTCGAGAAGACCGGCACTTGCAGCATCAGCACGGTGTAGAGCGGCAGGCCGCTGGCCGTCGACAGTTGCCCCGCGAGCGGTGTGAGCACGGCGGGCAGACCCGGCAGGGTGGCGACGAGGCCGATGGCCGCACCGATGGCAATCAGCCATGCGGCGTTGATGACGGGGGTACCGGGCACCATGCCCACGGCATCCAGACAGAGCCGCGCGACCTTTTCTCCGAGTCCCGTATCGGCGACCACCGCACCGACCCCGAGGAATCCCGCCACGTAGATGAGCGGGGTGATCTGCATCTGATCGGTGAAGGTCTTAGGCGTGACGATGTGAATCGCGGGCAGCAGACAGAGAATGGCGGCGGCCACCGAGATCCACGCGGGGGAGATGCCGTGCCACGCGTCTGTGGCGAAGCCGGCGAGTGCGAGCGCCAGCAGAATGGACAGACGTCGCGCGTCGGCGGTGAACGGCGGGGGTGTTGCGGTGGCAGTGTTCGTGAGCGGGCCGTCGTCCGGGAACAGGCGGCAGACGACCCAGATCAGAATCGCGGCCTTGAGTGCCCCGAGAATAGGGAAGTGCAACAGCAGGTACGGCGCGTAATGCAGCTTCACGCCGTAGAACGAGTCGGCGGCGCCCATCAGCACGCTGTTCGGAATGTTCGCGGGCAGAATCGTCGTCGGTGGCATGTAGCTGGCGGCGGCGACCATCATCACGAGGCCGGTGCGGCCGCGACGTCCCTCGGTGAGACCGATGCGGTCCGCGAGTGCGAGCACGATGGGGATGAGCAGCAGAATGCGCCCGGTAGTAGAAGGCATGACGAACGCGAGCCCGACGCTCGCGATCAGCACGGACGCCACGTAGCGCGGGTACGTCGGACGCTTGAGTGCGAAGACGGTCGATGCCAGACGCGAACCGAGGCCGGTCGTGCGAACGGCGAGCCCGGTCACGGCGCCGCCGAAGACGAGCCACCACGCCGCCGAGTGAAAGCCTGCGAAGATCACCTCCGGCTTCGCTACGTGAAGCAGCACGGCGAGCAGAAAGAAGGTGAGGGTCGTGACGGGCTCGGGAAACAGACCGAACGCCCATGCGCCGATCGTGAAGAGCACGAGCACGGCGGCCTGCGCAGCGGTCGGCGACAATCCCAGCGTAGTGCTACCGTGGCTCGCCGCCCAGAGGGCGAGGGCAAGCGCGGCATAGGCGGCGTAACCACCGAGTGCGCGCAGGCGAGCCCGTAAGCGTTCGCGTCGCGCGACGTCGGCCGTATGCGCGGACTGGGATGGGTGAGGTGTCTCCGGTGCAGCGGACTCGGTCATGGCGCTTGTCGTTTTCGTGTTGGGCCAGTGGATGTGTGACGTTACCCCAAGATGCGACTTCGCGGGAATAATGAAATCATTTCGTTCGAAAGTTGCGATTTCGGGAGTAAATTGGCCGCTTTGCGCCAGATTGGCTCGAACGGAAGGTGAGTCGTCGTGGGCGATGCTTCTGCCCGCGCTGTCGCCCTGGTCGTCAAGTGAGTGAGCGTGCGTTGAACGTGAAAGAAGCAACTAACAGAGTCGAAGACGAAGCCTTCGTCACCCCACCACCGAAGCCATGGTTTCTCTACTTGCTGGAGTGTGCGGGTGGACGGATTTATACCGGGATAACGGTTGACGTCGAGGCGCGCTATGCGGCGCATGTCGCAGGGAAGGGGGCGCGGTTCACGCGGGCGTATCCGCCCTCGCGCATTCTGCTCTCGCTCTCGTTTGCCGATCGCTCGGCGGCTTCGCGGGCCGAGTACCGCATCAAGCAACTGACCGCGTCGCAGAAGCGCGGTCTGATTGCAGGGACCTACGTTTGCGATCTCACGGATCTTTGCGGTCCCGGCGACGATGCCGTCGCCAGGACCGACGCAACCGCCCTCAAGGGACCAGACGCGCCTGACGAATGATCCGGCGCACGTCGCGCTGAATCGCGCCGAACTGACCGCGCGACGGAATCGGCGACACCACCAGCGCCCAACTGTCGCCCGGTACCGTCTTCTCCACCACCGTGTAATAAGTCGACTGCGTACGGAAGAAGTCCGCGATGCCGTCGTGACTGATGCGATAACTGCGGTCGCCCGCACCCGGCAGCATGAACACGCCCAGCGTGTAATACACATCACGATCCGAATTCACCGGCCCCGACTGCTTGTCGAGCAACAGCGCGCGCAGCGTCTTCTCCGTGAGCAGGCTCGGCCGCCGGATATCGAATACACGCCACACCTTGAGCAACGCGCCCGTCGACATCTGCCAGCCCGCGAACGGCGCAAGCAGACGCCAGCTGTCCGGCAGCTTCGCATCCGTCACGCCCAGCGGTGCGAAGATGAACTTCTCGCAGAAGTCCTTGTAGTCCTCGCCCGATACCGCTTCGATCACCATCCCGAGCAACAGATATGAGACGTTCGAATACACGAAGTCGGAACGGCCCGTCGAGTGGCCGGCGTCGCCCGCGTCGAGATAGTTGAAGAAGTCGGCACTGCCGCCCACGCGACGAATCGCCAGGCCGCTGAACAGGCCGTTGACCGGATCGTTGAAGCCGTTCGTCGCGAGCCCCGCCCGGTGCGCGAGCAGACGCCGCACGGTCAGCTCGCGCAAGCTCGGGTCGAGCGGCTTGCCATGCTGCTTCGAGTAGACGTCGAGCAACTCGCCGAGCTTGGCGTCCAGCGATAGCTTGCCCTGCTGTACGAGCAGCGCAATGCCGATGGCTGTTACCGATTTCGACAGACTGGCCACGGGCAGCAGTTGCTGGACGTCATCGCCCGGCGTCGCGGCTTCCAATGCAACGCCACCGTCCGTCTCGGTGCGCAGCCAGACGTGCGAGAGGTTGTAGCGCTCCTTGAGTTGCGCCACCCCCTGCGTGATGGTCGACTGACCGATCGGGACCGCCGGTTTGATCGCCGTGGACGCTCCCGACGAGGGCAGCGCAACGACCGCACTGTTGGCGCTGGCCGTGGCAGCAACTGTCGCCGACGGCTCGGCATTGGCCGGCGTCAGCGGTGACTGAGATGTCTGCGCGAGCGCGACGCTCGTGCTCATGAATGTGGCAGTGCCCAACAGGATCGTCAGGACAACACGGCGTGCAGATGCGCCAGCGTGTCCCATAGCTTGCGCAATGGCATGCGAATTGCGTCGCATGGCCGACTGCGCAGCTTTTTGTGTATTACGTGCCCCTGTCGGACGGCGATGCCGTACGACGTTCATTCGTTAACTCCCCCCGTGCACAAAACTTCGAACCCCGGATCGACTCTCTTCGGAGTCGGAATGGTTCGGAGTGCACACGTGCCGCACTGCGGCGATATTCGAAATCGAAGTTTAGGAAAAACTTCGGGTAAGTACCCAGTAAAACCCGCGCATTTTACATTAAGTTGCATATATCGCGCCAATCGATCAATAGTCGGACGCAATCGTGCCGCCCCGCACCCGCGCGACGGGGCTGTGCCAACGGACGTCACCGATATTGCGCTGCCAAAACTGCCTTACGTTGTGAGAGATCCAAGGGGAAACGCCCGTCACACGGGGCTTTGCCGTCGATGGAAGCTTGACGGCGGCGCGCGTGTCAGTGGCGTACCGACAAGACCTCCGCGAGACCTGTTACGCATCGCGGTGTAAGCTATCTCCCAGACCGACAGGCTCCGACTCGCCCACAGGCCGTGAGGGCGGCGTCTCGTAGATGACGTCGTGCCGGCCGAAGGATCGACCGAAACATGAA
>NZ_MAOS01000073.1:0-17501 GCF_001721285.1 Pandoraea sp. ISTKB
GTGATTTTCGGGCTGTGCCGCACGAGCCCGTTCGCAGTGCTGCGGGTGCCCGTCACCGCCCTGGTCTTTGCCGTGAGGGGAACGCCATTGCTGATGGTGATCTTCTGGGCGTATTTTCTGCTGCCGTCGGTGACGGGCCATCGCACGGACCAATTCAGCACGATGCTTGTCTCGCTTGTCATCTTCGACGGCGCATATCTCGCAGAAATCGTACGGGCGGGGATTCAGGGCTTGCCGCGCGGGCAAATGGAAAGCGCCAGGTCGCTAGGATTCAGCTACATGGACGCGATGCTCAAAATCATCCTTCCACAGGCGCTGCGCAACATGCTTCCGTCACTGCTGAATCAGTTGGTGTCGACGATAAAGGAAACCTCCCTCGGCTACATCATCAGCCTGCCGGAGCTGTCATTCATCGCAAGTCAGATATCTGCGCAGGTCGTGTCGAAATCTGTCGAGGTCTATCTGATTCTGGGAATCAGCTACTTCCTCATGTGCTTCGCGTTGACCCGCTCGGCATTCACACTGGAAAAGCGGCTCGCGATTCGCACCGCTTCGTCAAAGGTCTAAAGATGATCAAGATTGAGAGTGTCAACAAGTGGTACGGCGATTATCACGCCCTTGTCGACGTGAGCGAAGTGATTTCCAAAGGCGAGGTTGTGGTGATTTGCGGCCCGTCGGGCTCTGGAAAATCGACACTGATCCGGACGTTGAACCGCCTCGAGATGATCCAGTCCGGCTCGATTCACGTCGATGGAAAAAACATCTATGAGCGTGGCATCGACGTGAATGCATTGCGTAGCAACATCGGTTTCGTGTTTCAGCAGTTCAATCTTTTCCCGCACCTGAGTGTGCTGGAAAACTGCATCATGGCCCCGATGCGTCTGCGTCGGCAGAGCAGGAAAGACGCCGTTGCGTTCGCCATGAGTCTGCTCGAACGCGTCGGCTTGCCAAGCAAAGCGGCGTCGTATCCCTCGCAACTCTCGGGCGGGCAGCAGCAGCGCGTGGCGATTGCACGCGCGCTGGCGATGCGTCCTCCCGTCATGTTGTTTGATGAGCCGACATCCGCGCTTGATCCCGAGATGGTCAACGAAGTGCTTCAGGTCATGAAGGGGTTGGCCAAAGATGGAATGACGATGGTTTGCGTGACGCACGAGATGTCTTTCGCGCGAGAAGTTTCCGATCGCATCCTCTTCATGGATCAGGGCTGCATTGTCGAGCGCGCAGAGCCAAGTCGCTTCTTCCGATCTCCGGAAAGCCCACGTGCCCGGAAATTCCTGGCGGACATCAGGTTGCCGATGAACGACACTTGCCTGTCATCATGAAGACTGAAGTCGTGAAATCAGCGTACACGGCAGGTGCGTGCGAACAGGCCCGCCTTACCAGGATAAGCGGTGCGAGGATGGTGCTCGAAGCGCTTGCGAGGGAAGACGTCGATACGATCTGGGGCTATCCCGGTGGCGCAGTCCTGCCGTTCTATGACGCGCTGGGGCAGCAAGAAAAGATCGAGCATATTCTCGTGCGTCACGAGCAAGCAGCCGTTCACGCTGCGGATGGATACGCCCGGGCGACTGGCAAGGTTGGCGTCGCTTTAGTGACGTCGGGCCCAGGGGTCACGAACGCCGTTACGGGAATTGCGACGGCCTATTTCGATTCCATTGCGCTGGTTGTCATCTCGGGCAATGTGCCGCTCTCGGTGATTGGGCAAGATGCCTTTCAGGAGTGCGACGCCGTTGGCATTACGAGATCTGTCGTCAAACACAGTTTTCTCGTTCGTCGAGTCGAGGATATCCCGGCGACGATGAAGAAGGCATTTCATATTGCCAGGACGGGACGCCCAGGCCCGGTGCATGTGGACGTACCGAAGGACGTCGCAGCGGCCATCGGTGAGTTTCACTATCCCGACCGGTTGGCGTTGCGCTCCTATCGGCCCGCGTCGGATGGGCATTCCGGGCATATTCGTCAGGCTGCGAGGCTGTTGCGCGAGGCCAGGGCGCCGCTGATCTACACAGGGGGCGGGGTCATCGCATCCGAGTCGGCAAGTGAGGTCATCGAACTCGCCTCGCTGCTCGATGCGCCCGTTACCAGCACGTTGATGGGACTCGGCGCATTTCCTGCATCGGATTCCCGTTTCATCGGCATGCCCGGAATGCACGGCACCTATGAGGCGAATCAGGCGATGCAGGCCTGCGACGTGGTGATCGCCATCGGTGCACGTTTCGACGATCGGGTCATCGGCAACGTCGACGATTTCTGCTCACGCTCACGCGAGATCATTCACATCGATATCGATCCCGCGTCTATCGCGAAACGGGTGCGTCCTACGGTGCCGATTGTGGGAGACGCGCGGTGTGTCGTTGCAGAGCTGAACCGAGTGCTGCGGCATGACGGCGCCGCGAATGCATCGCGCGACAGCTGGTGGGCACAAATCGCGACGTGGCGTGCTCGACAGTGTCTCGCTTACGCCGACACCGGCGACATCATCAAGCCACAGTTCGTTATCGAGACGATTTTTTCGCTCACCGGAGGCAATGCATTCGTCTGCGCCGACGTCGGGCAACACCAGATGTGGACGGCACAGTACTTCGGTTTCGATCGACCGCGGCGATGGGTGAATTCCGGTGGATTGGGGACCATGGGCGTCGGTCTTCCGTTCGCGATGGGGGTGAAACGCGCATTTCCCGATGAGGACGTGTTCACGGTGACAGGCGACGGATCCATACAGATGTGCATTCAGGAACTTTCTACCTGTCGTCAATACGATCTTCCTATCAAGATTGCCTCGCTGAATAACGGTCATCTTGGCATGGTCAAGCAACTTCAGGATGTGGAGTACGAGAAACGCCGCTCACACTCCTACATGGAAGCGCTTCCCGATTTTGCCGCGTTGGCCCGTGCTTACGGGCACATCGGGTTCAGGGTTGACCGACGCGCCGACGTGGAGGGCGCGATTCGCGAGGCGATCGCGATGAAGGATCGCACCGTCTTCATAGATTTTCATGTCGATCCGGCGGCGGATGTCTGGCCGATGGTGCGTAGCGGTCATGGACTGCAGGACATGCTGCTTCCGTCGATTTGATTTCCTTCGACCGGACTTCAATCAAGCCGGTCAACGCGGGATTGCCCGATGCGATCGGGCGACAACACGCCGGCATCCTTCAATATTGAGAGAGACAAATGAGTCATCAAGCGGCTGAAGCGCGACAACCCCATGACGAAGACGAACAGGAGACCCGTGAGTGGTTGGACTCACTCGATTCCGTGCTGAAGTACGGCGGTCCGGAGCGTGCCAGATTTTTGCTGGATAAACTTGAAGCTCATGCAAGAAACCTCAAGATCCAGCGGGGTAGCGCACCGTACTCGGCCTATCAAAATACGATTTCTGCGGACGAGCAGCCGCGCTATCCCGGTGACTTGGCGCTGGAGCAGCGGCTCACGTCCATCATGCGATGGAATGCGCTGGCCATGGTGGTGCGTGCAAACAAGTCGTACGGCGAACTGGGCGGGCACATTGCAAGCTACGCGTCGGCGGCAGAGTTGTTCGAGGTTGGGTTCAATCATTTTTTCCATGCCGACGGGCCGCAGGGCAAGGGGGATCTCGTGTACTTCCAGCCGCACTCCGCGCCGGGCGTCTATGCGCGCGCCTATCTGGAGGGGCGTTTAAGCGAGAGCGCGTTGGCGAACTATCGCCAGGAAGTCGGCAAGCAGGGGCTGTGCTCGTACCCGCATCCCTGGTTGATGCCCGATTTTTGGCAATTCCCCACGGGGTCGATGGGCATTGGTCCCATCAGCGCTATTTATCAGGCGCGCTTCTTGCGCTACCTCGAAAACCGCAAGATTTCCGATACCGGCACCCGTAGAGTGTGGGGCGTTTTCGGTGATGGCGAAATGGACGAGCCGGAATCCATTGCGGCACTCCCGCTCGCCGCCCGCGAAAAACTCGACAATCTGACCTTCATCATCAACTGCAACCTGCAACGGCTCGATGGCCCTGTTCGCGGCAATGGCCAGGTCATCAACGAACTGGAGGCGCTGTTCTCGGGCGCCGGATGGAACGTCATCAAGGTGATCTGGGGATCGGAGTGGGATGCGCTGTTTGCGCGCGACAAGAACTATGCGCTGTTGCGCCGCTTCTCGACGATGGTGGATGGGGAGTATCAGACACTCGGCGCGAAGGACGGCGAGTACAACTTGTCGCACTTCTTCGACACGGATCCCGAACTCAAGGCGCTGGTGAGTGAATTGACGACCGCGGAAATCGACGGATTGCGCCGTGGCGGCCACGATTTCAAGAAGCTTTACGCTGCATACAAAGCCGCGACTGAGCATAAAGGCCGGCCAACCGTTGTTCTCGCAAAGACGAAGAAGGGATTCGGGATGGGGGATGCCGGCGAGTCCCGGATGACGGCTCACCAACAGAAGAAGCTGGACGTCGATGCGCTGTACGCCTTTCGCGATCGCTTTTCCATTCCGCTGGACGATCAGGCCGTCGGTGAAATGCGCTTCTATTGCCCCGCCGAATCGACGCCGGAATTTGCGTACCTGCATGCGCGTCGAGCGTCGCTGGGGGGCTATCTGCCGCAACGCGCCCGCGAGGCTGAGCCTGTTGTGGTGCCGTCGCTGGATGCATTCGGGAAGTTTGCATTGACGGGGGACGAGCGTGAGACATCCACTACGACTTGCCTCGTGCGGTTGTTCACTAATCTGATCAAAGACAAGACGATCGGACCTCGCGTTGTCCCGATTGTTGCTGACGAGGCGCGCACTTTCGGCATGGCGAGTCTGTTTCGTCAGATCGGGATTTACTCGCCTGTCGGTCAGATGTACGAGCCGGAAGACGCAGGCTCCATGCTGTTTTACAAGGAAGCGGTCGACGGGCAGTTGCTGGAGGAGGGGATTACCGAGGCCGGTGCCATTGCGTCATGGACGGCTGCGGCGACGTCTTACAGCGTCAACGGTGTGCCCATGCTGCCGTTCTACATCTACTACTCGATGTTTGGTTTCCAGCGTGTGGGAGATCTGATCTGGGCGGCTGCCGATCAACGTGCGAGAGGCTTTCTCATTGGCGCAACGTCAGGCAAAACGACGCTTGCCGGCGAAGGGTTGCAGCACCAGGACGGCACAAGCCATGTCGTGGCGGCGACGGTGCCTAACTGCCGCGCCTATGATCCAGCGTTCGCTGGCGAGGCTGCGGTGATCGTCCATTACGGCGCCAGGCGCATGATGGAAGAGCAGGCAGACGAGTTCTACTACATCACCGTCGGCAACGAGAATTATCCTCAGGCGCCACTGGCGGACGATCAGCACGAGGCGGTTATCAAGGGCATGTATCGCTTCCGGGAACTGTCTCCGAAAAATGACGTTGCAGGCAAGCGCGTGAGACTGCTGGGGGCGGGCGCAATCTTACGTGAAGTCATTGCCGCAGGTGAAGTGCTGGCCGAGCAGTGGGGGATCGGCGTGGAAATCTGGAGTGTGACCAGCTTCTCCGAGCTGGCTCGCGACGCGCGTGAGTGCGAACGGTTGGGCTTGTTCAGCGGCGAGTCGAAGCGCCAGTCATATGTCGATACTTGCCTGGCCGGCGATGTGCCGATCATTGCGGCGACGGACTACGTCCGGGCCTACCCGCAGCTCATCGCGTCCTATATCCGTGCGCCATATACGGTGCTTGGGACCGATGGTTTCGGGCGGAGCGACACTCGCGCACGTCTGCGAGGATACTTTGAGGTTGATCGAGATCATATCGTCGCGGCCGCAGTCAGGGCGGTGAAGCCCGAATGTCATCAAGAGGTGCTCGAACGCTACGGAATCACGGCTGACGAGGTGGGGCCGTGGGAAATGTAGAGGTTGCTTGTCCGGCTTAAGGGCTTCGGGCGCCCCCGGAGGCGTGGGGGCGTCCTGCCGCATATTGACCTTAGTGCGTTGAATCCACCATGCCATCAAGTGCTGCGATGGCGTCATCGGGCAATACGAGTTCTGCGGCTGCCATGTTTTCCCGCAAGTGTGTTACCGAGGACGTACCCGGAATCAGCAGAATGTTGGGGGATCGGCGCAGTAGCCACGCTAACGCAACCTGCATCGGTGTGGCTTGCAATCGTGCCGCTACCTCGGACAGCGTGGTCGACTGCAGTGGCGAGAAGCCGCCCAGTGGAAAGAACGGTACATAGGCGATTTTTTCGTGCGCTAACACGTCGATCAATGCGTCGTCATCCCGATGAGCAAGGTTGTATTGATTTTGCACACAAACGATCGGGCAGATACGTTGTCCCTCCTTTATCTGCGCGCTGGTGACGCTGCTCAGGCCGATATGACGAATCAAGCCGCGTTGCTGTAGTTCGGCCAGCACCGTCAGTTGCGCTTCGATAGAGCCTTCCGCCGGGCCATGCACGCTGAACATGCAGCGCAGGTTGACGACATCCAGAACATCCACGCCAAGATTGCGCAGGTTGTCATGCACGGCCTGCGTTAGCTCGTCCCTCGACATTGCCGGCAGCCATGCGCCATCAGAACCACGCTTCGCACCAATCTTGGTCACGATCGTCAGATCGTTGCGATACGGGTGCAGTGCTTGCTGGATGATCTGATTGGTGATGTGCGGCCCATAGAAGTCGCTGGTGTCGATATGGTTGACCCCGAGTTCGACAGCTTCCTGCAACACGGCCACGGCCGCGTGACGATCCTTCGGTGGGCCAAAGACGCCGGCGCCGGCTAGTTGCATGGCACCGTAGCCAAGGCGATGGACGTGGCGACTACCGAGTGGGTATGAACCGGATTTTTCGATGTTGGGCATGTGTGTTCTCCAAAGACGTGCAGGTAATGTAGGGCCGAATCTCTTGTGCGACAATTCCACATAACCTGGACGGGCTGTGCGGATTTCCGAACAATGAAAATTGACCTGAACGACTTGAATGCATTCGCGGCTGTTGCGCGGGCAAAGGGATTCAGAGATGGTGCGCGTCTTAGCGGAAGCAGTGCTTCCAGCTTGAGTGAGGCCGTGCGTCGCCTGGAATCGCAACTTGGTGTCCGTTTGCTCAATCGCACCACGCGTAGCGTGATGCCCACCGAAGCGGGCCAACGTTTGCTGGAAAGATTGACGCCGGCGTTGGATGAGGTGGAGGCTGCCATTGATGTGGTCAACCAGTTCCGTAGCCGACCGATGGGCACGCTGCGACTGAATGTGCCGGTCAGTGCTGCGAAACTGGTCTTGCCCTCAATGCTTCCGGCCTTTCTTGCCGCCTACCCGGATGTTCGCGTTGAAGTGATAACCGACGAGAGTTTCGTCGATGTGATTGCTGCCGGTTGCGATGCCGGCATCCGCTATGAGGAACGGTTGGAGCAGGACATGATCGCGGTTCCGATAGGTCCACGCGTACAGCGTCTGGCCGCCGCAGCAGCACCCGCCTATCTGGATCGACGCGGTCGTCCAAAACATCCGAAGGAACTCCTGAATCACGCCTGCATCCGTGGCCGTTTCAGCAGCGGGACCATCTACCCATGGGAATTTGAGCGCAATGGCAAGGTGATTGTGGTCGATCCCGATGGTCCGCTCATCGTCCATGTGGGCGGTGCCGTGGATCTGGCTGTCGATGCGGCAGTCGCCGGAACTGGCGTTATCTATCTATTTGAGGATTGGCTACGCCCTCATTTCACGACCGGCGCGCTTGAACCGATTCTGGAATCGTGGTGGCAATCCTTCTCGGGGCCATTTCTCTATTACTCGGGCCGGCAACTGGTGCCGGCGCCACTCAAGGCGTTTATCGATTTCGTTCGGACTGTGCCGTTCCAATGAGTCCGCGGCACATCGTGCCGCCGCCGGCTTTGTGGCAGGCAACCTACTGCCCGGCGTTGCCGCTTGCCACGATGCTACGTGCTGCGGCAATGATGGCTTCGCGAGGTTCGCGTGGCGTCCATCCCAGCATTCGCCGCGCTTTTTCGTTCGAGGTCTGCTTCGCGTATCCAAGGTCGTGAACAAAGGCCTGGAATCGATTCGAGAAGCGCGCGCCGATCCGGATGATGAAGCTCGGGAGGGTGCGGGTCGGAACGCGGCTGGCGGCGCTGCCGAGCGAGGCCTTGATGGTCGCGGCGATATCCTTCAACGCGAGCGCTGGACCGTTGGAGAGAAGAAAGCGTTCACCTGCCGCGTTAGGGGACACCGCGGCCAACAGGTGAGCACGGGCGACGTCACGCACATCCACGATCGGGATGTAGATGTCGGGCAGCGCCGGCATCTCGCGTTCAAGCATCATCTGAATGATGTGATTGGCGCCGGAGATCTCTTTGCCCACCATCGGCCCCATCACGGCGACCGGCAGCATGGTGACGAGCTGGAGTGCCCCGCCTTCTTGCTCGATGAAGTCCCATGCGGCGCGCTCGGCAAGCGTCTTGCTCTTCCCGTAGGCGTCAACGCCCGGGCCATTCAGGCGCGTCCAGTCCAGTTCGGTGAAGGCGCGGTTTGTATGCGGGTGTCCCCAACTGACGGCGTGGAATGCCGACGTCAGCACAACGCGCCTGACGCCCGCATCGCGGGCGGCTTTCAACACGCGTAGGGTGCCCTCGCATGCCGGGACGATCACGTCGTCTTCGTTCTCAACGTGCCCGGGTTGCACGGGCGAGGCGATATGCAACACGAAATCGATGTCGGTGGCGGCGCTCGCCCATCCCTCGTCGCGAAGCAGGTCGGCGGCCACGAAGTGCAGATTGTCTTCGTGCAGCATGCCCCGGGCGCGCAGCGTAGCACGCACTGCCGCTTCCTTGTCCAGCGACCGAAGGGTGGCGCGGACCCGATAGCCCTGCGCCAGAAGTTGGAGAATGCAGTGTCCGGCGATGAAGCCTGAACCGCCGGTGACGAGTACGCGCTGCTGGGACATCAGAGGGATCCTTGTGAACGGGTATGACGATCGCGCCAGCGTAGTGGCGTGGTTTGCTCCCACACCCGGAAGGCACGCAGGAACGAATTAGGCTCCACGAAGCCGAGCAGCATGGCGATCGCCACCGGGTCGAGTTCTGTGTTGAGCAGCAGGCGGCGTGCGGTCGTTCGCCTGACGTCGCCCAATTGCGCCTGGAAACTGGTATTCGATTCGTCGAGACGACGTTGCATCGTGCGACTGCTGACCAGCAACCGGCCGGCGACCGCAGTGAGGCTCGGCGTGCGCCCCTCACTGAGTTGTCGCGCGATGGCAACGCGTACGTCGGCCACTAATGACGAGTCTTGTCCGCCAGTGCGCAACTGCTTTTCCAGACCGTCGATCAAACGATGAAACGCACCGTCGTTCGCAGTGACGAATGGCATGTCGAGCGCGGACCGTTCGAACACCATGAAATCGTGCGTCGCCCGAAAGTCGATGGGGCAGCCAAAGTGGCGCGCGAGCAGACGTTGGTCCGAGGGCGCCCGAGCCAGAGCCAGGCGAATGGGCGCGATGCCACCCGCCGTGCCCCGTCGTGCGAGTTCGCGAAGGGCCGCCATCGTCGTATCCACCAGCAATCGCGGCACCGAGCGGGTGGCCTGTAGCCAGTGATAGTGCACTCGCACTTCGTTCCCCGACACTTCCACCTCGACGCGTTCGGGGCAGGTCAGGCGCTTGTATCGGGCGAGGTTGGCGAGTGCACTTCGAAAGCACGGCGCGTGCAGCGCGACCATGGAGCCCGTGGCGTAGCCGCCTTCGATACTCTTGACTCCGAAATGCAGGCCCGCGGCACGATCTTCCAGCACGTCGTCGGCGGCTTCCCAGAGGCGGAAAAAGTCGCTCGTATCGAACGTCGTCGCCACCGCGATGCCCGCGTAGGTACACAGGTCCTCGATGCTCGGCAATCCGAGTCTCGTCAGCAGGTTGGGAGAGAACGAAAACGTATCGGCGCTGTACATGTTCAAAGTTTAGGTGCGATGGATAGGGCTCACAAATCCGATCACGCCAAATTGAGCGCGCTTAAGCGTCGTCCTGCTGACGTCCGAAATGGCTGCGAAACGCCTTGGGGGGCAGGCCGAACTTGCGCTGGAACAGGCGGCGCATCTGTTCCTCCGACGTGAAGCCACAGCGATCGGCAATCAGCATGAGGCCGCTGGTCGTCGTCTCCAGCATCAGGCGGGCTCGGGATATCCGGACTTCCTGCACGGCGGCATAAGGCGAGCAGCCCATCGCGAGACGGAAACGTCGTTGAAAGGTCTGCGGCGTCTGGCCCATTTCGGCCGCAAGCTCCTCTACGCCCCAGCGCTTGTGCAGGCTGGCGGCCACCTTGGTCATCAGCGACGAGAATGCCGTGTCCCCCGCGCTTTCCTGCATCAACAACGTTTCGCTGAATTGCGCCTGACCGCCGGGCCGTCGCAGGTACACCACCAACTTTCTGGCGATGGCTGCGGCGACCGGGTAGCCGACGTCGCTCTCCACCAATGCCAGCGCCAGGTCGATGCCCGCGGTCACACCGGCAGACGTCCACACGTTGCCGTCGTTCACGAAAATCGGCGTCGTCTCGACGGTGATGTTCGGATAGGCGGCCTGCAAGGCGTCGCATCGTCCCCAATGCGTGGTCGCGCGACGCCCATCGAGAACCCCGGCTGCGGCGAGCAGAAACGCGCCCGTGCAAACCGAGCAAATCCTTCGCACCTTGTTGCGCGCGTTGGCGATGGCGTTGGTGAGTGTGGGATCGCCACATGCCGCATCGACACCGGGGCCGCCCGGGATCAGGATCGTATCCGCCGCCGAGATGGCTTCCAGACCTTCCTCCACAAAGATATCCGGGCCGGCACTGGCCCGGACACGCCCGGGCCGGGCCGCCACCGTTGTCAGCACATAAGGCGGGGCGGGCGAGTCCCGGTTCGCGAGCGCAAAAACCTGCATGGGACCGGTCAGGTCGAGCGGCTGATATCCGTCGTACACGACGAAAACGATGCGACGTGGCAGGGGTGACGGGAAAGGTGGGGTGTTTGTGTTTTTTTCCATTTCTCGCCTCCTAGAATCAGGGCATCCATTTCCGATGTGAGGCTTGATGTTATGACGGATGCACCGTTCTGTGTCGGCGTAGTGATGTTCCCTGGCATGACCCAACTGGATATGACCGGCCCGCTTGAAGTGCTGAGTGCCGTGCCCGGCTGGACGGTCGATCTTGTCGGCGAAGACTTGTCGCCGGTGACGTGCGGGCGTGGGTTTCAGTTCATGCCGACGACGGATTTTTCTCACGCGCCTCAGTACAACTTGCTCGTCGTTCCGGGCGGCCCGGGCGTCGATCACGCCATGCTGAATCCGAAGATCGTGACGTTCATTCGCGAGCAGGCGGCGCATAGCGACTATGTGTTCGGCATCTGCACCGGCTCGCTCCTGCTGGGCGCCGCGGGATGCCTGAAGGGCGTTCATGCCAGTTGCCATTGGCAGGCGGTGGAGTTTCTGACGCACTTCGGCGCGATTCCCAGTCGCCAGCGAATGACGATCGACGGTCGTTTCTTTACGTCCGGCGGCGTGACCGCAGGGATCGATATGGCCTTGAAAGTGGTTGGCGAGTTGGTCGGCGAGACGGTCGCGCAAGGCATCCAGTTGCTTCTGGAGTACGACCCTGAACCGCCCTTTAACGCAGGCACGCCGGAAGTCGCGCCGCGGGCCGTCGTGGAGCGGCTGAAAGATGCCAGCGCCCAGCGCCGTGAGAATCGGCTGAAGGCAGTGCTGAAGGCGTCGCAATCGATGTGATGCGCCCCAGCCCGGGCAAGAGACTGATAAGCGCTTGCGAGCGCGCACGAAGACACGGACAGGAGGCGCCCGATGAGCGCAAATCACTGGGTAGCGGATGCATCGCAGGATAGCGAAAGAAGCAATGCGGCTGAGGCGGGAAAGCAGGTCGACTGGCGCACGATCTTTCTCGCCAGCGTAGGTGGCGGGCTGGAGTTCTACGACTTCATCGTCTACGGCATTTTCGCGCCCTATGTCGCTAAGGCGTTTTTCCCGACAGGAAACGGCGCCACGTCGATGATGGCGACATTCGCCGCCTTCGCGGTGGGATACCTCGCCAGACCGCTTGGCGGGTTGGTACTCAGCCACATCGGCGACAGGTTCGGTCGCCGGGCGGCATTCCAGATATCGCTCGTCCTGATGACGCTGACCACTGCCGGTATGGCGCTCATGCCCAGTTATCAATCGATCGGTTTGACGGCGAGCATTGCGTTCGTCGCACTGCGATTTGTCCAGGGGGCCTGTATCGGTGGCGAGTTGCCCGGCGCCATCGCCTATGTCGTCGAGTCGGCGCCCTCGCGCAGCGGGCTGGCGTGCGGGGTGATGTTCTCGTGTGTGAACTCGGGGAGCCTGCTCGCGACGCTCGTGAGCATCGGATTGCATGCGACGTTAGCCGAGGCGGATATGTCGACGTACGGATGGCGCATCGCCTTTCTCATCGGCGGTGGGCTTGGGGCGCTCGGGGCGTTGATGCGCCGTGATCTGCGCGAGACGGCGCTGTTCATGGCGATCAAGCATCAGAAGCGCACGAAGCTCCCTGCGATTGAAGTCCTGCAACGTCATTGGCCGCAAGTGGTGGCGGCGATCGGCATCGTCGGCCTCAATCAGGCGCTCATTGCGCTGCTGACGGTGGCGATGGTTCCTTATCTCACGCAAGTGGCAGCGTTCACTCCCGACGCGGCGAGCAAGCTCGTGATGCTGGCCATCGCCACGATGTCGGTCTTTATCGTGGTCTTCGGCTGGCTGAGTGATGTCGTCGGGAAATCGTGGATCTATATGACGGGGGCGCTGCTGATCGCCGTCGGCGGGTATCCGTTCTATGTCGTGCTGGTGAGCGGCGCGATCCATCCGTATGCGGTGTTCGGTCTGGCGGCGCTGATTGCATCGCTCGTCGCCGGAACGTTCGGCGCGCTCGCTTCGGATCTGTTTCCGACGAACCTTCGGTTCAGTGGGTTGGCGATGTCTTACAACATCGCGGCCGCCCTGCTCGGGGGATTCACACCGCTTGCGACATCGCTGCTCACCAGTACGACAAAAGACCGCGCCGCACCCGGGTTGTTTATCGCGGCGGTATCGGTGATCGGTTTTCTCTGCGTTGTCGCCGTGGCGCGCCGTTCGCGAGCGAACTGATGTCGAGGGGGCGCTTGAATCCTGGGCGAAACGGCGGCTGACAAGCCACGTGTCAGCGGCGGTCGAATTGCACCATCACGACCGTCGCATCGTTTTCGCGTCGCAGTGTGAGCGAGCCCCCCAATCGTTGTGCGCGCCGATGCATGCTGTTGAGGCCGGTGCCGTGAAGATGCCCCGTCTCCGAGGCGTCGGTATGCATTCGCGTGCCGTTCATGTCGAAACCGATACCGTTGTCCTCGACACGTAAGGTGATCTGGCTGCCGTCGTGGCGCAGTTCGACAATGACACGGGTTGCCCGCGCGTGCTTGAGCACATTGGTCAGCGTCTCCTGAAGAATGCGCAACAGCTCCAGCGACTGCGCGGCGCTCAGCACGCATTGCGAGATGCCGTCGAGCCGCCAGATGCACTCGATATTCTGGGTCTCGAAGAGCACCGAGATCCGATGCCGCAATGGCGCAATCTGCTCGACGAGCGCCAACTCGCCTTGCTGATGCGTGGCTGCCGTGTCGATGACGAAACGCAGCTCGTCGCGCATCTCCTTGAGTAACCCGAGAAAGCGCGCCGGCGGCAACGTGTGCGGTGCATGTTCGATGGCCGCGATGCTCGACACCAATGCGCCGCCCAGTCCGTCGTGCAGATCGTGGGCGAGATTCAGCCGCTCGGCGAGACGTGCGTTGACGACTTCGAGTTCGTGCTGACGGTTGAGCGTATGTGCCAGTTCCTCGCGTGCATTATCGATACCGACGCGCAGTTCGTCGTTGAACTGCGCGATTCTGCGTGAGTTCTCGGCAAAGCGCCTCGCCAGCACGATGGCCATGCCGATCATGAGCACCTGAGACGTTTGCGTCGTGTAATAGACGTTCGACGTGAGCACGCCGAAGTACACCAGAAAATCATGGGTGCCTGCGACGACGAAGGTCAACGCACACATCGAGACGATGCGCTGTTCCAGCCGGCGCTCCATCCAGGTGAGGACGAACAGCAGCACGCAACTCGCCAGATACGTCACGCCGGGGACGATGGCCCAGATCGCGCGCGACGTCTCGATACGATCGTGCGGCATGACGATCAGCCAGAGGGCGCCGGCGCCGAACGTTGTCCATAGCAAGGCTTCGATGCGCGGCATGCGTCGGCCGCAAAAGCGCAACACGTACATCGTGAAGCTGCCGCAGTAAGCGAGAAAGGCGATGGAGACGAAGATTTCCCATGCGTCGTTCGTGGCAAATGGCCACGGCCGGGTGACCACCTGATTGACGGCATAGAGCCACCAGGTGAGCGACATCACGCTGAACCAGCCGTAGGCCGATTCGTCACGACGATACAACCAGAGCATGCACACGAGTATGCCGAGGGTCAGCGTGATGGCGAGACTGAAGAGTTGCAGGTCACGCCGTATCCATTGTTCACGCTCGTAACGTTTGTGAACGACATCGGGACTTCCGCCGACGACCGGGCCAAGTCCGGGGCTGTACGCGGCAAGCCCCGAGACGCGCACGAGTAGCGTGTTGACGCCGGGACGCAGTGCCGGCGTGTCCAGAATCCGGTACCTCGGCGTGTTCCATGCCCGCGTGAGTGGCTCGACAAGTGAGTTGTCGCGCAGGATCAGAACATCGTTCAGATACACCGCACCCGCCATATTCAGGTATTCCAGCAGCAGGCCGCGTGGCTGCGGGTGCGCCGGTTCCCGCCACGTGAGCCGGTACCAGACCACGCCGTTGTAGTCGGGCCAGCGACGTGTCCAGACGTCGGGCAGCGTGACGTCGGTCCAGCCGACGTCGGGGGCACGCGGTGCAGTCCAGTTGAGGGCGTCGGGGTTCATGCCTGCAACGCCATCGCTCGTGGCGCGCACGGCTTCGATACGATCGAACGTCAGTGCGGTATTGTCGGGCGGACGTGTCTGTCCCTGTGCATCCGCGATGCCGGGGGCCAGGCCGATAAGACAGGCAAAGGTGATCAGACAGCGCAGAAGCAGTGACTTGCCTCGCGCCGCATGCATCGTGGCGATCCGGTAGATCAGGGCAGCAAGCCGAAGGTACGGGCTTCGAACACGGCCTGCGTGCGCGAGTTGACGGCGAGCTTCTTGTAGATGTTCTTGATATGGCATGCGACCGTGAGACTGGAGATATTGAGCAGTGCTGCAATCTCGCGGTTCGTCATGCCTTTGGCGACGAGCCCGAGAATCTCGATTTCTCGCGGGCTCAATGCCGGCACGGCCTCGGCCGTTGGCGACTGACCGGTGGCTGGCGGCGCCCCCGGTGAGCGTGGCGCCGGTCGGCTGACACCGACAAGGCTAAGAATATGCCTGGCAACAAAAGGATCGATCGGCGCACCCCCGCGCAGCGCGCTGCGGATCGAGAGCGCAATTTCCTCGTCGTCGCGCTCCTTGAGCAGATACCCGGTCGCGCCTGCCCTTAACGCACGCACAATGATCTGCTCCGTACTCCACGCGGAGATTACCAGAATCGGAAGGGCGGGATCGCTTTCATGCAGCTCGCCGATCAGATCGACGCCACTGCCGTCCGGCAGGCCGACGTCGACCAGAATCAGCGCACACGGCGTGCTGGCCAGATGCGCGCGCGCCTGCGCGAGGCTTCCCGCCAGACACACCATCTCATTGCGATAGCCCAGCGATTTCAAGATGCTGCACATGCGCGTTTGCGTCGCAGGATCGTCTTCCACGAGCAACAGCGGTCCGGGGAGCACCGGTTCGGCATCGACTGGCGGGCTGGCAAGCATGGCTTAGGGGTCCGGACAATGAGGAAGAGGGCAATGTCATGCAAATTAGCGCAACGCTATCCTATCGCCCATCCCCTAAACAGGCTAGGCGGCCTGCATTTACTCAATTCGGGGGATGCCGTACGCCCGCAACCGATGCTACGTTTCGCACAAACGGGTTCACGCTGCGCAAGGATCGACAAAACGCGAACGACATCGACGTGACACGGCGTGCGAATCCGGGAGTCGGGCATACGCTTTCGGATCGGGGGGCAGCGTGGGAGATCGGTTTTCCGCAAGGGCGGCGCCACGTCGCCTCAAGGCCATATGCGGCGTGGCAGGACTCATGCTCGCCGGGCCGGCCGTTGCGCAGACGTCCGGGCCGCTGTTCCTCGACTATCGCGGCGCCACGGGCGGGTGTTGTCACAATTCCAACGGTTACGACGGTGCGCCCGGTCAGATTGACGTGGAGCGCACACTCACTGGCCTGAACATTCTCTCGACGCAAGGGGCGACCGGCGTCGCCGTCGACGTGAGCGGCGGCAACGGCGGTAATGGCGACGACGTCAATGGCCGCAACCACTGGGGCGGCAGCGGCGGCTTCGGACGTATCGTCGACTTCGTTCTCGCGCAAAGCACCGTCATCAGCAACGGTTTTGGCGTCTCCGTCCTCTCCAAAGGGGGCGACGGCGGCCTGTGGGGGAATCGCGGTGAAGGCAACGGCAACGGCGGCAATGGCAATTTCGCACGCCTGACGCTCGATGGCGGCTCGGTGAGTTCCGTGGGCTATGGGCTGTCGGCGCAATCGATCGGCGGGAACGGACAGGCCAGCGCGATTCCTTGGGGACCGGGCGTGAACGGCGGGGTCGGGGGGAACGCCGGGGACGCCAGCGTGGTCGTGCGTGGCGGGGCCACCGTCATCGCGAGCGCCAGCGGCAACAATGGTGGCGCGGCCATTCGCGCCGAGTCGCTGGGTGGTCAGGGGGGATTGGGGATCGACGACTGGGAGGGCGGCTACGTGCTCTCCGGATGGGGCGGGAATGCGGGCAATGTCACCGTGTCGATGGCGAATGGCACCGTGACGGCGCACGGCGATGGCGAAGTCGGCGTGCTGGCGCGCTCCGTCGGCGGCAACGGCCCGAAACGTATGAGCGATAGTACGGATGTCAAAGGGTCGAACGGCGGCAACGCCGGGAATATCACGATCACGAACGGTGCAGCGATCTCGACCGACGGGGCCAACGCACCGGGCATTGCCGCCTACAGCCTCGGGGGCGACGGCGGCGATGGCGGCGGCGGGGTCACCGGTAACGGGTTTCAGGGCGGCGATGGCGGAACGCCGGGGTCCGTCACGCTCACCAACACCGGCAGTATCGCGACACGTGGCGTCGGCGCGATGGGGATACGGGTTTCGGTCGTCGGCGGCGCGGGCGGTAACGGTGGCGAGTCCGGCCCCTGGTCGGGACACGGCGGCAATGGCGGCGCGGGTGGCAACACCGGGAATATGGCCGTCGATATCAAGAACGACGGCACCATCATGACCTCGGGCAACGACGCCGTCGGTATTCTGGCGCACGCGGTCGGGGGCGGCGCCGGTGCCGCCGAGCTGAGTCAGGGGATCATGAACATCGGCGGCGGGTCCGGCGGCAATGGCGGCCTCGGCGGCAACATGACGCTCAGCAGCAACGGCTCGATTTTCACCACCGGCGATCAGAGCGCCGGTGTGCAGGA
>NZ_MAOS01000074.1:0-15612 GCF_001721285.1 Pandoraea sp. ISTKB
GTTTGACGCGTTCCGCCTCTCGCTCGGCGGGCGACGCACGGCGTGCGCCCGCCGCTGCCCCACTGTCGGTGCGCGCGCCTTTGGGCTGCCCGGGGTTTCCTGTGCCTGCACCGCCCTTCGTCGGGCGGCCCTTGTCGGCCGGCTGCGCAGGCGGCTGCGGCTGGCCCGTCCTCACGGGATTCCTGGGGTCGGAAGTTTGCGACGTGCCTGCGGTTTGGGCACGCGTCTGCCCCGGCGCCGTCACTTTCGGCTTCGGGGGCTGAGATTGTCGATTTCGTTCATCACTTGCCATGGGCGCGCATTATATAATCTGCGCATGTTTGCGCACGTACACCCATGCTGACCGAACCCGACCCCGCCCTCCAAGACGAAGAGACCGCCCATCAAGCCCAGTTCGTGGACTGGCTGCGTTCGGTCGCCCCCTACATCCATGCATTCCGTGACAAGACCTTCGTGGTCGCCTTTGGCGGCGAACTGGTCGCGGCAGGCGGACTCGACTCCCTGATTCAGGACGTCGCGCTGCTCTGCGCCATGGGCATGCACATCGTGCTGGTGCACGGCTCGCGACCGCAGGTCGAAGAGCAGATGCGCCTGCGACATATCGAATCGCACTTTGCCCAGCAGTTGCGCATCACGGATGCCGCCGCACTCGAAGCCGTGAAGGAAGCCGCCGGCGAGTTGCGTCTGGACATCGAGGCGTCGATCAGCCAGGGGCTGCCGAACACGCCGATGGGCAACGCACGCATCAGCGTGGTGTCGGGCAACTTCGTCACGGGCCGCCCGGTCGGGATCGTCGACGGCGTGGACTTTCAGCACACGGGCGTGGTTCGCAAGGTCGACGCGGAATCGATTCGCCTGTCGCTCGCGAACGGCAAGATCGTGCTGCTCTCGCCCCTCGGCTTCTCGCCGACCGGGCAGTCGTTCAATCTGACGATGGAAGACGTAGCGTCGTCGGCAGCGATTGCGCTGCGCGCGGACAAGCTGATCTTCATCACCGAGACGCCCGGCGTTCTCAACGAATACAACGAGTTGCAGCGTGAATTGACGCTCGAAGACGCCCAGCGCATGCAGTCGCAGGGCACGATCGACCGCGACTCGGCGTTCTATCTGAAGTATGCGACGCGCGCCTGCCGCGCCGGCGTGGGCCGTGCCCACATCGTGCCGTTCTCGCTCGACGGCAGCATGCTGCTCGAACTCTTCTCGCACGATGGCGTCGGCACGATGATCTCGTACGAGAATCTGGAAAGCCTGCGCGAGGCGACCATCGACGACGTCGGCGGTATCCTGCAGCTCATCGAGCCGCTGGAATCCGACGGCACGCTGGTGCGGCGCGGCCGTCACCAACTGGAGCGCGACATCGATCATTTCTCGGTCATCGAGCACGATGGGCGCCTGTTCGGTTGCGCCGCGCTCTACCCGTATCCGACGGAGCGCATCGGCGAGATGGCCTGCCTGACGGTCGATCCGGAAGCTCAGGGATCGGGCGACGGCGAACGTCTGCTCAAGCACATCGAGCAGCGCGCCCGCGCGCGTGGTCTGGAGCGCCTGTTCGTGCTCACGACCCGCACAGAGCACTGGTTCCTCAAGCGCGGCTTCGTCAAGGCAGGCGTCGACGATCTGCCCGCCGACCGGCGCCGGCTCTACAACTGGCAGCGCCGCTCGCTGGTGCTCATCAAGAAGCTGTAATTTCAGGAGGGTCAGGGTCGGCGCGGCAAGGGTTCAACCACCGCCCTTGCATCGCGCGCCCCTGTCCCCATATCCGGATATCGGCCAGCGCTTCGACTCACCGGCCGCCCTTACCACGGCGGCAATCCGGTGACCGCGCGCCAGCCACCCATTCACACACATACGACGATCACGAAGGAGTCCCCTCATGGCCCGCATGGTTCAATGCATCAAGCTCGGCAAAGAAGCCGAAGGTCTCGATTTCCCCCCGATGCCCGGTGAACTTGGCAAACGCCTCTGGGAAAGCGTCTCGAAGGAAGCCTGGGCCGGATGGCTCAAGCAACAGACGATGCTCATCAACGAGAACCGTCTGAACATGGCCGATCCGCGCGCCCGCCAGTACCTCGTCAAGCAAACCGAGAAGTATTTCTTCGGCGATGGCGCCGACGTGGCGCAAGGCTACGTGCCGCCGCCGGCCGCTGCCGAGTAAGAACCCGCTTCGGGGGCAGGACTTGGGGGCGTGTCATTCGGCGCGCCACCATTGCCCTTCGAACGCGCCCCGCAGTGGTGACAGAAGTGCGCAAACGCGTTCTTGCGCGTCTTGCACGTGCCGCAATGGTCGAACAGGCAAATGCCGCAGTGCACGCAATAGTCTCGATCCGGGTCGTCCAGCTTGACCGGCCGCTCGCATCCCGGACACACCGACTTCGCCAACCTCGCCTGCGCCAGATCGTATGACAGCGTCTTGCGACGCTCCTCGTCCGGCAATTGCTCTTCAGCCTTCTGCCGCGCGAGATAGCGCTGTAACGAGACGATCGCGTATCGACCGATCAGTACCGTGAGAACGATACCGACGAGGTACCGCACGTAGCCGCCGTAATCCGGCAGATAGGGCACCAGTTCGACGAAGAATGCGAACAGCGCGAAGAAGATGAAGCCCCACACGAACGGCCACCACGTGCTCTTGCGCTGACGCACGAAAAGCCAGCCGGCAATCGCGAGCAACGGCAGCGTCAACGCCAGCCGGATGCCGAACACCTTCAATTCCTGCGAACGCTGCACCGCCGCCAACTGCTCGCTCGCCGCTTCGTTCAGGGCAAAGCGCGCCTCGCGCGTCGATTGCACCGCACGTTGCGCCTCCAACTGCTTCGACTCCAGGCTGTCGACCTGCGTCTGCGCGTCGCGCTCGGCAGCTTTGAGCGTATCGAGCGCCCGGGTGCGGGAGATGAGTTCGGCGTCCTGACTGGCCTGCGCGGTGGCCGTTCGTGTCGCCACCCAGTCGTTGAACGACTCGCGGGCATTGCGATAAGCCGTACTGCGCGCCTTGAGTTGCAGGCGCGCTGTCTCCAACTGGCTTTCGACATCTTCCAGTTGTGTCTGCGCCTGTTTGATCGCCGCATCGGCGCGTTGGGCCTGCGCGACATCGACGAAGGACGCCAGTGTCGGGGGCGCCGCCACGCCAGGCAATTTGTCGACGACAAGACCGCCGAGGCCAATGAGAAACGCCGCGAACAACACGGCGATCAGCCAGAGGCCGCGGCGGAACCAGGTTTCGGGAAGACGACGGGATCCAGCCATCCTGCCCTCCTGAGATCAGTCTTTGTAGTGGATCGTACGAACGCCCGACGGCGTACCCATGAGGGTAAGGTCTGCGCCGCGTTGTGCAAAGAGGCCGACCGTCACCACGCCGGGGATCTGGTTGACCTTCGTCTCGAAGGCGACCGGGTCGATGATCTGCAAGCCGTGCACGTCGAGAATCGCACAACCGTTGTCGGTCATGTACGGGCTGCCGTCGGCGCGCACACGGGCCTGCGGCTTGCCGCCGAGCGCTTCGAGCGCACGGGCGACACTCGCCTGCGCCATCGGAATCACTTCGACCGGCAACGGGAAGACGCCGAGCACGGCGACTTCCTTGGAGGCGTCGACCACGCAGACGAATTCGCGCGCCACGGACGCCACGATCTTCTCACGCGTGAGCGCCCCGCCGCCGCCCTTGACCATATGGCCCAGTGCGTTGATCTCGTCGGCGCCGTCGACATAGACGGGCAGGCTGTCGATCTGGTTGAGGTCGAACACCTCGATGCCGTGCTTGCGCAGACGCTCGGTGCTCGCTTCGGAGCTGGAGACCGCGCCGCGATAGCGGCTCTTGTGCGCGGCGAGCGCATCGATGAAGCAGTTGGCGGTGGACCCGGTGCCCACGCCGATCACGCTGCCCTCGGGCACGTGCTGGTTCACATAGTCGGCCGCTGCCTGGCCAACCAAGCGTTTGAGTTCGTCCTGGGTCATGGGGATTTCCGGCAAAGTTTGGTAAAGTCGGAAGTTTACCGGAGTCGGGCGTGGCGCGCCGTTTTTCGTCGCCCGGCATGCCTCATGTCACGCAGTGCATTTCTCGCAAGGCCGCTCTCATGAATCTGCTCGACCAACTCAAGCGTCACACCATCGTGGTCGCCGACACCGGCGATTTTCAGGCGATGGACGCCTACAAGCCGCAAGACGCGACCACCAATCCCTCGCTGATTCTCGGCGCCGTCCAGAAGGACGCTTATCGCCCGATCCTCACACGTGTGGTCGGCGAGCATCGTTCGGCATCGACGGATGAGATCATCGATCGCCTGCTGATCGCCTTCGGTCGCGAAATTCTCGATATCGTGCCCGGGCGCGTATCGACGGAAGTCGACGCCCGCCTGTCGTTCGATACGGCGGGTACGGTCGCCCGCGCCCGCAAGCTCATCGCGATGTACGAAGCCGAAGGCATCGAGCGCAAGCGCGTGCTGATCAAGATCGCGTCGACGTGGGAAGGCATTCGCGCCGCTGAAATTCTCGAGCGCGACAACATCCGCTGCAACATGACGCTGCTCTTCTCACTGGTTCAGGCCGCCGCCTGCGCCGAAGCGGGGGCACGCCTGATCTCGCCGTTCGTCGGACGCATTTACGACTGGTACAAGAAGTCGGCCGGCGCGAACTGGGACGAAGCGGCCAATGCCGGCGAGAACGATCCGGGCGTGCGCTCGGTGGCCAGCATCTATCGCTATTACAAGCACTTCGGCCACGACACGGAAGTGATGGGCGCGAGCTTCCGCTCCACCGGCCAGATCCTGGCGCTGTCCGGCTGCGATCTGCTCACGATCAGCCCGGCGCTGCTGGAACAACTGCGCACCACCGAAGGCGAAGTCAAACGCCAGCTCGATGTGAAGGAAGCGCGCAACGCGAGCATCGAACGCGTGAAGACGGACGAACCCTCGTTCCGCTTCGCACTGAACGACGACGCCATGGCCACCGAGAAGCTCGCTGAAGGCATTCGCGCCTTTGCCGCCGACGCCCTCAAGCTCGAAGCGTTGATCGCCGCAGCGCGATAAATCAACGCGAAAGTCAACGCGATATACCTCGCAATAACGCACGCGCCGCGGCCATGGAGCCGCGCGCGCGGCAATGACTTCCCCCAAACCACGGCGTTACGGCATCCCGCTACCTTACAGCGGCCAAGTCTGCCGCAACCGACACCCTCGCTGAGCGATTTCCGAAAGGTCGCACACCTCCCCCTCGCAACACTCGCGACACCTCAACTCTCTTCGGTGTGTTTCGCCCGGCGTGCGCTGCATCGTCTCCGATGACGACCACCGAGCGTTCCCATTCCGCCACCCATCACCATGGTTTCTCCGACGTCTCCTACGACTTCAACCGTCTCAGAGCAGGTTCAGCGTGCTGTCGCAACGGCGACGCACACCGCCAAACACTTCAAGAAACGACTGGTCAGTGAATTTCTGAACGCGCCGCGAGAGCTACGGCCCTCTCAGTGCGGCCCCACCCTTCGCCTGAGCGCATCGCCACCGACCCTGGGATCACTCGTTCGCCCAATTGCGATCCATCGCACCAGCCCGCACGACGTCAGCTTGCAAGCCGCGCTCGATCTCAGTCCGGCAAGCCGGCAATGCGGTGCATCGCAGCGACCGCTCGATTTGAGCACTACCGCCCCCGGGATGTTGTCAGTGACGGTCGAGCATCATTTGACAACGCGTCGCCTTGTCGCAAGCGCGGCAGCCGGGCGCGCACCGTCCTCCAGCGAAGACGAGGATTCACCGGAGTGCCGACCCGAGACCATCGACGGCCCTGTTCGAAGCGAATCTGTCGAGGCCGTCGAAATCCCCGAAACGCTGGCAATGTCCTGCCCCTCACTGACGAAAGCGCTGTCTGCTCCGGGCGGGGCAGCGTTGAACGTGACACAGGCGAACAGGCCCCTGGCGCCGATCGTTGCGCTGCGAAGCGCATTCGATCCGCTGTTCCACGACGCCAGCGCCATCATCTTCCAGAAGATCATGGGTGCCGATGTCGTTCACAAGACGCAAGATGGCTGGAACATCGCGACCCCGTCGGGCGCCATCGCTGCGCAAGAAAAAATCCGCGCAGAGAATTTGATGTACGTGATGTACAACACGCAGGACGGCACCACGATCTACTTCGCTCAGGAACTCGATCCGGCTACGAAAACATGTCCTCGGTTGCCAATCCACTACAAGAGCGCCTTTGGCGAGGCGGACACCGTCGTCGAGGGTAAGGTGACCATCGTCGACGCCCGGCGCGTCGTCCACAATGCGCCGTCGTCGTTCTATCGCGTCAACGACACCGAAAACACGGCCAGGCCAGTGCACCCCAGCGCGGAAAACGTGATCGTCGAGGCCATGAGAATCAACAAGAGCGTCGAGCAAATCGAATCGCGCCTGTACGTCGGTCGCATGATCGATACGGAACGAGACTGCCATCACCTGTTCTCGACACTTCGTACGCTCGTGAATCGCAGCATCGAATATGTTTATCTGAGAGACGCCGGCGTCCGTTATGTGAATAGCGACGTCCCCACCATCGCGCGACTCCAGGCGCTGGCAGTCGCAGTGAACACGCTCCGCGATATGAGAATCGTGGGAGACATCACGACGATGAAGCAGGCGGCGCAGGCGCTGCTGCAAGAACAGCATGTGACGACGCTATCCAAAGGGCTCGAGCATTTGAGGGGCGACTCCAGAACGTCGGCCGAACTGTCCCAACGCATGTCCCTCGCATACATCGAACTGCTGAGCGCTCTGGTGAATGCTCAGGTACTCTGCCCGACGGAGGTCTGGCGCATGCTCGCGACCGATGCGGGATGCCACCTCTCTTCCATGGTCGGGCGCCGGGCCAGATATGTGCGACAGTTCGGCGACACTTATGTCGCGATGCTCGACACGCTATTTGGACATGGCATCGAAGCCTCCAGCATTCTTAGCATTCTCGTCGCCACCCAGGCGTCTGGAATGGAAGGCTTTGCGAGGGAACTCTGCGCACGCTCATACCGGGACGATGCAGGATCTCTTCCAAAGGAATTCGAGAAGATATTGCTGAAAAAGGGCTACATCAACCCGACCGCGCTGACGACCAGCGCTTCGCGCCGCAACGTTATCGCCGTACGCCCGTTGAAGTTCGGTCCGAATGCCCGGAAATCTGCCGAAATGCAAAACATTGAGGGAAGCATCAGCCTCGATCATGCGCTCGACAAAACGCGTGCAATTCTCTGCAAAGACGTTCTCGACAAAATCAGTCTCATCAACCTCGACAAGATACTGCGACCACGAATGCCTCGGGTCACGTCGGCCGATGAGGCGCAGGTTTCCCGCTGGGTCAATTCGGCCGCACGCAAAGTCTGGAAAGAGAAATTTCCTTCGGAAAATCCGCCGCCGAAATTGATCGATATCATCGTCAGCGAAATTCTCCCTGGATTTCGACGTGACATGACCGAACTCCGAACCGCCGCGGTGAACCAGATTATCGAGAGGGCAATTCAGCAATTCGGCGAATTCCTTGCCCGGCACCCGGATGCGACCGCCGAAGCATTGTCCACCGAGAAAGACAGCATCATGGATAGTGCACTCCAGCGCTATCGGCGGATGGTCGCCGGGGAAGATCTTCCCCTCGACTCGCCGAGCACCGACGACGTAGACAGTCACCGGGAGGAGGCCACGAAGGCGCCGTCCGCTACCGCGACGACTGCGCCCTGCGACGATGACGAACGGGCACCTCGGCAAACCCATGCGCAAATTTTCGCGTCGACTCAGGCAAACGTTGAGCAGCGCCTCAAGCTTGCGGCCGATTACAAGAGTTCCGAGCAGATAAAAGCGAGGCTTGCTCGACAAATCAAGAATCGCGCGGCAGAAACCGTCGGCCAGCGTACGAAAGAAGAAACCACGACACGCGTCACACAAGCGGTGCAGCAGAGAGCCATGGCGACCACGCAGGTGTACGCACAGCAAGCCATCCTGCAACGAACGCAGCAAGAAGTGAAATCGCGTGCCCAACAGAGCGCAGAACAACGCGTTCAGCAGCAGGTCGTGAGTCGCTGGGTGCATGCTACGCAAGAGCATACGCGTCAGGAGGCGCAGCGACGCGCGGCAGAGGCGGTCATGCAACGGCATGACATGCAACAGAAAATCGAGGCGCACGCGAAGGCGGTAGCCACACAGGAAACCGCTGCACGGCAACGCCGCTCGGAAGCGCTCAGCGCCCATTCATCAACACCCTCGACGAGCCGGCAAGGCAGTAGCCAAACACAACCGAGCGCCGTGCACACATTCCCACCGATTCCGCAAGGGCCGGTGGGCAGCACATCAAAGCAGAAATCCTCGAAGGACTCAAGGTCGAATGGCGACAAGATCGCGATGACCGGTTGATGCCACCGACAGACATCTCGCACAAAAAGCTTGAGCAAGTCCGGGCCGGATATCGGCCCGGGTGACGATGCCCAAAGCAGACGTCGGTGAGACCTGCATCGCCGAGACGCGACAACACCGTGTCGCAGCGACGTCACTATTGAGCGATTTCGGAAAGGTCCTGTTCGGGTCACCCGCAACACTCGCAAGACCTCAACTCCCGTGGACGTCCCACTCGATTCGGCATACGTAGTCAAACCGTCTGCCACCGGACACTGACGTCCCCTCTACACACACCATGCCGTTGAATACGCCGATAGCCTCGGGCACCACGTCAAGCGCACAAGTGCAACGCTCGGAGACCTTTGAAGCACGAAGCAAACTCCCCCTTAAGAAACGATATTCACTCGACATCATGTCGAATCCGCGCGTCGTGACGCCCCAAACCGAATGGCCGCAGATGCAACTTCGCTCACGCAGCGCGTCGATGGATTCGCTTGTCCGAGCGGCGATCACGCCGGACGCCCCTGCCGCGCCATTCAATGCACAGTCGAACCGGGACTCACATGGCTTTTCTCGCCTGTTGGGCTCCGACTCTCCAGGCGTCGGGCCTGGCAATGAAACACTGACACTCAATTACGAGCTCGAAGGGAACACCGACGCTCGAACCGAGCCACAACCCGCGTCACCCCCGCCCCTCTACCAGCGCGATGTGACATGCCTTGCCGATCTGGCGCCCCTGATCCGGCTTACGCTGACCGAGGGCTATGACATATCGCCAGGCCCAGGCCCCTCCGGCCTGACCTCCCCGCGGCCGGAACCCACGGAGCTTGCCGTACGTCGGATGACATTCGATCCCAGCAAGCACGCCATCGTGCCCCAGATATTCCAGGCAATTCTGGGCCCCAAGGACGTGAACATGGCCGACGGCACGTGGAACATCGGAAGCCGGCTGGGGGTGATCGATCTGCAATCGCGCGCGGGCGTGGGTGACATCATGTACGTTGCCTTTTGCACCGGCGCTACCACGTGCGTCTACTTCGCCAGGGAAATCGATGCACACGAGGGAACGGCGCCGCTGCTATGGATTCATGGACAACTGGGCACGGGAAACACATTGTTCGATGGCCAACTGATGGTGATTGACGCTCGCAATCGCGTGAATAATGTCAGAGCGGTCAACCGGAGTTCCGCGTTCGCACGTGCGGGCAACGTGACAGGCACGCTGCCGCCCGAGATGAAGCCGGCCGAAGATGTCATCGCGCAAGCCATCGCCATGGACGACATGCCATCGAAGATCACCAGCCGCGTGCTTGTCGGCCGTCTGGTCGACAACGAAGCCCCGGACCGCGATCCATTTCCGGCCTTGCAGGCCGTTATGCCCCGCCCGCTCGATTACGTTTTCCTGCTAGACGACAGTGTTCGTGTCGTCAACAGCAACTTCGCCACGGTCAGAGAGTTTCAACACGTGGCCGTTGTAATGCATCAATTGCGCGATCAATTGGATGCCGGCGATCGTGCCCTTATCAAGCAAACCGCGAAGCAGCTCTTGAACGACGACATCGTCAAGACACTCGCCCTGGGCCTCAAACATGCCAACGGCGATTCACCAGCGACGGCCCAGCTCTCCATCAGATGCACCACGGAGTACCTCCAATTGCTGGCCAAACTGCTGGACAACGAACTCTTGGCGCCAAGGGAGGTTTGGGAGATGTTCGATAGCGACGAAGGCTATCAGCTCTCGTCGATGACCGGAATGAGAGCCAGCTTTCACGAACCGCTTGGCGAGGCCTTCATCAACGCGATGGACGCTCTGGTCGACGCTGGGGTGTTGTTAAGGTCTATCAAGATCCTGTTGCTATCCCGAGATAGGTTGGGAAACCGTGGGTTCATGAAAGAACTCTGGCCCGATCGGCGCATAAACCAACCACCACACGCCCTCAAGTTCAGACAGCAGATGTTCAACAGGAAATATATCTACGAATCGACGTCGTTCGCCTCAAGGTTCAACCGGCGGGCGATGGTCGAGCGTGGCTTCGATATTCGCCAGGTCGATTCGCGCAAACCCCCATCGCATCATCACTTGAGACAGCAGCCTGCGAGACACTGGCTCGATCAGCTCTGCCGTCGTCTGACGCATTCGGCCATGGTCCGGATGGCGAGCACTGCGTGCGGCAACCATCTGAACAAGCGTCTGACGGAATACACGGACGGTGAGATTCACGAATTCCGCAATATGGTCAAAAAAGCCGTAGTCAACGCCTGGCACCAAAAGATGCCGGGTGAGACACCGCCGTCGAGAACCGTCGATGATATCTGCGCAGATACGATGCCCTCCTACCGTCGCGCCCTGACGGACGCACGCATGGAATGCGTGAACGCGATCAAGCAGCGCGTGCTCGATGCCTACCGGACGTTTCTGACCCGGCATCCCGACGCGACGCAAGATGAAGTGGAGAGCCAATATGAGGCGCTCTGGCGCGCCGCGTTTGACGAATATGGCGTAACGGTGCTCGGCACAGAGTCGCAATCCGGGGAATCGGCGCGAGCGCTGGTAGCGCATGGCAGCGAAAAGGCCTCGACCAGCGCACAGGCGTTGAAAGCGCAGCAGACCGCTGCTGCGGTGTTCACGGCCAGGAGCGCCGCGGCGATGGCGTCGGCAAGCCGCGACGCTGCCGAGCAATCGTCCAGCTATTCTCGGCGTGTTCTCGAGGCGCGCCAGAAAACGCTGCATACACTGAAATCGCAGACCCTGTCGGCGGGAATGGGAGCGGTGTCATGGTTGTCAGATGAGACGCGGCGCAGAACGTTGAAGAACGCACAGAAACAGGCAGCTCAGCAGGCAGCGGAACGATCGTACGAACAGGCCGCACGCAAGACACAGGAGACGGCGACACAACGGGCCAGGGAGCGTGCCACGCAGGCGACCCTGAGCCGGGTGAACGAGGCCAGTCGCATTGCGCAGGAAAAGTCGGCTCGGGAAGCACAGCAAAAGGCGGCACACGCCGCGACACTGAGAGCTCAGGCAGATGCCACGCAAAAAGCCGCCACGCGTGCTCGGGAAGATGCCCAGTTGCGGGCCGAGCGCCAGGCCGATGTGATGGCACGCGCGCGGACTATCGAACAGCAGCGCGAACAGCAGCGTGAACAGCAGCGCGTTCAGCAGGAAAAGGCCAATCGGGATCAGCGCGAACTTCAGCAACGCTTCGACCGCCTGGTCGCACCTGAGTATCCGTCTCTGCCGTCGGGCGGCATCGGCAGCGCGCACAGTTCGCAGCACTCGATCGGTGACTTGCAGACGGGCGCAGGCCGGAGAAGTCCAGCCACCCCGAGCTGAGATCGCCTGCACCCCGGCGGCACGGGGCGCAGGTCCGGATCAGGACTTCGCGCCCTTCGCTGCCGCTGTACGCTGACGAACAGCTTCATACAGGCAGACGGCGCTCGCCACGGAGACGTTCAGGCTTTCGCAGCCACCGGCCATCGGAATGCTCATGAGTTCGTCGCAGGTTTCGCCGACGAGGCGTCGCATGCCTTCGCCTTCGGCGCCCATGACGATCGCCATCGGGCCGGTGAGCTTCGTGCCGTAGATGTCGGCGGGCGCGTCGTCTGACGTGCCTACGACCCAGATACCGCGGTCCTTGAGTTCGCGCAGCGTGCGCGCGAGATTTGTCACCATGATGTACGGCACCGTCTCGGCCGCGCCGCTGGCGACCTTGGCGACGGTGGCGTTCAGGCCAACGGCGCGATCCTTCGGGGCGATCACGGCATGCGCGCCGGCCCCGTCTGCCACACGCAGGCAGGCGCCGAGGTTGTGCGGATCGGTCACGCCGTCGAGCACGAGCAACAGCGGGTCGCCCGAAATCCCGTCGAGCAGTTCATCGAGGTTGAGCGCCAGCGACACTTCCTGCGCCTGCGCGACGACACCTTGATGGCGCGACGATCCGGCCATCCCGTCGAGGCGCTTGCCGTCGGCCTGAATGACCTTGATCTTGACGCCCGGGGCGTTCTTGAACGACTCCACTGCTTTGAGGAAGTCCGTCATGCGGCGATCGCGGCGGGTCGGGTCGTAATAGATTTCTTCGATGCTGGTTGCATCGTGACGCAAGCGCGCGGTGACGGCATGAAAGCCGAACAGCAATTTCAATTTACTCATTTTGCATCCTCAAAATAGCGTGTGCCTTCGGCGCTGGACAGGCCCCAAAAGCACCGCGGCGGCGGGAGCCCGTCAAGGCCGCCGCCGCCGCACTTCATCGCGGGTACCGATGCCGGTCATCGCCGACAAAGGCGCCCATATTACTGCAAACGGCTCGCCTCATATCGCAAACGCATGGCTTGCTTACCGGCGCGGCTTCTTCGCCTGACCTCCCTGCCCGCCCTGACCGCCTTGCCGCTTGGCCGGCGCTTTTCCACCGGAGTGCTTCGCAGGCGCGGCGCCGCGATCGGCGCGCGCTGCTTTCACCTTTGCGGATTTCGGCTTGGCCGGACGCTTGCCCGCCGGTGCAGGTTGCACGCCGTTGAGCAACGCCCCGCCCTTGGGCAGTTGACGAATGGTCGGGCCCGGGCTGGCCGAACCGGCGACGCCGGGCGTGCCGGCAGCCGGTGACGGCGCAGGTGCGCCACCGCGCTCGCTGCGTCCGGACGTCTTCGCCAGTGAGCGGGCGTTCGGCTCGCGCACGAGGCGGAAGTCGATCTTGCGCGCGTCGAGATCCACGCGGCTCACCTGCACGCGAACGCGATCGGTGAGGCGGTAGCGAATGCCAGTGCGTTCGCCGCGCAGTTCGTGACGGACTTCATCGAACTGGAAGTAATCGCTGCCGAGTTCCGTGACGTGGACGAGGCCTTCGATGAAGAGATCGTCGAGTTGCACGAAGATGCCGAACGACGTGACGGCGCTGACCGTGCCGCCGTACTCCTCGCCGAGCTTGTCACGCATGAAGTAGCACTTGAGCCAGGCTTCCACATCGCGCGACGCTTCATCGGCGCGGCGTTCGTTGGCGGAGCAATGCAGGCCGAGTTCGTCCCAGATGGCATCGCGCTTCCTGGCGGCCGGCGACTTCTTGTTCTTCGCAGCATCGTCGTCTTTCTGAAGCTTGCGCGCGTGCGGCGACAGGCCCGTCGTCAGCTCCACGCCTTCGGGCACTTCCGGCTCGTACTTCTTGCCCGCGAGAATCGCCTTGATGGCGCGGTGCGTGAGCAAGTCGGGGTAGCGTCGGATCGGGCTCGTGAAGTGGGTGTAGGCCGGATAAGCGAGACCGAAGTGACCGATGTTGTCCGGGCTGTAGACGGCTTGCTGCATCGAGCGCAGCAGCATCGTCTGGAGCATGGGGGCATCGGGACGCGACTCGATCTGCGTCATCAGTTCCGAATAATCGGACGTGGCCGGTTCGTCGCCACCGCCGAGCGAGAGCCCGAGGGTCTTGAGGAACGTGCGCAGGACTTGGAGGCGCTCGCCCGAGGGGCCGGCGTGAATACGGTACAGGCCGGGTTGCTTGTGGCGCTTGAGGAAATCCGCAGCGCACACGTTGGCCGTGAGCATGCATTCTTCGATGAGGCGGTGCGCGTCGTTGCGTGTGCGCGGCAGGATCTGTTCGATCTTGCCCTGCGCGTTGCAGACGATGTACGTCTCCGTCGAATCGAACTCGATGGCGCCGCGCGATTTGCGGGCCTTTGCGAGCACCTTGTAGAGGTCGTACAGATTCTGGAGGTGCGGCAGCAGATTGGCGCGGCGCTGGGCTTCGGCGCCTTTCGTGTTGCCGAGCACTGCCGCGACTTCCGTGTAGGTGAGACGTGCGGCGGAGTGGATGACGGCCGGATAGAACTGATAGGCCTTCACTTCGCCGTTCGGGGCGATGAGCGCGTCGCACACGAGCACGCAGCGGTCGACGTCCGGGTTCAGCGAGCAGAGTCCGTTCGAGAGCTTCTCCGGGAGCATCGGAATGACGCGTCGCGGGAAGTAGACGGAGGTACTGCGCGTGAGCGCATCGGCGTCGAGCGGGCCGCCGGGGGCGACGTAGTGCGACACATCGGCGATGGCGACGATCAGGCGATAGCCGTTGCTGCGGCCGACCTTCGCGGGTTCGCAGTAGACGGCATCGTCGAAGTCGCGGGCGTCTTCGCCGTCGATCGTGACAAGGGGGACATCGCGCAGATCGATGCGATGACGCAGATCGGGAGCGCGGACTTCGTCGGGGAGTGCACCGGCGGCGGCGAGCGCTTCGGCGGAAAACTGATGAGGCACGCCGTACTTGCGCACGGCGATTTCGATTTCCATGCCGGGATCGTCGATATCGCCGAGGACTTCGGAGACGCGGCCGATCGGTTGGCTGTAGCGGCTGGGGTAATCGGTGAGTTCGACGGAGACGACCTGTCCGACCTTGGCCTTACCTTGGGCGCGGGGCGGGATGAGGATGTCATGGCCGATGCGTTTGTCTTCGGGGGCGACGATCATGACGCCGTTCTCGTTGAGGAGACGCCCGATGACATGAGTATTAGCGCGACTGACGACCTCGACGATGTGGCCTTCCGGGCGGCCGCGGCGGTCATAGCCGGCGATACGCAGGAGGACGCGGTCGTTGTGCATGACCTTCTTCATTTCCTCGTTGGGGAGGAAGAGGTCATCGCCGTCGTCATCGCGCACGGCGAAGCCGTAACCATCGCGGTGGCCGATGACACGGCCGGCGATGAAATTCGAGGGGTGAGTCAGTTGATAGTAACCGCGGCGATCGAGTCGGATCTGGTCATCGCGCTCCATGGCGGCGAGGCGCTTGAAGAAGCCTTCGCGTTCCTGCTTTTTGATGGCGAGGGCTTCGGCGATATCGTTGGCGGACAGCGCGGAGTCGGCGGTGCGCAGGACACCGAGGATTTCTTCGCGGCTCGGGATCGGATAGGGATATTTGCTCAAAGGTCGGTAGCGTTACTGTGCCGGTTGAGTCCGGCCGAGTGGCGCACCATGCGCCCGACGGTCCGTGGAGATGGATGACGCGCGGGGAGCGGCGTCATACAGTCAGGGACAATCATACGGCAAACCTCATGAAAACTGCCACCCGTGCGGAATTTGAGCGTGGTGATCCGGGTGCGTGAGAGAAAAGAAAACTTTTTACACAAATCTGTTGACACTCCCGCGTCCCCTACGCATAATCTCACTTCTTCGCAGCGAGCAAGCAACACAGCGAGCTGCCGGGGCCCAGATGGCGGAATTGGTAGACGCACTAGTTTCAGGTACTAGCGGGTAACACCGTGGAGGTTCGAGTCCTCTTCTGGGCACCAAAAAAAA
>NZ_MAOS01000075.1:0-13643 GCF_001721285.1 Pandoraea sp. ISTKB
ACCAACGACCCCCACCATGTCAAGGTGGTGCTCTAACCAACTGAGCTACGAGCCTAGAAAGACCGCGAGTATAGGGTGAATTTCAGAAGCTGGCAAGCGTTTCGCGAGAAATTCCTGAAAAAAGTGGGTGCGATGCTCATTCGCCGCGCTTGGCCGGCTTCGCTGGCTTCGTCGACTTCGCCCGCGTGCTCCTCGTGCGCCTTTTCGTTGTCTCTTTTGTTGCCTCTTTCGTTGCCTCGTTGCCTTCCGTCGGCTTCATGGGCGGGGGCTCCTTGGGTGCCATTGCCTCCCTCGGCTCCCTCAGCTCTCTCGACTCCTTCGTCCCGGACGTGTCGGCCGCCGCGAGCGGCGCTGCGACCGATCCGTTGCGCTTCGGCTTGATGCGCACCCAGATCCCCTTGTTGCTACCGCTGCCCGAGCGTTGCTCCACGTCGAACAACCCGATGGTCGCCACGAGGTCACTGAGTTTGCCGAAGCCGTAGTTGCGCGCGTCGAAGTCCGGGGCCTGCTTGGCGATGTGGCTGCCGATGGCGCCGAGGCTTGCCCAGCCGTCTTCGTCGGAGACGGCGGTCACGGCATTGCGTAGCAGTCGCACGAGTCGCGTGTCGCGTTTGAGTTCGGACGCACTGCGGCGTTTGCGCGGCGTGGGGGCTTCGTCGTCGTCAGGCTCGTCATCCTGGCGCAGCAATTCCGTGTAGATGAACTTGTCGCACGCGGTGACGAAGGGCTGCGGGGTCTTGCGTTCCCCGAAGCCGTACACGATCAGCCCCTGCTCACGGATGCGCGACGCGAGCCGTGTGAAATCGCTGTCGCTCGAGACGAGACAGAAGCCGTCGAAGCGCCCGGTGTAGAGCAGATCCATCGCGTCGATGATCATGGCGCTGTCGGTGGCGTTCTTGCCGACGGTGTAGCGAAATTGCTGGATCGGTTGAATCGAATATTCGAGCAGGCATTTCTTCCAGCCGTCGAGATTCGGTTTCGTCCAGTCGCCGTAAATGCGCTTGACGCTCGCGACGCCGTACTTGGCAACTTCGGTGAGCAGGCCTTCGACAATGGCGGGCGCGGCGTTATCGGCGTCGATCAGTACGACGAGCGTGGGGCCTTGAGCGGCCACGGGCGTTGTCACTGGCATGAAAGGGTTCCTTGGACGCGAAGACAAATGGGTGCGCAGGCGAAGACGCTTTCGATCCTCTCGAACGCCGTCTTCCCAACATTCGCGCATTATGGCCCGGAACGATGACCGCCACGCGTGAAGCGGTCCGGATTCGTACGGAACCGCTTCACGCGTCATCCCACCCGACGCTGCCCCAGCGGTGCGAACCACAGCACGGCGATACCCACGAGCAGGCTCGCGGCGGCGAACATCAACCCCGAGGTGAACGAGTGCGTCCAGTCCTTGAGTACGCCGACCACGATGGGGCTCAGCGCCGAGCCGAGATTGCCGACGGCGTTGATGACCGCGAGCCCGAGGGCGCGCGTGTGCGGCGCCAGACTGCGGTCGGGCACCGTCCAGAAGATGGCCATCGCCGTGTAAGCCCCGGTCGACGCCATCGCCACCCCGGCGAGCCGCAGCGACGGCTCCGGCGCGAAGCACGTCACGACCCAGCCGGCCGCCGAGAACAACATCGGCAAGACGAGGTGCCAGCGACGCTCTTGCAGACGATCGGAGCGGCGTCCCCACCAGATCATGCCGGCGATGGTGCAGACGGAAGGAATGGCGGCCAGCAGGCCGATGGTGACATTGCTGCTCGTCGTGCCGAAGCTCTTCACGATCTGCGGAATCCACAGCGACGCGAGCGAGAGCGTATTGACGAGACAGAAGTAGCCGAGCGCGAACTTCGCCACGCTCGGCGTGAGAATCGCACGCCACATGCTGGTGTCCTGCGCGGCGCGGGTGTTTGTACGTGAGCCTGCCAGTCGCGAGACGGCCGCGACGCGATCGCGCTCGATCATGGCGCCCAGCGTCTGCTTCTCGGCGGCGCTCAGCCAGCGCGCGTCGGCGGGTTTGTCGTCGAGATACCACCACGTCACGAGGCCGAGCAGCACGGTCGGCAGCCCTTCGAGCACGAACAGCCACTGCCATCCGGCCAGTCCGCCCACACCGTCGAGCCGCAGCAGATAGCCGGACGCTGCGGCACCAAGCGCGGACGTCACCGGCATGGCGATCATGAACCACGCGTTCGCGCGCGCCCGTGCAGCGGACGGAAACCAGTCGCCCATGTACAGCAGCATGCCCGGCAGGAACCCGGCTTCCGTGATGCCGACGATGGCGCGGATCAGGTAGAGGCTAGTGGCATCGTGCGCGAACATCGTGGCGCTGGACGCGAGACCCCACGCGATCAGAATCGCGCCGATCCAGCGACGTGCCCCGAACTTCACCAGCATGAGGTTGCTCGGCACACCGCACAGCACATACGTCAGATAGAAGACGGTCGATGCCATGCCGAACATCGTGCTGGTGAGCCCGAGATCCTGACTCATCGTGAGCGCGGCGAAGCCGACGTTGATGCGGTCGAGAAACGAGAACAGGAACAGCACGAACAGGAAGCCGAGCAAGCGGCGCGAAACCTTGCGCACGACGGCGCGCTCGGCCATCTCGACGAGTCTGTCGGACGCGTGCGAGTGCGTGTTCGTGTCGCCGGGCGATGTGACGGGCAGGGATGCGGCAATGCCGCCGGCAGCACCGGCGGCGGGCGTGATACGGCTCATGATGGGTGTTTTCTCCAGCGCTCCCCGCCTTGTGGTGTGTGGCGGTGTTTTGAATGCGGGCCCGCCGTCGTGGGCGGGCGCCGAAAGGAACGGTGTATCGGCTTGCGTGACGGATGCCTACGCTTGCGCAGCGGCCTGCTGGATGAGCGAGATCACGCGTTGCGGATCGCGAATCTCGTTGGCCAGCAGCAGGACGACTTTCGCGAGCAGCAACTCGCGTTTGGCTTCCGGCGCGGCATCGATCGCCAGTGCCAGCGTGTCGTAGATGTCTTCGAGGCCGGCGATGGCGGTTTGTTGGGCGGTCATGACAGGGCTTCCCTAAATGCAGTTCACGTAGCGCGTTGGAGCGCGATGGAGCGACGAGGCGGTGACGTCGTCGATCAGACGCGCGCCGTCGCCTGCGCGAGCGCATCGGCCAGACGTGTCGCGTCGAGCTTCAGCCAGCGGGCGCAGATGTGGTGATCGGGGCGCACGAGGTACGTCGTGCCGTCTTGCGCGCCGTATTTCGCAGCCGCGTGGCCCGTCGGATCCGGCAACGTCAGATCGGCACCGGCGACGCTGTGTCGCGACGGCGCGAAGGCAACGACTTTCACCGGCACACCGCGTTCGCGCCACGTCACGACTTCCTGACGGAGTGCGTCGTCGAACGGCTGGTCGCTGAACGTCACCAGATGGAAGGCCGCACCGAGGTGATCGTAGAGATAGTCGTTATCGCTGAGTTTCACGTTGGGTGCCGGCGCGCCGACCGTGGGGCCTGCCGCCATCGTCGCGTTGTCGTCGCTCGGGCTGTTGAGCGGCGAGTCGCGATAGTCGTGCGCGCGCGACGTGCGCCAATGGAACAGCGGTCGCACGAATTCGTGATCGAGGGAGAGATCGAGGACGGCGTCGCGCAGCACGCGAAAACCGTGCGAGGGCGGCGTCATGAAGCGGGTGCTCTTGCCGGCTTCCGCGATGATCTCGCGCGCGGCGCCCACGCGGTCGTGCGTGTACGACGTCAGCAGCGGTTCGGGGGCCGCGCCCTTGACGACTGCTGCCAGTTTCCACGACAGGTCGATGGCGTCCTGAAAGCCGGTGTTCGCGCCGCGCACACCGAAGATCGGCAGCAGGTGCGCGGCGTCGCCCGCGAAAAGGATGTGGCCGTGGACGTAATCGGGCAGTGTGAGCGCACGGGCGGAATACACCGAGCACCAGTCGAGTTCCCACGGCTTGCCGCCAAGGCCCATCATGTCCAGTTGCGCGTTGATGCGCTCGCGAATCGTCTCGGGTTGCAGTGCGTGTTCGGACGTCTCGTCGACCGGCAACTGATAGTCCACGCGCCAGATGCCGCCCGGCTCGCGATGCATCAGCACCGTGTTGCCGGGATTCCAGTCGGGCGCGAAGTAGGCAAGGCGCTCCGTCGGCAGATCGAGGTCGATGCGAATGTCGGCGATGACGAAGCGTCCCTCGTAGCTCGCGCCTTCGAAGCGCAGGCCGAGCGCGGTGCGGACCGTCGAGCGCGCACCGTCGGCTGCCACGAGCCACGTCGTGTGTTGCGTGTACTCGCCCTCGGGGGTGTCGATTTGCAGCACCACGCCGCCTTCACTGCCATCGTCCTGAGCCACGGGGGTGAGACCCACGAGCTTGTTGCCCCAGCGAATCTCCACGAGCGGTTCGCGCTCGATGGCGTCGACCAGATAGCTCTCGAGCACGTTCTGTTGCAGGTTGATGAGCGGCGCGAAGCGGTCGTCTTCGTCGACCGGCGACTCCATGCGGAACACGCGCTGGCCGCGATGGTACGAATTGCCGCTGGTCCAGGGCAGGCCGTTGGCGACGACGGCATCCGCCACCCCGACCGCTTGCAGAATCTCCTGCGAGCGACGCGTAAAGACGATGGCGCGGCTGCCTTCCGAGACCTGCTGTTCCGCCTGCAGCACGACGCAGCGCACGCCGTGACGCGCGAGCGCAAGGGCCGTGACCATGCCGATGGGACCGCCGCCGACGATGGTGACGGGCACCGTTGGCGCATCGCTTTGCGTGGCAGCGCGCGGATAGAAATGGGGATAAACGCGGTACGCGTGATAAAGCGACGCGCGCGGGGTGGTCTCTGGTTTATGCATGATGCGGCACCCGGAAAACGGCTCGGCGCACGGGCTGCGGATCCCTTGCCGACGCGAGCGCGACGCAGGGGCGCAAACATCACGCGCGAATGACGAATGGCGTCATCGAGCTTTAGTTGCTAACGCAACAATTCTAGTGTGCTAATGTTGCGTTCGCAACCAAATATCGACCCATTTCGTCTAGAGATAAACACTGAAATGCGGCCATCCCACAAATCGCTCGACCAGTTCCTGACGTACAAGATGCACCGCCTGATGAAGCAGCACGACCGGCGCATCTCGCAGTCGTACGCGGACGGCGCGCAGCTGAGTCTGGCGGAATCGCGCGTGCTGGCGGCCGTGGGGACGGCAGGGGCGTTGTCGAATTCGGAACTGGCGCGCCGCGCGAATCTGGACAAGAGTCAGGCGAGCCGTGGCGCCGACGGGCTGGTCACTCGCGGGTTGGTGCGTCGCGCACCGGACGATCACGACGGTCGCGCGGTCAAAGTCACGCTGACCCCCGAAGGCGAGCGTGTGTGGCGCGTGGTGATCGACGCCGCCCGCGCGCATTACGAGCAACTGTTCGACGCCCTCTCCGACGACGAGATGCGCGTGTACGAACGTCTGCTCGACAAACTGCTGCTGCGCTCGGACGAACTCGACGAGCAGGGGTGAGCGGCACGTAATGCTTTCACTGATGGCAAAGAAAAGGGCACCCGAAGGTGCCCTTTTTTGCTTCATGCGAAGCGTGATGAAGCGCAATGAGATCGCTATCGCGCCATCGTCATCCGGCTATCAACCAAACGCCAGCGTTTTCGTCAGATCGCCCGGCGGGTTCGTGCCGCGTGCGGCGAAGGCCGCGTTACGGTACGCAATGCCTTCGAGCGTCGGCAGGTCATGCAGACGCGTGACGAAGCGCAGGATCGACGTCGTGTCGTAGAACGTGTGATCGACGACGCCACGCTTGGCGAACGGCGAGACCACCATGGCCGGAATGCGCGAACCCGGACCCCAGCGGTCGCCCTTCGGCGGCGCGACGTGATCCCACCAACCGCCGTTCTCGTCGTACGTGATCACGACCACCATGTTGTTCCACTGCGGCGACTTCATCAGGTGTGCGAGCACGTTTGCCACGTGCTGGTCGCCCGACTCCACGTCCGAATACCCGGCGTGCTGGTTCAGGTTGCCCTGCGGCTTGTAGAACGTGACGGCGGGCAGCTTGCCGGCAATCGCGTCGGCGATGAATTTGTTCGAGATCGGGCTGTCGCCTTCACCGCCATCGCGCAAGTGCGTCTCGCGTGCTGCCGTGCCCGGTGCGAACTGGGCGAAGTAATTGAACGGCTGATGGTGGTACTGGAAGTTCGGCTTGTCCGCACCGCCCTTGTGATCGAGCGCCGACTGCCATGCCCCCGCGTACCAGGCCCACGACACCCCCTTGTTCGAGAGCAGATCGCCGATGGTCGCGTAATTCTGCGGCGGCAGCGTCGACGGGTTCGACGGATCGGCCAGATGCTTGTCGCCCGAGGCGGCAGGCTTGACCGGCGACGGCTGGTACGCCGGCATCATCGTGTTCACCGCGTAGTTGTCCGGCGTGATGGCCCCGTCGCGCACGAACTTCGGTTTGCCGTCGGCCGCCGAGGCCGGCGAGTCCGGCGCCACCGCCAGACGCACCCCTTGCGGGCCGTCGGCCAGTACGGCGATCTTGTCCTTGGCCGGGCTTTGCGCGGCGTTCGGATACACCGGCGGGCGTGCCGTCACGAGGAACTGGTGATTCAGGAACGAGCCGCCGAAAGCCGCCATGAAGAAGTTGTCGCACATCGTGTACTGCTGCGCGATCTTGTACATGTCGAGGGTCTTGGCCGTATCGCCGTAGTAACCCATCACCAGACCGCCCGAGTCGGCCCAGGCGGCGAACTGGTTGTTCGCGCCGTCGTTGATCTGCATCTGGTTCTGCCAGAACAGATGCCACAGGTCGCGCGTGATGACCGACTCCGGCAGCAGCTTGCCCTCGGTGTCCTTGAGCATGAACGGCGCGTTCGGTTGACGGGCGATGTCCTTCTCACCGATGTGATACTTCTTGCCGCCGATCATCTGCGAGCGCGGCACGAGGCCGTCGAAGACCGGGGGCAGCAGCGACATCGGCGTCTTGCCGTCGCGATCGAGCTGCGTGTAGGCCGACGCGGCAACCTTCGACAGCGGCTTCTCCAGACCGGGGAAGTCGGCGAACAGGTTGTTGAAGCTGCGGTTCTCGAGATAGATCACGACGACCGTCTTGACGTTCGCCTTGAGCTGGGCGTCGAACGTACCGCCGGCCGCGACGGCCGTCGGTGCACCGGCACCGCCTTCCGCAGCGCAGCCGCTCAGCGTGGCCCCGGCCGCGCCGGCAGCGCTGATAGCGGCCAGTCCCTGAAGGATGCGGCGGCGCGACGGGTTCGTCGGATCGTCTTCGTGCGAAAGATCGGTGTCGACCGAGGGATCGTGCGGCTGGGGTGTGGTGTCGTGCGTCATGATGTCCTTGTTTGACGTGTCGGGCAGTGGGGCGCGCGTGAGCGTCCGCGACCGGGCGGCAAGGACTGACGGACAACGGGCCGAAAAGCGGCGCACGCAACATCGTCAGCTTGCCCGGGGCGGGCGAGGCAAGCGACGTTTTTACGCGGGAATTGTGACGTTTCGGTGACATCGTCGCCGCGTCACGCAGAGCGAAACCTGGCGGGGAGGTCGCGTGTACCGATCAGGCCGACGGCGCAGCCTGACGGCCCGGATATCCCGTGTCCTCGAACAATCCCGTCTGGAACTGTTCGACCAGATCGTCGAGCAGTGCGCGCAGGGCGCTCGGCATCTGCTTGCGGGAGATGTACACGCCGTAGACGGTCATCTCGCGCGGCACGTAATCCGGCAGCAGCGCGCGCAGCGTGCCGTCGCGCAGATGCGGCAGCGCCGAGTACACCGGCTGCATCGAGATACCCGCGCCTGCGAGCGTCGCGGCAAACACCACGTTCACTTCATTGGCGGACAGATTGCCGCCCACGGGCACGCCGAGCGGTGCGCCGTTGTGCGTGAATTGCCAGAGACTCTTGCCGAAGTAGGTGTACGTGAGGCAGTTGTGAAGCGCGAGGTCTTCGGCGCGCTCGGGTGTGCCGTGACGCTGAAGGTAGGACGGCGCCGCGCACACCACCGAGTGGCAGGTCGCCAGCTTGCGGGCGATGAGACCGGGAGACGGCTCCGACGTGACACGGATCGCGAGATCGATGCGCTCGTCGACCAGATCGACCGTGCGGTCTGCCACCACGAGATCGATGGCCACGCCCGGATGCCGGACGATGAAGCGCGTGACGGCCGCCGCCAGAAACGCCTGCCCGAGCGACGTGCTGCACGCCACGCGCAACAGACCTCGCGGCGTGCTGTCGGCGTTCGATGCGCAAGCCAGATCGTCGGCGATGCCCAGCATCTCGCGGCAGCGCGGCAGGGCGTCGTTACCGGCGTCGGTGAGACTCACGGCCCGCGTGGTCCGGTGCAGCAAACGCGTGCCAAGCCACGCTTCGAGTTCGGCCAGATAGCGCGAGACCATCGCGCGCGACATGTCGAGACGCTGTGCCGCCGCTGTGAGCGAGCCGCGCTCAGCCACTTCGGTGAAGACCCGCATCGCAGTCAGACGGTCCATGATTTGCTCGATCGATGCAACAAAGTGATCGTCATTATGGGCTTTTTTTGCGCGAGTGGCGCGACTACGATGGCACTCATGGAAAGCGCCGAAGCCGTCATGTCTGGCATGCGAGGGCGGCGCCGCATCACCGAGGACACCCCGAAATGACCCAAGCTACTCTGCATTACATTGCCGACCCGCTGTGCGGCTGGTGCTACGCCGCCGCGCCGCTGGTGCGCGCTGCGCGTGACGTGGCCGGACTGAACGTCGCGTTTCACGGCGGCGGCATGATGGCCGGCCCGAACGTTCAGCCGGTCACGCCGCAATTGCGCAATTACGTCATGCCGCACGATCACCGGATCGCAGCGCTCACCGGTCAGCCGTTTGGCGATGCCTACTTCGAAGGCCTGTTGCGCGACCGCACGGCCGTGTTCGATTCCGCGCCGCCCACGGCGGCCGTGCTGGCTGCCGAAGCGCTCGCGGGGCGCGGTCTCGACATGTTCGCGGCGGTTCAACGCGCCCACTACGTCGACGGCAAACGCATTGCCGATCGCGACGTGCTGGTCGGTCTTGCTGCCGACCTCGGACTGGATCGCGAGGCTTTCGCGAGGGCGTTCGACGAACAGGATGCCGCGACGCTCATGCAGCACTTCCGCGACAGCCGTGCGTTGCTCGCCCGTGTCGGGGGCAGCGGCTTCCCGACGTTCGCGCTGGAGACCGACGGTCAGTGGGAGCGGCTCGAACCGGGCCGCTACCTCGGCCAGCCGGACGCGTGGCGGGATGCGCTTCGTGAGCGTCTGCTCGCCATTCAAGCGGCCACGGCGACCCATACGACTGCCGGGACCGCAGACGGATTGCCGCAGTGCGGCCCCGACGGCTGCGCGATCTGAGTCGCGGCGTGCGCCGTCTTACCGCATTCGCATTTCGAACACCCCCTCGCCTCCAGGAGAGTCCTGATGAAAGTCGCTTTGATTGGTATCACCGGCCGCGTCGGTACGCGCGTTGCCGAAGAACTGCTGCAACGTGGTCACACCGTCACGGGGATCGCGCGCAATCCCGAGCGTGTCGAAGCCGAAAACGGCCTCACCGTGGTCAAGGGCGATGCCGCAGACCCGTCGTCGCTCGCCCCGCTGCTCGCCGGGCATGACGCTGTCATCAGCGCCGGGCGCTTCGTCTCGATGGACGCCGCCAAGCTCATCGACGCCGTCAAGCGCGCCGGTGTGCCGCGTCTGCTTGTCGTGGGCGGTGCAGGCAGTCTGGAGATCGCGCAGGGCAAGGCACTGATCGATACGCCGGAATTCCCGGAGGCATACAAGCCGGAAGCGAGCGCTGGCCGCGTGTTTCTGCAAGTGCTGCGTGCCGAGCCGAAGGACTCGCCGCTGAACTGGACGTTCCTGTCGCCGGCCGCGCTGTTCGAACCGGGCGAGCGCACGGGCAAGTTCCGTATCGGCGCGGACGGTCTGCTCGTCGACGCCAACGGCAAGAGCTGGATTTCGATGGAAGACTATGCGATCGCGCTGGTCGACGAACTCGAGAAGAACCAGCACCCGCGTGCGCGCTTTACGGTCGGGTACTGAGCGCTGGAAGTCCTCGACGCCACAGTAATGACGGCAGCGCGCCGATGCCCGGTGCCCCGTGCGATCAGCGCGCCTGTCGGAATGTGAGGTTGTAGCGTACGGCCTGCGCGTCGAAGCTGCCTTCGACGCTGGCAATGCCGTGGTAGACGAGTCGCGAGGGGCCGCCCCACACGACAACGTCACCCGGCTCCAGCCGCACGCGCCGTGTCCGGTCGCCACGTTGCAGGCCACCCCACAGGAAGACGGCCGGCAACCCCAGCAACACCGACACGATGGGCGCGCCCAGCTCGCGTTCGTCGCGGTCCTGATGCAGCGTGAGACGCGCGTCGAGCGTGTAGCGGTTGATGAGGCAGGCGTCCGGTGAGAAGTCTCGGTAACCGGCCGCTTCCGAAGCCTCACGCGCCAGATCGACGAACGATGCAGGCATCGACGGCCACGGCTGCTTCGAGAGCGGATCGTGCGTGCCGTAGCGATATCCCATCTTGTCGCTGATCCATCCCACTTCCCCGCAATTGGTCATCGCGACCGACATCCGCTTGCCCCCCGGCGTCAGCCAGTGACGCAGCGGCGCCTGGGCAATCACTCCATCGATATCCGCTTGCAATGTCGTCAGACGCGAGCACGCGAAGCCGCGCAGCACGAACGCGCCCGGGCCGAGTTCGTCGGCTTTCGGGGCGTTGGGGGCGGTGTCGTCGGTGGCGTCGTTGCCGAAGAGGTCGAGCGTCATGTCACTTCATTGGGGGCTGCGGGGCTCTCACAGACATCGATGGACGGCAAGTCACGTCGCGTCGTGCAGGATCACGCCCAGCGTATGGCGCAGGCCACTGCGCACGCGGCTCACGCCGTGCCGCATGTTGACGCGGTACACACCGCGCGTGCCATTGACCGGCCGGTGATGCACGGCGAACACGACGGCGTCGCCTTGCGTGAGCGGCACGACTTCGGCGCGCGACTGCATGCGCGGACGTTGCTCCGTCAGCACGAACTCGCCACCCGTGAAATCTACGCCGGGCTGCGACAGCAGAATCGCCACCTGCAACGGGAAGACGTGATCCCCATAGAGGTCCTGATGCAGGCAATTGTAGTCGCCCGCTTCGTAGCGCAACAGCAGCGGCGTGGGGCGGCGCTGTCCGGCGTCGTGACACTGTGCGAGGTAGGTGCGATGCGTTGCGGGATAGCGGGTTTCGATGCCCATCGCCTTATGCCAGCGATGGGCGATCTCGCGTAGCGGCGCGTAAAACGCTTCACGCAATTCGGCGACGAGCGGCGGCAGCGGGTAAGCGAAGTACTGATACTCGCCTTGCCCGAAGCCGTGACGCGCCATCACTATCCGGCTGCGAAAGCGCTCGGATGTCGGCGCGGTGCTGCTTCGTCCATGCTGCCCGTTGGTGTTGCCGTACATCTCGCTAAGCGCGTCACACTCCTGCGCGCTCAGCAAGCCGGGAATGCGCGCCGCGCCGAAGCCGTTGAGTTCGTCTTCGAGCGCGGCCCAGTCGAGCGACGGTACGCGATCGCTCACAGCTTCACCTTGGCGGTGGCGTCGCCATGTTCATCGCGCTCATGAGCGAGCAACGCCCGTTTGCGCTCGACGCCCCAGCGATATCCGGAAAGCGCACCGTCGTTACGCACGATCCGATGGCACGGAATCGCCACGGCCAGCGTGTTCGAGGCACAGGCCTGCGCCACGGCACGCACAGCCCGAGGCGAGCCGATGCGCTCGGCGATCTGCGCGTAGCTGGCCGTCTCGCCGGCCGGCACGTCGCGCAGGGCTTGCCACACGCGTTGCTGGAAGGCCGTGCCGCGCACATCGAGCGGCAGCGACAGACCGACGTGCGGCGACTCCACGAAGCCTACGACCTGCGCGACCCAGCGCTCGAACTCGGCGTCGGCGCCGACCAGTTCGGCCTTCGGGAAGCGATCCTGCAATTCGCGCACGAGCGCTTCGGGATCGTCGCCGAGCGATATCGCGCACAGACCGAGCGAGGTCGCGGCGACCAGTAGTGCACCGAGCGAGCATTGCGCCACGGCGAAGCGAATCGATTCGGCCTTGCCGCCGGCGCGGAACGCGGCGGGCTTCATGCCGAGCAGGGCGTCGGCGCTGGCGTAGAAGCGGCCGTTGGAGTTGAACCCCGCGTCGTAGTACGCCGACGTCACACTCTCGGCGGCGGGCAATGCATCACGCACGCGCTCGGCACGACGCGCATTGGCATAGGCGCGAGGCGTCACGCCCGTCACCGAACGGAACAGACGATGGAAGTAGTGCGGGCTGAGACCGGCCTGTGCTGCAAGCGTCTCCAGCGTCGGCGGCACGTCGGCCGTCTCGATCTGACGGCAGGCGGCGGTCACCAGCGCGGCGTGACGCGCGTCGAGCGCGCCCTGATCCGGCTTGCATCGCTTGCAGGGACGAAAGCCTGCCTGTTCGGCCGCCGCCATATCCGCGTGGAACGCCACGTTTTCGCGCCGTGCGAGCCGTGCACCGCACGACGGGCGGCAGTACACGCCGGTCGTGCGCACGGAGTAGAAGAATTCGCCGTCCGCCTGCTTGTCGCGTGCCATGACGGCGGCCCATCTGGCGTCGTCGGTGGCGTAGCGGTGAGCGTCGGGCACATGACGTCCGTCGGCGTCCACCTGACGCGGACCTGCGGTGTCGCTACGTGGCATCGACGGACGTTTGGTGGTCATAGGATGAGGTTGCATCGCGAGAATCTCCCGAGGACTGATGACGAGCCTTCAGTCTAGGGAGTGGGTCGCTGTGCTGCGCTCCGTTTCTTGCTATTGAATTCGACGCATGACGTCGGACGCGAGGGTCAGACGCCGGGCGGCATGGTCGTGCCGAGTTTCGCGGCCAGGCTCATCACCATCACCAGCACGAGGGCCTCGATGGCCACCACGCGCGCGAAGGCTGACGTGTCGAGCGGTGTCTCGCCGGTATCGAGCGCCAGACGCGGCAGAAAGTGCCAGCGGTTCCACGCCCCCAGCAAGGCGGCACAGGCGACGAGCACGAGCTTCGTCACGAGCCATGCCAGATAGGGGGCATTCTGCGCCGAAAACCATAACGAGGCGTTCTCGCCGAGCGTTCGCCATGCGTTGAACGCCCCCGTCACCAGCGCGACGACCATCGCCAGCGTCGCCACAGACGACAGCCGGTCGCCGTACGCCGCGCGTGCGCCCACGGGCCAGTGACGCCAGCCCGGAATCGCGCATCCGGCGACGAGCAGCGCGCCGGTCCACGAAGCTGCCGCCGCGACGTGAAGCGTGTGAATGCCGATGGCGAGCCACGGCATCGACGCATCGGCTGCATGTCCGGTGCTTGCCCGCGCCAGCGCGAGGATCACGGCGCCGGCGGCATAGACCCACCGTGCATAACGCTCCTGAAGATGCTCGCGACGGTGGTGCCGGTCGCGCGGGTCGTCTGCGATGGGCATGACGGCACGCAGCCGACGGCGCGCGTCGTACCACGCCCATGCGCCTGCACACAGCAGCGCGGCGCCGAGTCCGGCGACCCATTGCGCGCGGCCGAAATGCGATTGTGTGAGGACCAGCCACACGTCGGCGGCCATGGCGGACGACGTCTCCCAGTCTCCACCGGTCATCGCTTCGGTGCTCGCGAGCACGTAGGCCAGCCAGGCGAGCACGGCC
>NZ_MAOS01000076.1:0-10879 GCF_001721285.1 Pandoraea sp. ISTKB
ACCTACCTTTTCATCCGTCCCCTTCATTCGTCTCGTCCCCGCCATGTGTCCCATTTACCGTCAATTTGACAGCCTTTCGTTTCCTTTCATGAATTCGTCATGACGCCCTCCAATACTTGGCGACTTCGAACAAGTTCCAAAGAGGACATCGGGGTTTATGAAACCTATCGCCATTCTTGCGGGCGTCATCGCGCTTTTCGCCGAACAAAACGCCCTCGCCGCTAACTTCCAGATCGTCAACGGGCAAACGCTCACGACCGCACAGACGCTGTCGAGCGGCCAGACCGGCACCATCAATCAGGGCGGCACGCTGTCGCTCGGTGGCAGCGCGGTCGGGATCACCATGACGGGCAACGCCACCCTCGTCAACAACGGCACGATCAACATGACCGGCACCGGTCGCGCAATTCGCGACAACACCGGGGGCCTGACGCTGACCATCACGAACGGTGTCGGCGCGAGCATGACCACGTTCGACGCCGACGTGATCCAGATGAACAAGGCGAACAGCAATATCGTCTTCAACAACTACGGCACGCTCACGTCGACCAACACGTCGGCCGGTGGCAGTCAGGCCATCGACTTCAACGCGATCACGACCGGCACCAACGTCCTGAACAACTTCGCGGGCGGCATCATTCAGGCGAACGAAGCCGATGCGGTTCGTCCCGGGGTGAACGGCGTGGTGAACAACGCGGGCATCATCCGCTCGACCAACAATCCGGGCAGCACGAGCAGCAGCGACGGTGTCGACGCGCAGTCCAACAGCGGCGTGACCATCGTCAACGCCGGTACCGGCGTGATTCAGGGCGCGCGTCACGGCATTACCGGTGGCGTCGATACCACGACCGACGGCACGTTCAAACTGTCCGTGACGAACAATGCCGGCGGCACGATTCAGGGCATGAACGGGTCCGGCATCAACATCGACGGCTTCAATGCCAAGGAAGTCGTCACCATCGTCAACGCGGGCACCATCATCGGGAACGGCGTGACGGCTGACGGCGACGGGGTGGACGTCGACGGCATCGTCAACATCACGAACTCCGGCGTGATTCGCGGCGCGAGAGCGAACAACGACGTGAGCGAAGGCGTGACGGTCGGCGGCGGCACCATCGTCAACAGCGGCACGATCGTCGGCGAGAACACGCCCGGCGGGATCGGGCGCGGCATTACGCTCGCCGGCGTCGACAAGGATCCGGTCTCGGGGTTGCCCATTGCGCCACAAGGCATCTACACGGACACGACCATCGTCAACAGCGGTCTCATTCGCGGCCAGAGCGATTCGGCGATCGCGGTGACGGGCGGGCGCAACGCCTTCACGGTGACCATCGTCAACCAGGCCGGCGGCACGCTGGAAGGCGGCGGCGCAACGGCCGCAGCGGTCAATACCGGTGCGAACGATGCCACAGTGATCAACTACGGCACGATTACCGCCGACCAGAGCGGCAAGGCCGTGGATCTGGGCAGCGGCAACAGCAGCCTCCAGATTCTGGGCGGCTCGGCGGTGGTGAACGGCGACATCTCGGGTGGCACGGGCACCAGCACGCTGACGATCACGCCGGGGGCGGGCAACGCGTTCAGCTACAACGGCGCCATCTCGAACTTCTCGTCCGTCTCGCTCGGCGCCGGCACGACCACGCTTAACGGTGCGAGCACGTACGCGGGACCGACGTCGCTCGCGAGCGGCGCCACGGTGATCGTCGGCGATGCATCGCATCGGAGCGCCACGCTCGGCAGCGGCATGACGACCGTGGCCAGTGGCGCGACGCTGGCGGGCTACGGCGGCACGCTGGGCAGCGTGACGAACGCGGGCATCATCGCGGTCGGCAGTGCGTCGCCAGGCGCGGTGGCGGGCACCCTCGGGACGTTCACGATTGCGGGCAATTACGTCGGCAACAACGGCACGGCGCTCATGGGCGCGACGATCAGCCCCGACGGCTCGGTCGCGTCGGACAAACTGGTCATCAACGGCAACGCGAGCGGCACGACCTTCCTGAAACTCAAGGTGTCCGGTGCGGGCGTACCGACCTCGGGCAACGGGCTTGAACTGGTGCAAGTCAACGGCACGGCGTCGGACGGAGCGTTCAAGCTCGATTCGCCGGTGCAGGCGGGGGCGTATCAGTATCTGCTTCGCAAGGTCGGCCCGGTCGGCGGCGATCCGAGCTGGTTCCTGTCGACGTCGTACGCGTCGGGCGAGACGGCGTACCGTGCAGCGACGGTCGCGTACGCCATGACGCCGCAGTTGAACGCCGACTTCGGCTTCACGATGCTGGGCCGGATGCAGGAGCGTCTGGGCAGCGTGCGCACGAACGGCGGTGTGGGCGACGATGCGTCGAACAGTGTCTGGGGACGCGTGTACGGCAAGACGATGGACAGCACGATGTCGGGCCGATTCGGGGCAGACGAGCGCCTGTTCGCGGCGCAGTTCGGGCGTGACTGGCGCCTGAACACCGACGCCTCGGGCATGGGCGGCAGTGCACTGGCGGGGCTGACGGCGACGTTCGGTTCGGCGTCGGCGTCGTTCTCCGACAGCGCGCGCACGCAGGACCCGACGCTCTCATCGGCGACCGGTTCGGTGTCGATGCAGGCGCAGTCGGTCGGGGCGTACTGGACGCGCATCCTGCCGCAGGGCGCGTTCATCGACGTGACGACACAGTTCTCGCACTATCGCAACAAGTACAGCGATGTGTCGGGCGTGGGTGCGACGCAAAACGGTTTCGGCGCGGCGTTGTCGGGCGAGATCGGGCATAAGTTCTCGATCCTGGGTTCGGGTTTCACCATCGAGCCGCAGATGCAGTTGGCCTATCAGTATCTGCATCTGAACGGGTTCAGCGACAGCGTTTCGTCGGTGTCGGGCAATACGACCAATGCCCTGCGCGGACGCGTCGGCTTCAAGCTCAACACACCGGATCTGGGCAATTCGGTCGGTGTCGGGTCGGCTGCGCCGTACCTGACGGTCGATGTCGTGCACGACTTCCTGTCGCCGGGCGCGACGAACGTCGGCGGTGCGACGTTCGACAGCAGTCTGGCAAAGACCTGGTATGAAATCGGCGCCGGCGTCGAAGCCGCCCTCGGACGCGCCTCGTCGCTCTACGCCGGCGCGAAGTACGCCCGCAACATGGGCGGCGATTACCGTCGCAATATTTACGGGCAAGTGGGGTATCGGTATCGGTGGTGAGGGGGTGCTTCTGCGAGCGGCATCGGGCTGATGTCTGCTTGCATTGGGTGAAGTAGAGAAAGGCTCCTTCGGGAGCCTTTCTTTTTAGACAAGACTGAAGGTTGTCATTGTCACATGGGCAAGCTGCGCCACGCCGTGGCAAGCCTGTTGGCTGAGATGGGGAATTTCTTGTGAGCCCGTCAAGGCTCTCAGGAAAGGTCACCCAGCAACTATTGATCGAGTGATTACGAGATCAGAGGAAACCGTTGAGATCACGGTGTTTTGCCAGGAACGTCCGATTGCCGTCGGTGAGGGACCTCAGTCTGGTACATCGGTCGAGCGCGAGTATTGATCTATCAGCGGCAGAAAGGGTCTCGCCAATTAACATCTCACCGCGATCGTCAAACGAAATATGGCCACGGTCGAACAGTCGATCAATGTGCGAAGCAAGCAGGAGCCCATTGTCCGGGTTAATGCGGTCATCGTTATCGCATAGGCTCCAAGCATGGATGTGAGATGCGACGAGCAAGTCGGTATTCGATAGCCCCGTCAGCGCGCATCGATTGCTCCAACGACGAAGAAGGTCCGTTCGAAATCGCCCCTGTCCAACGCGGGCCTTCACAATGGCTTCCCGGGTGGTCTTGCCGATCTTGTGAAAACCTTTGCTCGCCGAGAAAATCGATTCTTCGAACAGACTGATTGCGTTGGCTCGATCGAGGAGATACACCCCGGCATCCGCCGGCAATCGAGCCATGTAAATCTGCTTTAGCGTCGCATTGCTTGTGAAGACACGCGGAACGCAACGTTCATCGAAATGCGAGATGAAATCGGTAGCGATTTCGTCGCGGATGATGGGGGTTTGAAGTTCGCGGAGTGCCACATTGACTTGATGGCCCGACACTCCCCAGGCAACGAACGATCGACTGGCCGGGCGATCGGCCTTGAAAGCATCCTCTCGCGCGGTTGCGATATGAGTGATGGCCTTATTGTGGCAGCAGAAAATCACATCGCCTTGACGAACACTCGCGACGTTATCCCAATGATCTAGGTGTTTGACGTTACCGGATTTCGTCTGCGATGCCTCCGGAGCCCAAAGGAAGTGCCCCTTACACACTTCGTTAATCGTCACACCAACGTTAACCCAATAGAAATTCATTCCCCGTTACACCTCATCGTCTTCTTTCTGTAACGTTACCCACTTTTTGGGAAGGGTGGAAGTACCCTTCTTCGAGGTTGTGATGCATTTCCTACCAGAGTGCATCGCGGGCTAAAACGACTCATCGTCAATTTGAGTCGAGCGGTCTGACAAGGCTATATTTATGTCGAGCGCCCCTGCCACACCCGTTAATGGAGAGGAAAAATCGTGAAACTTGATCCGAGCGTCATGGCTGATTTCGGCGTATCCGAGCACGATATTCAGTCGTTCACTGAATCGAATGCCGGACTTGCTGGAATCAACACCTCGCGATTAAGTAAGTTCTTGCTCGTACAATTAACCAGCGCGTGGAAGCATCGGATCATCAACACATTTTCGATCACCGACGTAATCCAACAACTTGAAGGGAACGGTCCAAATCGCAGCAGCACCGCGAATCCCCGCGCATTCAAACATGCCCCCCTGCGTGGCCTATGGAAGGTCCACTTCTTCGATCCGCGCTTTCTTATGCACAACATCGCCAACCAATGGGGCTGGTCTGGCTCGGAGAGTGACAAGTTCGACAAATTATGTGCCCGCGTCGCATCAGAGGAAAACGAAAATCGGTCCGCTGTTGGCTGGCAAGCAAGGTTGGCTCACGCACTGGTGATCGAAGGCTATCAGGATCGCGCCGCCAAACGAAAACTGACTGGAGAGTGGTTGATCTTTGGAGTGCAGGAGCAAAAGAACGTATATCTTGCACTGTGCACTCATTCCGACGGTCCGGAACAAGATAGCGAGATATATAACGCCCTTCTTAGTTTGTGCGGAGAAGAATTCCCGGAGATCTTTGCGAAGAACCGTTGAATTTTGGTAGTTCCGACTTGATCCGAAAGGTCAGGGCGAAGCAAGAGATTACGGGGTTTTCTAATTTCTCGCGGCAACAAATGCAAGTGGCTGCAACCCTATTCCCACGGTGCAACCAGACGGAATATTTAGCCGCGGGAATTCTGGCTGTGATACCGAAGTGATTGCTCGTTGAGTAATCACACCCACCGCGTCTCCGTTCTCGTTCAAGATCGGCCCACCACTGGCACCGGAATGCACAGAGTTGTCCACGTAGAATACTTCGCACTCTATGCTCCCCGCAGCACCTTCCGCAACACTTCTACGTAGATTTCCAACGAACCCGGCCTTGATCAGAGGGCCTGTCATGTCAGCCATGTAGCCTTTCTCCATCGCAGCCAGAAACTCTGCAACTCCTTTACCACCGCCGGGAAGAAACCTGTTCACTTCGAACGGGACAGTTTGCTCATCTGAGTACCCCGCGACGAATACCCGATCCCCCAACCTCGGGGGAAGAATACAAGCACGAAGAAACGGAACTGGCTGCGACAGAGCCCGTGTGGGCCTTAAACTCGCCAGGTCAATTTGCAGCGGTCTCGACAGCCCGGTAACCGCAATCGTAATACCGCAAAACACCACGCTGAACTCGATCACCGGGTGGCCCGGAAATTTGCAGAATATTTGCAGGCCTGGGCAAGTGTAATCCTCATGCCGTATCGGGAAGCGCCCCGTCACGACATGCGCCGCCGTCAAAACTTCTCCTTCCGGATTGATCGCAAATCCAGTCCCGCTACTAATCTGCTCGCCATCAAGAAAAACCGTAATCAACCCACATGCAGTCGATGCGACTTCGTACAATTTATTAAACATGATGGCGAGTAGATTGAATGACTTAACACAAAATAATTATGTTTCTATCTTCTCGTTACCCCGCAGGGCAGGATCAGCCGCGATGACCACCAGCCTTGGTCACGTCGACCGCAGGCTCAGGTACGTCCTTAGATAGATTAGCGGCAAACATAAGCAGAAAACCCCGCAGGATACGCGGGGTTCTCGTGGCATCACCATGCGTGTGGGTCAAATTCCGGGCGAACAGCGCCAAGAATCTCACGCGTATTCATCGAATAAATCGCTAGGGACACTCAGGTAGGCTCAGAAGGTTATCCGGTTGTACCCCGTCCGCGACCGTCTTGATATATTTGTGACCAAACTGGCTAACCGCAACAACAACATCAGCCGTACGCCCGCCAGCAGATACATAGAACGACCACTTCCCCCCCTCGATCCCAGCTATTGCATCTTGCTGAGAGAGCGTCCAGCGTTTGCCGTCGGGATTCTTTCCACCAATGCTGTGAATCCGCTCGTGCGCACTCTGGCGGTCCGTCTTGTTAATGCAAAGTACTTGATGACGTGAAGTCATGTTGCCCCCCAAATGGCTAATTCTTCTTAGCGACCTGCCGCTGCGATAACGCCGAACCCGCTGCGCTCTTAGACGCAGCACTTGTTCGACCATCCTGCAAGACCTTCGATGCAGCGGTCGCAGCTTTCGCCGAAGTCACCTTTGAGGTGTGTGATTGGGACAACGCACTGCCGGCTGCTGTTTTTGAATTCTTGCCGGTCGCAGAATTTTCCAGAACTTTTGAAGCATTGTGGGCAGCTTTCGCCCCCGTAGTCTTACCCGCCATGGCATTTCCCCGTGAAAGAACAACCATTAATCGTGTAGTACTGCATCGAAATATTAAATCTCGTCTTAATAACTGGTCAAACTGGGTAAACCACGTAATTTCACGATCCCGAAGCCCTCCTTAAATCGGACCGAACAGAATCTCGAAAAGCGCCCACGATGGGAATCGATCTCAAGGCTCTCACACCAGAATCGTACCCACCTGTCAAACACGCAGATTGCCAAACACCCCCAACCCCGCGTAAAATGGCGCTCTTCGCGGGCGTCGTATAATGGTAATACCCTAGCTTCCCAAGCTAGAGCCGTGGGTTCGATTCCCATCGCCCGCTCCAGAACGCTTCACGCCCCTCGGGCGATCTCTCGATACGTTCTGTTCTGCAAGTCTTCTACTTCCCAGCAGCTTTCCGCTAGCGCTCTGACGCACAACGTCACAGCGATCAGTTGCTTCGGCCGTTCGCAATCACTCCAGCGCCGCGCGATGGGGCGCCGGAGCATGTACATCTCAACTTCACAATTTCAGAGGCCCAGTTCCGTCAGACCCGGATGATCGTCGGGACGTCGTCCGAGCGGCCAGTGGTACTTGCGCTCGCTTTCCTTGATCGGCATGTCGTTGATGCTCGCATAGCGACGCTGCATCAGTCCGTTCTCCGCAAACTCCCAATTCTCGTTACCGTACGACCGGAACCAGTTGCCCGCGTCGTCGTGCCATTCGTAGGCGTAACGCACCGCAATCCGGTTGCCGTCGAATGCCCAAAGCTCCTTGATGAGGCGGTAGTCCAGCTCCTTGCGCCACTTGCGCTCCAGAAAGGCCTGCGCCTCGGCGCGGTTGCTCGCAAACTCGGCCCGATTACGCCATTTCGTATCCAGCGTGTACGCCAACGCGACCTTGGCCGCATCGCGCGTGTTCCAGCCGTCTTCGGCCAAACGGATTTTCTCGATCGCGGTTTCTCGCGTGAACGGCGGCAGAGGGGGACGTGTTTCCATGACGACTCCTGACAGTGAGATAAAGTGAGACATGTAGACAGACCTGTCTACATAGCGGAGTGTAGACGCGGTAGAACGATCTGTCTACAATTCCCCTATGAATCCTACTCATGACTCCCCGGCCCAATCATCGCCGCGTGATCGCATCCTCGTCGCGGCGCACGATCTGTTCTATCGTGACGGCGTCCGGGCGACGGGAATCGACAAGATCATCGAGCAGTCGAAGGTCGCCAAGGTCACGTTCTATCGTCAATACCCCAGCAAGGACGATCTCATCCACGCCTATCTGGATTATCGGCATGTGCGCTGGATCCACTGGTTTCGCACGACGCTGGATGCGCAGATTGCCACCGGCCAATCACCGGCCGACGCGCTCGTCGCCACGCTCGCACAATGGTTCTCGCGGGACGATTTCAGAGGCTGCGCCTTCCTGAACTCGTCGGCCGAACTCGGGACCGCCGATCCCCAGATTCTGGAAATCGTGCGAGAGCATAAGGACGACATGACGTCCGCCATCGAAACACTCATCGCCCCGGGTGCCGCTCGTGCCGCGAAAGCGCGGGCCGTCGCCCTGGCCGTCGACGGCGCCATCGTGCACGCGCAGATGGGACATCCGCTGCCCCTCGTGCTCGATAGCCTCAGAACGCTCATCTCTCCCATGTTCGCCAAGTAACAGAGTCCCCGCGAACGGATGCAGCGCCCGCCGAAGCCGTCCCTGTGACGGCTTCGCGGCATTTTGCGGGGCACGCCCACCCCGGCACGCGCCAAATCCACATATCACGTCCGGTTATTTGAACGATGAGTCAAAAATAGCCTATAGTCACGCCATCGACCGTTGCGTCTTGCGCACCGGCCATATCCCAATTTCCCATCCTCACGATTCGACGAGGCCCATCATGAGCGGCAGACCCAGAGAATTCGACGACGCGGCCGTCATTGACGCCGCCATGGACGTCTTCTGGACGAACGGCTATGAAGGCACCTCCGCACAAGCGCTCGTCGAATGCACGGGGCTCGGACGTGGCAGTCTGTATAACGCCTTCGGCAGCAAGCTCCACCTCTATCACGAAGCGCTCGAACGCTATCAGACGCTCGGCCTTCAGAAGCAAGCCGACATTCTCAACGCCCCCGGCTCCGTCAAGGATCGGCTGCGCGCCATGATGCAATGGGGCATCGACGAAGACCTCGATCCCGACAAGCAACGCGGCTGCATGGCCCTTTTCGCCGCTTTTGAGCGCGGCGCCAAGGACGAGAAGGTTCGTAGGATCAGTCAGGCTTACTTCACCCGCATCGAACAAGTGCTCGTGCACCTGATCGCGATCGGCCAGCACAACGGCGAACTCTCCACCCAGCGCTCGCCCGTTGTTGTCGCCCGGACGTTCATGTCGAGCTACTACGGTCTGCGCGCCCTCGGACGCACCGTCCACGACCGCGCCTTCCTCGAAGGCGTCATGCAGGGCACGCTCGATCAACTGTGACGTCCGGCACCGCCCGTCACCTCATCGCTGACTTTCTCGCGCAACACACCATCCAAAACACCTGACACCCTAAATCCCCCCTCGCGGGTTTCATTCACACCTGCGATTATGGAATGATCGTTAAAGTTATGACGCAAAAATCGACAATGCCACCCGTCGTCTACCTGTTAGGACTCACCGTCTTCGCGATGACGACCGCGGAATTCATGGTCGCCGGCATGATGCCTGCGCTCGCCCACGCGATGAACGTCGGTATCGGCGACATCGGTAATCTGATCTCGCTCTATGCCCTCGGTATGACCATCGGCGGCCCGGTCCTCACGGCCCTGCTGCTCGCGCTGCGCACCCCGCATAAGCGGGCGCTCATCTGGTTGCTGAGCATCAATGTGGCCGGCGGCGTGCTGGCTGCCGTCTCGACCCGCTATGAAGTGATGGCCCTCGCCCGGATCATCATGGGGGTGGCTAGCTCGGCAACGTTCGGGGTCGCGCTGACGCTCTGCGCCGATCTCGTCGCGCCATCGGTTCGCGGACGTGCCGCGTCCTTCGTGCTGGGTGGGCTGATGTTCTCGCCGGTCGTCGGTGTGCCGCTCACGGCCTTCATCGAGCAGCACTACGGCTGGCGCGCCAGCTTCTGGCTCGTCGCCGTGCTCGCCGCGCTTTGCACGGTGGCGGTTGCGCTCTGGGCACCCAAGAGTGAAAAGCAGGAAGAGGACGTCGTCAGCCTGGCGGCGGAATTTCGTTCGCTGCTGAATCGTCCGCTGTGGGCCGCGTTTGCGACCAGTGGTCTGATCATCGGCGCGACGTTCGCCGCGTTCAGCTACTTCTCGCCGATCTTTCTGAATGTCGCCGGCGTGTCGGCAACGTCGATTCCGAATCTGCTCGCGATGTACGGCATCGCCAACATCATCGGCAACGCCGTCGTCGGGCGCTTCGCTGACCGTCACACGCTCACCGTGTTGATCGCGGGTTTGTCAGTGCTCGCACTCGCGCTGATCAGCTTCGCGCTTTGGGCCGAGATGACGCCGGTCGGTATCGCCGCGTTCGCCGCTATCGGGCTGACGGGCGTGTCACTCAATCCGGCGATGGTCGCGCGCGTGATGCGGGCCGCAGCACCGGGGCCGCTCGTCAATACGATGCACACGTCGGTGATTACGGCCGGTCTCGCCTTCGGGACGTGGGCGGGTGGTGCCGCCATCGACGCCGGGTACAGCATGCGTGCACCGCTCTGGATCGGTGCCGCGATGGCGGCCCTGGGGCTCGCCAGTTTGTTGCCTTACCTCCGCTCGGGTCTCGCTCAGGCCCCCGAAACGGCGTGCTCCGCTTCTTGATGCCGTCTTAGAAGAGGGGGCAGCCAGGTCCGGGAAGCACTCGCTTACCGCATCGGAATGGCTGCCTCACTCGATGGATCTCCAACGCATCTCGCACCTTCAGACGTTCGATTCGGTCTCGCTCGACGCGCACTGATCAGAACAGCGCCAGCATGTCGTTGAAGAACTTGGCTACCGGTGCAGCACGGCTTGCCCACGTGCCTACGGTCACCAGTGCGTCGCAGATCGGTCCAATTGCACCCATGTCACACCTCCAGTCGATTC
>NZ_MAOS01000077.1:0-9959 GCF_001721285.1 Pandoraea sp. ISTKB
TCGCACCCGAGCGTGTCGATCAGGCAGTAACGCGCGGTGTCGAAGGCAAGATCGCTGCGGATCTCGTAGGTCAGGACGTAGTCGACAATGTCGGTCAGCACCTTGTCGGGCGAGGGGCGCACGTTCGAAATGGGTGAATGTTTCGGAACGCTCGATTCATTTGCAGACATCGACTACCTCCTGTGACGGGGATCAGCGCCTCGTCAGAACGCGTCTCCCGGAATGCGGACCCAGCCTTCCATCAGCACACGTGCGCTGCGGCTCATGATGGCCTTCGTGACCGTCCACTCGCCGCCCGCCTCGTTGGCCTCGGCACCCACGCGCAACGTGCCCGACGGGTGGCCGAAGCGCACGGCGTTGCGTGCGCCACCCCCGGCAGCCAGATTCACGAGCGTGCCCGGAATGGACGCCGCCGCGCCGATACACACCGCCGCCGTGCCCATCATCGCATGATGGAGCTTGCCCATCGACAGCGCACGAACCAGCAGGTCCACGTCGCCGGCATTCACGACCTTGCCGCTGGACGCCGTATAGCCCGCAGGCTTCGCCACGAACGCGACCTTCGGCGTGTGCTGGCGCGTTGCCGCTTCCGACACGTCCTTGATCAGCCCCATGCGAATGGCGCCGTGAGCGCGAATCGTCTCGAACATGGCGAGCGCTTTCGGATCGCTGTTGATGGCGTCCTGCAACTCGGTGCCCTTGTAGCCGATGTCCTCGGCGTTCAGGAAGATCGTCGGAATACCCGCATTGATGAGCGTCGCCTTGAACGTGCCCACGCCGGGGACTTCGAGGTCGTCGATCAGATGGCCGGTCGGGAACATCGCACCGCCCCCGCCGTCACCCTCTTCCTCGGCGGCCGGATCGAGGAATTCGAGTTGCACTTCGGCGGCCGGGAACGTCACGCCGTCGAGTTCGAAGTCGCCCGTCTCCTGCACGGCACCGTTCGTCATCGGCACATGCGCCACGATGGTCTTGCCGATGTTGGCCTGCCAGATGCGCACGACAGCCACGCCATCGCGCGGCACCCGCGCCGGATCCACCAGTCCGCCGCCGATCGCGAACGGGCCGACGGCCGCCGACAGATTGCCGCAGTTGCCGCTCCAGTCGACGAACTTCTGATCGATCGAGACCTGCCCGAACAGATAGTCCACATCGTGGTCCGGCCGCTCGCTCTTCGCGATGATGACCGTCTTGCTGGTGCTCGACGTGGCCCCGCCCATGCCGTCGATCTGCTTGCCGTACGGATCGGGGCTGCCGATCACACGCATGAGCAACGCGTCGCGCGCGGCGCCCGGCGTCTGCGCGGCAGCGGGCAGGTCCTGCAAGCGGAAGAACACGCCCTTGCTCGTGCCGCCACGCATATACGTGGCGGGAATGCGGATTTGTGGCTGATGTGCCATCACGTCTCCCCTCAGGCCGCGGCCTGCGACGATTCCAGAAAGTCTTGCGCGAAGCGCTGAAGCACCCCGCCCGCCTCGTAAATCGACACCTCTTCGGCCGTATCGAGACGGCAGGTGACCGGCACGTCGATACGCTCGCCGTTCTTGCGATGGATCACCAGCGTCAGATCGGCGCGCGGCGTGCGCTCGCCAACGACATCGAACGTCTCGCTGCCGTCAATGCCCAGCGTCTTGCGGTTCGTGCCCGGCTTGAATTCGAGCGGCAACACGCCCATGCCGACCAGATTGGTCCGGTGGATACGCTCGAAGCCTTCGGCAACGATGGCTTCGGTACCGGCCAGACGCACGCCCTTGGCCGCCCAGTCACGCGACGACCCCTGACCGTAGTCGGCCCCGGCAATCACGATGAGCGGCTGCTTGCGCGCCATGTACGTCTCGATCGCTTCCCACATGCGCGTGACCTTGCCTTCCGGTTCGATGCGCGCGAGCGAGCCGGCCTTCACCTGACCGTCGACCAGCACCATCTCGTTCTTGAGCGTCGGGTTCGCGAACGTGGCGCGTTGCGCCGTGAGGTGATCGCCGCGGTGCGTGGCGTACGAGTTGAAGTCTTCTTCCGGCAGGCCCATCTTCGCCAGATACTCGCCTGCGGCGCTGTCGGCCATGATGGCGTTCGACGGCGAGAGGTGATCGGTCGTGATGTTGTCGCCCAGCACGGCCAGCGCGCGCATGCCGCGCAGCGTGCGCTCCCCGGCGAGTGCGCCTTCCCAGTAAGGCGGACGGCGGATGTACGTGCTCATCTCGCGCCAGTCGTACAGCGGCTCGGCCGATTCGCCCTGCGCCACGGACGCCGCAAACATCGGCTCGTACACGCGACGGAACTGCTCCGGCTTCACGCTGTTCGCGATGATCGCATCGATCTCTTCGTCGCTCGGCCACAGATCGGCGAGCTTCACCGGCTTGCCGTCGGCGTCGACACCCAGCACATCCTTCTCGATATCGAAACGGATCGTACCGGCAATGGCGTAAGCCACGACGAGCGGCGGCGAGGCAAGGAACGCCTGCTTCGCATACGGGTGGATACGGCCGTCGAAATTGCGGTTGCCCGAGAGCACGGCGGTGGCATACAGATCGCGCTCGACGATTTCCTGCTGAATCACCGGATCGAGCGCGCCCGACATGCCGTTGCACGACGTGCAGGCATACGCGACCACACCGAAACCGAGCGCCTCCAGCTCCGGCAGCAGACCCGCGGCTTCCAGATACAGCGTGACGGCCTTCGAGCCAGGGGCGAGCGAACTCTTGACCCACGGCTTGCGCACGAGGCCGGCGCGATTCGCATTGCGCGCGAAGAGCCCCGCCGCAATCATGTTGCGCGGGTTGTTGGTGTTCGTGCAGCTCGTGATGGCGGCAATGATGACCGCACCGTCAGGCATCAGCCCCGGCTCGTTCTCGACCTTGCCGCTGATGCCGCGTGCCGCGAGTTCGCTCGTCGGCACGCGCTTGTGCGGATTCGACGGCCCCGCGATGTTGCGCACCACGCTCGACAGATCGAACGTGAGCACGCGTTCGTACCGGGCGTTCGTCAGGCTGTCGGCCCACAGGCCGGTCTGCTTCGCATAGGTCTCGACCAGCGCGACGAGCGCGTCGTCGCGACCGGTGAGTTTCAGGTATTTGATGGTTTGCGCGTCGATATAGAACATAGCCGCCGTCGCGCCGAACTCGGGCGCCATGTTCGAGATCGTCGCGCGGTCGCCCAGCGTGAGATTCGACGCGCCTTCGCCGTAGAACTCCAGATAGGCGGACACGACCTTTTCCTTGCGCAGGAACTCGGTGAGCGCCAGCACGATGTCGGTCGCGGTAATGCCCGGCTGCGGCTTGCCCGTCAGTTCGACACCGACGATATCCGGCAGACGCATCCACGACGCGCGGCCCAGCATCACGCTCTCCGCTTCCAGCCCACCCACGCCGATGGCGATCACGCCCAGCGCATCGACCATCGGCGTATGCGAATCGGTGCCCACGAGCGTGTCGGGATACGCCACACCATCCGCCACCTGAATCACCGGGCTCATGCGCTCAAGGTTGATCTGGTGGAGGATGCCGTTGCCCGGCGGAATCACGTCGACGTTGCGAAACGCCTTCTTCGTCCAGTTGATGAAGTCGAAGCGGTCTTCGTTACGACGATCTTCGATCGCGCGATTCTTCGCGAACGCGTCCGGATCGAAACCGCCGCATTCGACTGCCAGCGAGTGGTCGACCACGAGTTGCGTCGGCACCACCGGATTGACCAGTGCGGGGTCGCCGCCTTGCGCCGCAATGGCGTCGCGCAGCCCGGCGAGGTCCACGAGTGCGGTCTGCCCCAGAATGTCGTGACACACGACACGGGCGGGGAACCACGGGAAATCGAGGTCGCGGCGTCGCTCGATCAGTTGTCGGAGCGAGTCGGTGAGCGCCGCCGGTTCGCAGCGGCGCACGAGGTTTTCGGCCAGCACGCGCGACGTGTACGGCAGGGTGTCGTACGCGCCGGGCGCAATGGCCTCGACAGCTGCGCGGGCGTCGAAATAGTCGAGCGACGTCCCGGGCAGGGATTTACGGTAGGCGGTGTTCATGTCGCGGTGTTATGGATTTGGCGCGTATGGGGGACAGTAGGAACGGCAGGAGCTGGATCGAGACGCCTCAGCGCCGATCGGCCCACGGGGAGCCCATCGGTGCCGAGGGCCGAGCGTCAGCGCTCAGCGCTTCTCGATCGGCACGAACGTCTGGTCTTCCGGTCCCGTGTAATTGGCGCTCGGACGAATGATCTTGTTGTCGATCCGTTGCTCGATGATGTGCGCGCTCCAGCCGGAAGTACGCGCGATCACGAACAGCGGCGTGAACATTGCGGTCGGCACGCCCATCATGTGATAGCTCACGGCGCTGAACCAGTCGAGGTTCGGGAACATCTTCTTGACGTCCCACATCACCGATTCGAGACGCTCGGCAATGTCGTACATCGCGGTGTTCTGCTGTTCCTTCGACAACTCGTGGGCGACTTCCTTGATGACCTTGTTACGCGGATCGCTCACGGTGTAGACCGGGTGGCCGAAGCCGATGATCACTTCCTTGTTCTCGACGCGCTGACGGATGTCGGCTTCGGCTTCGTCCGGCGAGTTGTAGCGCTTCTGCACTTCGAAGGCGACTTCGTTCGCGCCGCCGTGCTTCGGGCCGCGCAGCGCACCGATAGCGCCGGTGACGGCCGAATGGATGTCCGAGCCCGTACCGGCGATCACGCGCGCGGTAAACGTCGACGCGTTGAATTCGTGTTCTGCGTACAGGATCAACGAGGTGTGCATCGCACGCACCCACAGATCCGACGGCTTCTCGCCGTGCAGCAGATGCAGGAAGTGGCCGCCGATGCTGTCGTCGTCCGTCTCCACATCGATACGCACGCCGTTCTGGCTGTAGTGATACCAGTACAGCAGCATCGAGCCGAGGCTCGCCATCAGACGATCGGCGATATCGCGCGCACCGGGAATGTTGTGATCGTCCTTCTCCGGCAGCACGGTGCCGAGCACCGACACGCCCGTGCGCATCACGTCCATCGGGTGAGCGGCGGCGGGCACGGCTTCGAGGGCGTCCTTGACGGCGGCGGGCAGACCGCGCAGCGACTTGAGCTTGGCCTTGTAGCCACGCAGCTCGGCCACCGTCGGCAGCTTGCCGTAGACCAGCAGATAGGCGATCTCTTCGAATTCCGAGGTCTGCGCCAGATCCAGGATGTCGTAGCCGCGATAGTGCAGATCGTTGCCCGAACGGCCCACGGTACACAGCGCGGTATTGCCTGCGGTCACACCCGACAGGGCGACGGATTTCTTCGGCTTGAAGCCGGTGGCAGTCGTCTCGCTCATGCTCATTCCTCCAGGATCAGGGATTCGTTATTTCTGTTGGGCGAACAGCGCGTCGAGCTTCTGTTCGTAGGCGTGATAGCCGATGCTCTCATAGAGTTCGGCACGGGTTTGCATCGTGTCGAGCACGGCCTTTTGCGTGCCGTCGCGACGAATGGTGTGATAGACGTTTTCCGCCGCCTTGTTCATCGCACGGAACGCCGAGAGCGGATACAGCACCAGACCGACCTGCGCGCTCTTGAGCTCTTCCACGGTGAAAAGCGGCGTCGAGCCGAACTCGGTGATGTTGGCGAGCACGGGGACCTTCACGGCGTCGGAGAACTGGCGATACATCGGCAGTTCGGTCATCGCTTCGGGGAAGATCATGTCGGCGCCCGCTTCGACGCATGCGCAGGCACGGTCGATCGCGGCTTGCAGCCCTTCGACGGCCAGCGCGTCGGTGCGCGCCATGATCACAAAATTCTCGTCGGTACGCGCGTCCACGGCCGCCTTGATGCGGTCGACCATCTCCTGCTGCGTCACGATGGCCTTGCCCGGGCGATGGCCGCAGCGCTTCGCGCCGACCTGATCTTCGATGTGCATCGCGCCCGCGCCGAACTTGATCAGCGATTGCACCGTGCGCGCGATATTGAAGGCCGATGGGCCGAAACCGGTGTCGACATCGACCAGCAGCGGCAGGTCGCACACATCGGTAATACGGCGCACGTCGGTGAGCACGTCGTCGAGCGTCGAGATGCCCAGATCGGGCAGGCCGAGCGAGCCGGCGGCGACCCCGCCGCCCGAGAGATAGATCGCCTTGAAACCGGCCGCCTTGGCGAGCAAGGCGTGGTTGGCGTTGATCGCGCCGACAACCTGCAACGGTTGCTCGGTCTTGACGGCCTCGCGGAAGGCGGCGCCGGCCGAACGAATGGTTTGCGTCACTTGAGTCCCTCGGTCGTGTCTTGCACGATGCACGGTCAGACACCGCAGCATCGCACGTGGGTTGAGTAGCGGTTACGTCATAGCAACGGACGTGCCAGCCTGCACCACGGCTGTGAACATGCGATGGCTCCGCAGGTGTAACGCCTTCATTTGTCGACGGAAATTCTTCGCCGGTGTGACGTTTACGTCAAGGTAAATATGCCGCGATTGGCGGATCTTCCGTCTCAGAACGTTTCATTTTGAAACGAAAAATGAAACGCACCGTCGCAACATGCTACGATGTGACGCCATCACTCTCCGACACCCCACATTCCGCCATGCCGAATTCGATCCCTCCGGACCTGCCTTCCCGTCTGCCGGTCGGCGCGTCGGGCGCCCTGAGCGCGGCACGCGCGGGATCGATGCCCGCCATGCGAAAGCCGGTGATCTGGGCGGTCGGCATCAGCAAGCTCGGCGAGTTGTATCGCGACATCGTGCCGGACTATGCCTCGCAAGCCGAAGTGCATATCGTCGACAAGGGTTACGAGGAGGTCATCGAAGCACTGGAGCGGCTGCCCGCCGGGAGCGTCGACGGCATCGTCGCGGCCGGATCGAATGGTGACTTCCTGCGCGAGCGCCTGGCACTGCCCGTCGTGCTCGTGAAGGTCACCGGCTCGGACGTCATGCATGCGCTGGCCCGCGCGCGACGCGCATTGCCGTCGACGTCGCCCGACGCGCGCATCGCGCTGGTGTCCTACGCGCGTCCGGTCGCCGAGTTCGAGCGCTTCAAGAGCGCCTTTCATATCGACATCGCCCAGCACACCTACGTCGATGCACAGAATGCCGAAGACCTCGTGCACCGCCTGCGCGACGAGGGCATGCAGGTCATCGTCGGCCCGGGGCTGGTCACGCAACTGACCGAGCGCGCCGGGCTGACCGGCATCTTTCTCTACTCGCAGGATTCGGTGCGCGCCGCGTTCGATACGGCGCTGGAAGTCGCGCGCCTCGGGCGCATCGAAGCGCAACGGCGCGAGCGTCTCGACACGGTGCTGCGACACTTGCACGAGGGCGTAGCCGCCGTCGACCTGAACGGACGCATCGAAGCGATCAACGCGTCGATGGCCGGCATGCTCCGCGTGACGGTGGCCGATGCGGTCGGGCGCCCGCTCGACGCCATCGCTCCCGCGCTCGACATCGCCCGCACGCTGGACAGTGCGAGCGCAGAACTCGAAGCCATCGTGTCGATGGCGGGCAAGACGTGGGTCGTCAACCGCATTCCGCTGCTCGATCAGGGCACGCTCACGGGGGCGCTGCTTACCTGCCAGGATTCGCAGTCGTTTGCCCGGGTGGACCGGTCGCTGCGTTCGCGTCATCGCCCGCGACACCTCGTGGCACGCTACCGTCTCGAGGATCTGATCGGCGACTCCGCCGCCATGACACAGGCCCGCGCGCTGGCGCGCCGATATGCGCAGACCGACTCCACCGTGCTCGTGCACGGCGAGAGCGGCACGGGCAAGGAACTGCTGGCACAAGGCATCCACAACGCGAGCCGTCGGCGCGACTATCCGTTCGTTGCCATCAACTGCGCGGCGTTTCCCGAAACGTTGCTGGAGAGCGAACTGTTCGGTTACGAGGACGGCGCGTTCACCGGCGCACGGCGCGGCGGCAAGGCGGGCCTGTTCGAGACCGCGCACAACGGCACCCTCTTTCTCGACGAGATCGGTGAGATGCCGATGCCGCTGCAAACGCGTCTGCTCCGTGTCTTGCAGGAGCGCGAAGTGCTTCGTCTGGGCGCCAACGAGCCGATCCCGTGCGACGTACGCGTGATTGCCGCGACACACCGCGATCTGCGCCAGCAAGTCGCTGCCGGTGAGTTCCGCGAAGACCTCTATTACCGACTGAACATTCTGCGCATGGTGTTGCCGCCGCTGCGCGAACGTATGGACGACCTGCCCCGTCTCACGCCGCTCTTTCTGGAGCGCGCCCTCGCCCGCGCCGGCGCGCGCATGAGTGTCGACGCGTTACAGGCCTCTTTGCTGCCGCTGCTCGCGACCTATCGCTGGCCGGGGAACGTGCGAGAACTGGAAAACCTGCTGGAACGAATCGCCGTGGTTTGCGCCGACGTGGTCGACGCGCGGGAGATCAGCCGGACGCGTCTGATGGAAATCGCGCCGGAGCTTGGTGCACGCACAACGGGACCGTCCCCCGATGTTTCAGGAACGAAAGCCGAACGGCAGGTCGCAGCGCTCACCGGGCAGGACACGCACGCCGCTCACACCCCCGCCTCGATGACCGGACGCGAGCGCCGCGCCGCCGAGGAGCTTGCGCGCATCCACTCGACGCTCGCCGCGTGCGGCGGCGACCGCAATGCCGCGTGCGAAGCGCTCGGCATCAGCCGCTCGACGCTCTGGCGCAAACTTCGCAACGACGCATGACAGCCGCAGGCATGCCCCCGGCCTTGAGACGACGGACGCCGCTCAGTGCTGATGACGGATGCGCTCCCACATCTCGTGCCAGTCCAGACGCTTGTGCTCGGACGGCTCGTCGTGATGCGTCACCCAGAAGTGATCCACGAGCATGCCGATGGCGAAGCCGACGAGCAGCGCCACCAGCATCATCGAAATGTTGATCATGGACATGGCGGCCTCCCGTCGATAGGAATCACACTTTCATTCTAGTCAAACGCTTTCGTGCCAGCGCCGCAAAGTGCGATGACGCGAGACACGCAACGTCCGCGCGGCACACGGGCATAAAAAAACCGGGGTCGAAACCCCGGTTGCTCGTTTGCGGCGTTCGACGCGCGTGTTGCGCACCGATTCATTCGCTCACGCTTACCACGTTGCAATCAGCGCGCCCTTGAACTGGCTGTCGATGAATTGCTTCACTTCGTCCGAGTGATAGGCCTCGACCAGTTGCTTGACCCACGGTTTGTTCAGGTCTTGCGTGCGCACGGCGATCAGGTTGGCGTACGGGCCCTTCAGGTCTTCGATGGCGATGGCGTCACGCTTGGGCACCAGACCGGCCTGCGCGGCGAAGTTCGTGTTGATCGACGCGGCATCCAGATCCGGCAAGGCGCGCGGGAGTTGTGCCGCTTCCAGTTCGCGAATCTTCAGCTTCTTCGGGTTCTCGGCGATGTCCAGCGGCGTGGCGTTCTTGCCTTCCAGACCGGCGCGCAACTTGATCAACCCTTCCTTTTGCAGCAGGAGCAGCGCACGATTGCCGTTCGACGGATCGTTCTGGATGCCGACTTGCGCACCGTTGGGCAGATCCTTCAGCGACTTGTACTTCTTCGAATAGAAGCCCAGCGGCGAGACGTAGGTCAGGCCGGCCGTCGTGATTTTGTAGCCACGATCCTTGACCTGGCTGTCGAGGAACGGCTTGTGCTGGAAGCCGTTGGCGTCCAGATCGCCGGCGTCGAGCGCGGCGTTCGGCTGTGCATAGTCACTGAACTCGACGATCTTGATGAACAGGCCGCGCTTTTCGGCAACCTTCTTCACGACTTCGAAGATCTGGGCGTCCGAGCCGGCCATCGTGCCGACTTTCAGGGGCTTGTCGGCCGTCTGGGCCGAAGCGCCGAGGGATGCGAGCGCGAACGTTGCGCCGAGGAACGCGTTGATCAGTTGACGGGACAGCATGTGCGATTTCTCCTTTTTGCTTATAGGAACCGACGCCTGTTGGGCATCTTTGCGAGTCACGGCGGACCTGATGGGCCCGCTACGGTCGCGCGCGGCGGACAGTCCTTTCGCGCGACCCGGAAACCGGATGCTGCCACAAATGC
>NZ_MAOS01000078.1:0-8693 GCF_001721285.1 Pandoraea sp. ISTKB
CATCGCCTCATACCGCACGTGTGTCGCGGTAATGCCCGGGCGTCGCGGCCAGCAGTTGCTTGAAGGTCCGCTGAAAGTGCGCCTGATCGGCGAAGCCCGCATCGAGCGCCACCTCGGCAATCGCATGCCCACGACGCAATCGCGCCCGCGCGTACTGAATGCGCTGATTCATGAGAAACGCGTGCGGCGTGAGGCCGTACTGCGCACGAAACGCTCGCGTGAGGTACGACGCCGAAAGCCCTGCCGCGTCGCAAATCTGCGCGAGCGTGAGCGCTTCGCAGCAATGCGCCCGGATGAAATCTGCCGCGCGGCCGAGCTTGTGCGAATCGTCCCGCATCGGCTTGGGCGCTGGGTTCAGTCGCTCGTGCACGTCGATGAAGAACTGTTGCACGACGCTCTCGCGCTCCAGCCGGTCGCGCGACGCATCGGTGCAAACGTCGTAAAGCCGGTTCAGCCCGTCGTAGAGCGCCGGATCAGTCGATGACATCGGATCGAAGCGGTGCAGATCCTGCCCGTGCCCGAACCCGAGTTCGCGCTGTAAATCACGCAACCACTTCGTATCGACGAACAGCATTCGATAGGCCCACGCTTCGTCCCCGATGGGATTACAGGCGTGCACGGCGTCAGGGTTCATCACGACCACGCTGCCGCGTCCCACGGTCTCCCGCGCCCGCCCGTTGAGGTAGGTGCTGCGCCCGCCCGTCACCGCGCCGATGGAGAACGTCTCATGGCTATGCAGCGCGTAGCACACGCGACGTCCGTCGAGTACCTCACGGGCTTCGAGAAACGGGAGCGACGGATCACGCCAGAAGGTCGACGGATACGGGCACTCGATATTGGCGGCAACGGCGTGTGAGGGCTTCGGCATTAGCACTGAATTCAATAACGACAACGATTCGAACGGGATGTCCGGCGAGGCAAGCGGCGTAACCCGATGCGCTCCGATCTGACGAAAAGCATCGCGTCCTACGCCGCCGGCTTTCCGGTATCGGCCACCGCCGCATCCGGATCGATCGACAGTGGCGAGTTCGCGGGCGGCTCGGCTCCGCCGACCGCACCGGCCTCGACGTCGTCGAGCGGGCTGGTGCCGTCCGCTTCGGCCACGAGCCAGGCGGCAAGCGCGTCGCGCTGCGCGTAGGCGTCGGCCTCGCCAAGCGCGATGAGTTCCTGCGTGTAAGACGACTCGAACAGCAAGTAGCTCGCAAAGGCGGCACCGCGTTCGGCGTCGGCCCCGATGGCGCCGAGCATCGTGCGCACCGCGCGCGGCAACTGTTTCAGGTGACGTGCGGCAATCGGCTCCAGCCGTTGGCTCGGCGAAATCAGCAGCGTGTCGATGGGACGCCACCCGCTCGACTCGCGCTGCGCCTCGGGCACGTAACGCAGCACGTTGTTGATGTGCTGCAAGCGTTCCAGATCCGCCGACAAGCCGTCGATGAACACACTGGCCAGCGCCTGACCGCCGATCTGCGCGAGGCTCGGATAGCCGCCGATGCGCTCGCCGCTGCTGTCCAGCCCGTACTGCCCATGCGAGGCGCCGATGATGAGCACCCGCGTCGCGCCCAGATGGATCGGCGGACTGAGCGGCGCGATCTGCCGCATCGAGCCATCGCCGAAGTACTCCGGTTGTCCGTCCAGATCGAGTTCGATGGCGGGAAACAGGAACGGAATCGCGCTCGACGCCAGCAAATGCTCCACGGTCAGCGGCACGGCACGTGCCAGCCGCAGCGAACGCTTCCATGCCTGAATCGGCTCGGCGCTTTGATAGAAGGTGACGTGTTTGCCGGACGAATACGACAGCGCAGTGACCGACAACGCTTCGAGCGCGCCAGAAGCGAAAACTTCCGGCAGCCGGTCAAGACGGATCGCCTGACGCAGCATGTCGGCGAGCGGCGACCAGTCGAACAGCGAGCGCGGCGAGCGGCGCAACGCCCAGCCCAGCGAGAGGGCCGCGAGCCAGCGCGCGCCGGTCCCGGCCATGCCGAGGGAGTCGGCGCGGAACACCTGCCCCGCGTGAAACTGTCGCCAGACGGCATCGAGCTTCATCACACCGTGCTGGAAATCGTCGGCGTGCGACGCGAGCGCGGCGGCATTGATGGCGCCGGCCGAGGTGCCGCACACGACAGGAAACGGGATCGCTCGCCGCGACGGCAGGACCTCGCGCTGAATGGCGGCAATCGCCGCGAGCACGCCGACCTGATACGCAGCGCGTGCGCCGCCGCCCATCAGGACGAGACCGGTACGTTCGCCTGAGATCATGGGGCCTCCTCCTGCCTTCGCTCTCGTTGTGCTTTGTGTCGCGTCAGCCGCGTGTGCCGACGGATCTCGCCGTCAACGCCGCTGTCGTCTCCCCGTGCAGCTATCCCTTCTCCGTCCTTGCAGTCCTGCACATGCGTCGATTCGCCTGTTCGGTGATTCGCCGGGCTTGCGACAATCGTCAACGATCATTGGCAATCCTCGCCGCCCGACGGCGCTCACCACTTCCAGGCGGTCTGCTTGCCCGTCGCGGCCGGCGCCTTGGCCGCCTTGGCTACCTTGTCCGTGACTTTGTCCGCTGCCTTTGCCGACGTCCCGGTGGTGGATTTCGACGATGTCTTGGCCGACGTCTTCACGGCCGCCGATTTCGCGGGCGTCTTCTTGCTGGCCGGCGCACGCTTTGCGGCCGTCTTGCCAGCCGTTTTCGTCGCAGGCTTCTTCGCGGCGGCGCCAGTCTTTCCGGCGGTTTTGCCAGCGGTCGACGACGATCCCGCAGCCACTTTCGACGCGCCAGTCGCAGCATGCGTCGCCTTGGTGGCCGCTTCGGACATCTGCGCTGCTGCGGCTTCCGTCATCTGCGCGGCCGAGACACCGGCGGCTTGTGCCGCGGCGGCAATCTGGTCGAATTGCGCCCGCATCGCGTTGAACCACATCGACGGGTCAAGCGCGCCGTAGGCGCTGCTCGCCTGGGCGAACGGCGACGACGAAGCACCTGCGCCCTGCGGTTCGGCGTCCGGCTCGGCTTCCGTCTCCGGCGGTGCATCCGACTCATCCGACTCAGCCTCGCTTGCCGACGGCTCGGGCGCGGGTTCGACGTCCTGCGCCGGTTCCGGCGTGGCGAACGGCGAACGCCAGAAGTTCGACGCACTGCTATCGCTCGTGTCAGCAGCGCCGGCGTCCGATGCGCCTGCCGCCCCTGTCGTACCCGTCGCGCCAAAGCTGCCCGTACCGAAGGCGCGTAGCGTAGCGTACGTCGCGCGCTGCACTTCGAACGCCTGAATGGTCGAGCGCAGCACGTTCAGATTCAGCGTGAGCCACTGCTCGACGGCGCGCATCTCGGCGATACGGTTCTCGATTTCGTTGGGATCGAGCAATGGCGCGGCGCTCTGCATCAATTGCGTCAGCGGCGAGGTGAAAGTCGCGGGCGGGCTGAAGGCCTCCCACATCTTCTTGAGAATGTCGAAGCCGTTCGGCATGGCACTCGTCGAATCGCTCATTACGATCTCCAGTCACGGTCGGGGACGCACGGCTTGCCGGCCAAGCCAGGCGCACGGGGCGTATGGCTATCGATCATACGCCGAGCTTGCGCCAGTGGTGTGTCAAAAAGGGACGGTCGGCAGGGGCGTCCCGAGCGGCGGCAGAGACTGCACGCGGGCGGCCACCGAAAGGGACGGAAAGACGCCTTCAGAAAGGCGCGTCCCCGCCGAAGTCCGGCGCACGGCGCTCACGCAACGAGGCGATGCCTTCGCGCACGTCCGGGCCGGCGAATCCCATGAATTCGAGTGCCAGCGACGCATCGAACGACGGCCCGGCACTGCGCAGCCAGTTGTTGAGCGCGTACTTCGTCCAGCGAATCGCCGTCGTCGAGCCGCGCGCGAGCTTGTCGGCGACTTCGAATGCCTTGGGCAGCAGGTCCGCCTCATCGACCGTGAGCGACACGAGCCCGATGCGCTCGGCCTCCTCGCCCGTCACCGGCTCGCACAGCAGCAGGTAGTACTTCGCCTTGGCCATACCGCACAGCAGCGGCCAGACGATGGCGGCGTGATCGCCCGCGGCTACGCCGAGACGCGTATGCCCGTCGATGATGCGCGCCGTCTTCGCCGCGATCGAGATGTCTGCGAGCAGGCCCGCCACCAGTCCTGCGCCGACGGCCGGGCCGTGCATCGCCGAGACGATGGGCTTGCTGCAATTGATCACGTTGTAGACGAGGTCGCGCGCTTCGCGCCAGACTCGGGCGCGCACAGCGAAATCGTCGGCCATGTCTTCCACGAGCGACAGATCGCCGCCGCCGGAGAAACCCTTGCCCTCGCCACGGATCACGACGGCACGCGTCTCGGTGTCGCGGTCAATGTCGCGCCACACGTCGGCCAGTTCCTGATGCATGCGGTGGTCGGCCGTCGACAGACCGCTCTTGTTCGCGCCGGCGCCCATGATGAGTTCGAGCACGCCGTTCGGATGCCGCTTGAATTGCAGCGACTGATAGTGTTGATACGGGTCTTGCGACATGGCTTACCGCTCCAAAAAAATATCCCCGCACAGGCGGGGATGGAACAGCGGCACCGACACAGGCCAGCGCCGCCGACGGTCAACAGGTCGATGCGAGCGGTCGGTATCGTCTCGTACCGTCTCGCATTCAGAGGGTCGTCATCGACATTACGGCGCAATCACCCACTTGCCGTTCTCGATCTTCACCATCACGCGGGCGCGCTGGTCGAGGCCGAGGTGATCGGTCGGGCTCATGTTGACCACGCCGTTCGAGACGTGGACATCCTTGCTCGTTTCCAGCGCGTCGCGCAGGGCCTTGCGGAATTCCGGCGTGCCCGGCTTGGCATTGCTCTTGAGCGCGATCGGAATCGCACGCTGGAGCAGAATGCCGGCGTCCCAGGCATACGAGCCGAAGGCGGCCACTTTGCCGGCGCCGTACTTGGCGTCGAACTTCTTGATGTAGTCGAGCGCCACGGCCTTGGCCGGATGATCGTTCGGCAGTTGCGACGCCACGAGCACCGGGCTGGCCGGCAGGTACGTGTTGTTGCAGTCCTTGCCGCACACGCGCAGGAAGTCGTTATTGCCCACGCCGTGGTTGTGATACACGAGGCCCTTGTAGCCGCGCTCGGCGAGCGCCTTCGGCGGCAGCGCAGCCGGCGTGCCCGCGGCACCCACGACGACGGCATCCGGGTTCTGCGCCATGATCTTGAGGATCTGGCCGGTCACGCTCGGGTCCGTACGGGCGAAGCGCTCGCTCGCGACCATCTTGATCTTGTGCAGGGCCGCGAATTTGGCGACTTCTTCATAGAAGGCTTCGCCCAGCGCGTCGCCCTGACCGATGAAGGCCATCGTCTTCACGCCGTGACGGCTCGCATGCTCGGCGATGGCGGAGGCCATCTGCGCGTCGGTCTGCGGGGTCTTGAACATCCAGTAGCGCTTGGCGTCGACCGGCTCGATGATGCGCGCGGACGAGGCCAGCGAGATCGTCGGCGTGGTGCCGGCAGCGATCACGTCGAGCATCGCCAGCGTGTTCGGCGTGATCGACGAGCCGATGATGGCGTCGACGTGGTTCTCGGAGATGAGCTTCTTGGTGTTCTGAACGGCGGTCGTCGTGTCGGACGCGTCGTCCAGCACGATGTAATCGACCTTCTCGCCGCCGATTTCCTTCGGCAGCATGCTGATCGTGTCGCGCGCGGGAAGGCCGAGCGAAGCGGCGGGGCCGGTGAGCGAGATGCTCACGCCAATCTTGACCTGAGCGGCAGCGCCGCCGGCCAACGCCAGCAACATCGCACCCAGCAGGGCAGTGCGCACGGGGTTTCGCATGGAAAATCTCCTGGTCTGGCCGGCGCTGGTGTTGTTCTCTAACGCCGGTGTCTCAGGACGGACACCGCGCGCCGCGCTGGCGAAAGTTAGGGCCGGGGCGCGAACCTGCCAGGCAGGCGCACCGACTCAAGGAGACAAAGAATAGCGGAGCCAGAATTCCCCGCCATATCCGGGTTCACCCTATGACGTTACCCCCTGACACCCCGCAAAGCCTTGCCGGGAAAGGCGTTCGACCCGGTTCATTTTCCCGTCCGGGCGGTCGGGCGTGCGGCCGTGTCGGCACGCATCGATCACGTGAAGCGACACAAGACCGACATCAGACCGACACAGCCGACGACGAACCTCCTGGGCGACGAGGCCAATCAAACGCCGCCGCTTACTCGTCCAGCGGGGCAACCGCCTGATCGATGGCACCGAAGATCGTCTTGCCCTGCGCGTCGAACATCTCGATACGCACCCGGTCGCCGTAGCGCATGAAGGCGGTCTCCGGCGCGCCCTTCTCGATGGTCTCCAGCATGCGCTTCTCGGCGATACAGGCGCTGCCCCGGCTACGGTCCTTGTTCGAGATCGTGCCCGAGCCGACGATGGTCCCGGCACGCGCGTTGCGCGTCTTGCACACGTGCGCCACCAGTTGCCCGAAGTCGAACACCATGTCCTCGCCGCACTCCGGTGCGCCGAACTTCTTGTCGTTCCACTTCACCGTGAGCGGTCGATGCACGCGGCCCTCGCGCCACGCGTCGCCCAACTCGTCGGGCGTGACGGCCACCGGCGAGAACGCGCTCGCCGGCTTGCTCTGGAAGAAGCCGAAGCCCTTGGCCAGTTCTGCCGGAATCAGGTTGCGCAGGCTCACGTCGTTGACCAGCATCAGCAGACGCACGCCTTCGAGTGCACGCGCCGGGCTCGCCCCCATCGGCACGTCGGACGTCACGACCGCGACCTCGGCTTCGAAGTCGATGCCGAAGTCTTCCGACGCGCAGACGATGTCGTCCGTCGGCCCGATGAAGTCGTCGCTGCCGCCCTGATACATGAGCGGATCGGTCCAGAACTCGGGCGGCATTTCAGCACCGCGCGCGCGGCGCACCAACTCGACGTGGTTCACATAGGCGGAGCCGTCCGCCCATTGATACGCCCGCGGCAGCGGCGCCATGCATTCGGCGGGGTCGAACGCGAACGTGTTGCGCGCACGGCCATGGTTCAGCTCGGTGTAGAGCGAGTGCAGTTGCGGCGCGTAGAACGTCCAGTCGTCGAGCACGCGTTGCAGCGTGGGGGCGATGGCGTCGGCAATGCAGGCGGTCGACAGGTCGCGCGAGACGACGATCAACTGGCCGTCGCGGGTGCCGTCCTTACGGGTAGCGAGTTTCATGGCAATGGAGTCTGCGAGCGGGTTCGGGGTTCGGACCGGAGGAATCGGACAAGTCGTGTCTCGGGCACGAGGCCCGATAGAATGACGCTTGAAGCCGAGGATTCTACCCGAGGGCATCGCCGGCGACGGCCGGGAAGATCGGGCGGCCACGATAACAATGACAGAGACACATGACAGCGCCTGAACACGACAACACGACGGATCACGACAGCCTTCACGATCACGGCGCCCGCAATGAGAGCGACGAGAGCAACGAAGGCAGCGCCGCCGCGCCCGACGAGGAGAAGACCCGCTCGGGCATCCAGTCCATTGAAGTCGGCTTTCGTCTGATCGAAGTGCTGACCGAAGCGTCGAACGCGATGATGCTGCGCGACCTCGCGCACGCTGCCGGCATGAACCCCGCCAAGGCGCACCGTTATCTCGTGAGCTTCCAGCGGCTCGGACTCATCGTGCAGGACCCTGTGAGCGGACGTTACGACCTCGGCCCGTTCACGCTGCGCATGGGGCTCGCACACCTCGCCCGGATCGACGCCTTCAAGGCCGCCCGCTTCGCCCTGACCGAACTGCGTGACGCCATCGATCAGACCGTCGGCATCGCCGTGTGGGGCAATCAGGGACCGACCGTCGTGCATTGGCTCGAATCGACCTTCCCGATGCGCGTGCCGCTGCGGCTGGGCGACGTCATGCCCATGCTCGAATCCGCCGCCGGACGCCTGTTCGCGGCCTATCTCCCCGCGCGTCAGACGGCGCCGCTCATCGATGCGGCGCTGGCCGATCTTCAGCATGCGTCGCGTCACCATCTGCCCGCCACACGCGCGCAGTACGATGCCGTGCTCGACGACGTGCGCGCCCACCGGGCGTCGCGGGTCGAGGGCACGGTGCTCCCATCCGTCAACGCCTTCTGCATGCCCGTGTTCGATGCGACGGGACAACTCGTGATGGGCCTCATGGCACTCGGTCCCGAAAGCCGCTTCGATGCGAGCTGGGGCGGTCCGATCGACACAGCACTGCGCACACTCGCCCAAAACCTGTCGGCCGACCTCGGGCATGCACATGCCCCCGGGAACCGGCGTTGAGTGAAGCGCCGCGGCGCGGCACGAAACCCGGGCCGACGCGTCGCGAACGCTCCCGAACGGGCGCTGTCGAACCGAGTTCATCTCAATGTGCGATCCTGACGTTCTGACGTCCCGACTCATCGATTCTCGTGTCTTCGCGCCCGCCCAGCTCGTCCAATGCCTCTCGCCACGCCGCCGCCGACGTGACGCCGAACCCGGTCGGCCCTGACGCGCCCGGGGATTCGGCGCAATCGCCGCGCGCGCCGAAGGAAACCAGGGGACAGAAAGGGCCGAAGGGACAACGGCCGCCGAAATTGCCGAAATCGCCAAAGGGCCCGAAAGGCCCGCGCAGACGCTGGGGACTGTGGATGGGCGTGTTGGCGGCGGTTTTCGTCGTTCATCTGCTCATCGCGCTATGGGTCGCCAGCCATCGCACGATGATCGACGACACGCCGATTCCGAGCATTCCGATCACGCTCATCCCGCTCAAGCCG
>NZ_MAOS01000079.1:0-8415 GCF_001721285.1 Pandoraea sp. ISTKB
GCCGTGCCGCCGGCCGGTCGGCGCTCACCGTTTGCGTTTCACGTATAACGGCAGGTCGACATGATTTCTCTGCAAGACCCCTCGCTGCTCAAGCAGCATGCGTTCATCAACGGCCTTTGGCTTCCCGCGCAATCCGGCGAAACGCTGCCGGTCATCAATCCAGCCAACGGCAAAACCCTCGGCACGGTCCCCAACTGCGACGCCAGCGATACCCGAATGGCCATCGAGGCCGCCGAGCGCGCGTTGCCGCAATGGAGCCGCCTCACCGCGCATGAGCGCGCGGCCAGACTTCGGGTCTGGCACGACCTCATGATCGAGCACGCCGACGATCTCGCCTTGATCATGACGCTGGAGCAAGGCAAGCCGCTCGCCGAGTCGCGCGGCGAGATCCTTTATGGCGCATCGTTCGTGCAGTGGTTCGCTGAGGAAGGCATTCGCGCGTACGGCGAGACGATCCCCGCGCAGCAGCCCGGGCGTCGCATCATCGTTCGCAAGATGCCCGTTGGCGTGTGTGCTGCGATCACGCCGTGGAACTTCCCCAACGCGATGATCACTCGCAAGCTGGCGCCCGCGCTCGCGGCGGGATGTACGGTCATCGTCAAACCCTCCGAACTCACACCGTTCTCGGCGCTGGCGCTGGCCGTGCTCGCCGAGCGCGCCGGCATCCCCGCCGGCGTGATCAACATCGTTACAGGCATGCCACAGGCCATCGGCGGCGAACTGACCGGCAACCCCACCGTTCGCAAGCTGACATTCACCGGCTCGACGAACGTCGGCAAGCTGCTGCTGCGTCAATGTGCGGATACCGTCAAGCGAGTCAGCATGGAACTGGGCGGCAATGCGCCCGTGATCGTGTTCGACGACGCCGATCTCGACAAGGCGGTCACCGGCGTGATGCTGAGCAAGTTCCGCAACAGCGGTCAAACCTGCGTTTGCGCCAATCGCATCTACGTGCAGGCCGGCATCTACGATGTCTTCCTCGAAAAATTGAAGACCACGGTCAATCAGTTGCGCCTCGGCGTCGGTGTCGACAAGGGCGTGACGGTCGGACCGCTGATCAATCAGGCGGCCGTCGCGAAAGTGTCCGCCCACGTCTCGGATGCCGTCGCAAAAGGCGCTATTCTGGTCACCGGCGGGGCTTCGTCCGAACTGGGCGAACAGTTCTTCCTGCCGACCATCCTGAGCGGCGCGACAGACAGCATGCGAATTGCCGCCGAAGAGACGTTCGGGCCGGTCGCCGCACTCTTCAAGTTCTCCACGGAAGAAGAAGTGATTCGCCGCGCCAACAACACGCCGTATGGCCTGGCCGGCTATCTCTTCTCACGCGATCTGGCAAGAGTCTTCCGCGTCGGCGAAGCGCTGGAGTATGGAATGGTCGGCATCAACACCGGCGTGATCTCGTCTGCCGTGGCACCGTTTGGCGGGGTCAAGGAGTCAGGACTGGGTCGAGAGGGGTCTCACCACGGTATCGACGAGTTTCTCGAGTCGCAGACGTTGCACCTCGATGTCGACTAACTACGTCGCATCGTGAGAATGGCGCCTGAAACAGGCGCCATTTTTTATCTCTCGGAGATGATTTTGTGGAGTGCCACCGCTACCTGAATCTCGAAGCGACTGTCTTGCCGCTCCAGCGTCGTGCCTAGCATCGATTCAATGCGCTCGACGCGATACCGTAGCGTACTGATATGCACGCCGAGTCTGCGAGCAGTGTTGGCCAGTTGGAAGCCTTCGGCACAAAGCGCCTCGACCGTTTCCATCAGCGCCTCACCCTTCTTGTCGGCGAGCAGAGGACCGATACGGCTGTCGACGAACAACTCTCGTGCGCCTGGATCGCCCATCAGCGCGCGCGGGAACATCACCTCGTGGAAATGATGCACCTTGCCGGGCTTCAACAAGGGGAGCAACGACTGCACATCCTCGCCGCCTCGGGCCATTCCAATCACCCCCGAATGCTCGCGGCTCACCGCCAATGCCGCGCCACGACTGCCGAGAACGCGCCAAAGCGGTTCCGGCTCATGATGCGACTGAAGGAAAAAGGTGATCTGATTGAGCGAGACCAGAACCAGCAGGGGCTGCTCGATGCCCTCCAAATACTTGCGCAGCCGCTCCACCCACCGCTCCCTGCGCAGAAACCCTTCCCGCGACAACGGCAACGGCTCGTCGAGCAACACCAGACAAACCCGGTAATTGCCGGCCGGATCCCATCCACTGAGCCGAGCCCGCTCCAGCGCGGACGGCGTCTCTTCGAATTTCCCTTCAAGTAGCGTTCCCACGAGGGCATAGCCGAGTCGCTCCTCCTGGAGATGCAATGCCCGCATGTGCGCCAGATGCAGCGCGGCAATGATGGAAGCGTGTTCCGTCGCCCGGATATCCAGTTCACCAAGCTCGCAATCGCCTTCGTCGACAAACACGATGGCGGCGATTTCTCCACGGATGCGAATCGGGCAACCAAGCCGCCGGGGAACGCCGACTTCCCCCTGAGCCTCGACCAGGATGGGATCCACGCTGTCCTGGATGCGGCGCAGGATGATGCGATTGTGCAGAAGCCGCATATAACTGCGCTCTCTGGCACTGACGTCCGCGTCGGAGGTCTTGCGCTCACTGGTGCCCAGCAGCAGCCCGTCCGGATCCACGAAATTGACGGCCCGGTCGAGCAGTTCGCCCAGCGCGCACGCCAGATCGCTCAGCGTATTGGCCGTCAGCGCAGCATTCGTCAGTGCGCGGTGAATTTCGTAAGAGCGCTGGATAAGTTCGCTTTGACACCGGATGATGCTGGAATGAATGTGCTCGGTAATCGCACTGAACGGAACGTCCCAATCCAGCTCCAGCAGCGGCAGACCAACGTCATTCGCCTCCTCTCGCGAGGCGTCGGGAAAATGCGTCAGAAATTTCGGAACGGCAAGAACGACGCCGGCCAGCCCTCGCTCGGAGAGTGAACGAATCATTGCGCGTTGCTGTGCGTCGTCCTTCGGCCAGTTATAACCGGTGCTGAGCAACAGATGTCCGGGCTCGACCCATGCCGCGATATCCGGGTGATCGACGATATGCACCCACGTGATGTCCCTGTCGATGCCCGACATACCGGCAACGATGTTTGCCCCTCGCAGCGCAGTATGCTCAAGTGCCGTCGAAATGTTCATGGTGTTTCTCCGACACGATGACCCGAACGATGGATTCGCGTGATGATCGCGAAGAAGCGCATGATGCGCAAGCCCTCATTCGTCCAGAATAGCGTCGGCAAATGAGCGCAAATCTGCAAACTCGGCATCCGGGACGGCTACCGCGCGAGGCACTGCCCCGTACCCCGGACGTCCTTGTCGCCGGTTGATCCACACCGTTTGCAGCCCGACCGCCTGGGCCGGAACGTGATCGTGGAAGAGACTCTGCGCCACGTGCAGGACTTCATTGCGAGGCTTGCGCATGCGCCCCAGCGCCACGTGGAAGTTGTTCAGTGACGGCTTGTAGCTTCGCGTTTGCTCGGCTGTCACGACGTAGTCGAACTCGACACCGATGTGCTTGTTCGAAAGCGCGAAGAATTCATCGTCGCCGTTCGTGATGACAGCGAGCTGGAACCGGCGCTGGAGCGCCAGCAAGGCGTCTCGCGAGTCGGGAAACGCCGGCCAGTCGCCCACGGAATGCGAAAAACTCTCCAGTTCCTGCTCAGTGGGCGTGAACTCGAGATCGCGGGCGATTCGCCTGAGCGACTCCTCGAGGATCTCCCGGTAGGTCAGATAGGGCCCCGCCTCCAGCGCAGACTCATGCCACGCATGTTTTTCTAGCAGTGCATCGCAGGAAAGTGCGTGACCGTGGGATCGCAAGATGGGGTCGAGCGCGTCGAATATCCCCGTCTCCCAATCGATCAACGTTCCGTACACGTCGATCGTCAAGATGGTTTTGTCTGCGAATCGACGTGATGTTTCACTTGTCATGGCAGGTCTTCACTGGCGTATGCGGGGCCGCAGGCATCAAACCGAGCGGGCTTTCTCGATGGCCTTGTCCAGAATCTCGATCGCCTCGCCGGCATCCTCGGCGGACGTGTTGAGCGGCGCAAGCAATCGGACGTTATTACGGTGAACGCCACATTTGATCACGAGCAAGCCAAGTTCGCGTGCTGCGTCGATCACTCGCTGCGCGAATGCAGCGTCCGGCTGTCGCGGGTCCTGCTGCTTCACGAATTCCACGGCAAGCATAGCGCCCACACCGCGAACCGTACCAATCTCGGCGTGTTTCGCGGCAAGATTGTCGAGACCAGCGCGCAACACTTCGGCCAGTTGTCGCGCTTGCGCGAGCAGCCCTTCGTTTTCAAAGAGATCGATGACAGCGAGCGCTGCGGCACACGCCAGGCCATTGCCCGCGTACGTTCCGCCCAACCCACCGGGTTCGGGGGCATCCATCATCTCGGCGCGTCCCACGACGCCCGAGATGGGGAAGCCGCCGGCCAGGCTTTTCGCGACGGTCACGAGATCCGGCTGGATGCCGGCTTGCTGGAACGCAAACAACTCGCCGGTACGACCAAACCCCGTCTGAATCTCGTCGGCGATCAACACGATCCCGTGCTTCGACGTCAACGCGCGCAGCTTCTGAAGAAATTCGCTGCCGGCCGCAATGAACCCGCCATCGCCCTGAACCAGCTCGAGAATGACAGCGGCCACGCGATCCGGAGAAATTTGCGTCGCGAAGAGGTCTTCGATTGCCTGAATCGCGTCATCGGCCGAAAAGCCACGGTAAGGATCGGGATAAGGCGTGTGATACACGTCGCCGGCGAACGGGCCGAAGTTCTGCTTGTACGGCGTGCTCATGCCGGTCAGCGTCATACCGAGCAGCGTTCGACCATGGAAGCCACCGCGAAACGCGATGACGCCCGGCGCATTGCGATAGGAACGCGCGATCTTCACGGCATTCTCGACCGCTTCGGCGCCCGTGGTGAAAAACACGCTCTTATAGTTTTCCTGTCCACCGATCAGTTCGTTGAGCTTGGCGGCCAGATCGATATACACATCGTAACCGGCGACCTGAAACGCGGCGTGCGTGACACGCTCCAGTTGCGCCTTCACGGCCGCCACCACTTTCGGGTGGTTATGGCCGACGTTCATGACACCGATCCCGCCCACGAAATCCAGATACCGGCGCCCACTGGCGTCCCAGACGTGGGAACCCGAGGCCTTCTCAATGAACAAGGGGTGAGCCGTCGCGACGCCGCGCGCCACATGTTGCGTGCGCGCTGCTGCGAGCACTTCGTGTTTGGTGTTGTTCGACATAGTCCTCTCTCGGTCCGAAGCACGATGGCCATGAAAGCCAGATCGCTTCCTCTGGATGTTAGGGCGCTGACAGCACAGCGCTCTACCTACGAGACATAGGAATTTTCCATGCCCTATCCCTACGCGCGACGCAGGTCTCTCCGGCCCAGCCCGAACCGGCAAAAACGCGCGGTATGTCGAAAGTCGGACACCTCCCCTCCATTCGCCAGAAACGTCATATCGAATTCGCAGGAAAACCCTGAAAAATCCTATGGGAACTGCGAGGTGCCACTCGCGACTTCCGACAAAACGTAGATAGGAATGCACATATTGGCGCTATTGAATGGAAGACAGCTCGCATACAGGGCAATACGAGCGAGACGGACGCCAGTCCTTTCGCCGACTTCCAACTCACCGATATAGGCAGGCAAAATGGAGATCGCAGCTAGCACCATGTCGGACTCTCACGACGAAGCAAAACGTCGGCGCAGAGCCATTACGGCAACCATCCTGGGAAACGGGTTCGAGTGGTTCGACTTCATGGTGTATGGCTTTTTTGCCATCACCATCGGTCAACTATTTTTTCCGACCGGCGACGATCTGACGTCGCTGCTTCTGTCAGTCGCGACATTCGGTGTCGGATTCGTTGTGCGCCCCATCGGCGGGATTCTGATCGGGATGTACTCCGATCGCGCCGGGCGTAAGGCCGCGCTTTCCCTGACCATTCTGTTGATGGCCGGCGGCACCGCCCTGATCGGGCTCGCCCCCACCTACGATCAGATCGGCATCGCCGCCCCGATCCTCATCATTCTGGCTCGCCTGATGCAGGGCTTTTCCGCCGGCGGGGAAATGGGGAGCGCAACGGCATTCCTGACGGAACATGCCCCCGCCGATCGGAAGGGCTACTACTCGAGCTGGATTCAAAGCAGCATCGGCTTTGCCGTCGTGCTCGGAGCGCTTGCGGGCACCCTGCTTAGCCTCTACCTGTCGCCGGAAGCGATGAAATCCTGGGGCTGGCGCGTCCCCTTCCTGCTCGGGATTCTGATCGGCCCGATCGGCTTCTATATTCGTCGGGGTGTCGACGAAACTCCTGCGTTTCTCGCCAATCAGGGCAAAGTGAAAAAGCCGCTTTCGGAAGTCCTTACGACCTTTCCGCGCGAGACGTTCACCACGTTTTCCATGGTCATTCTCTGGACCGTCTGTATTTACGTGCTGCTGTTCTACATGCCGACGTACGCCGTGAAAACGCTCAAGATGCCGCAATCGATGTCCTTCATCGCAGGTGTCATCGGCGGACTCATCATCACGGTGCTCTCACCGTTCGTGGGCGCGTGGTCGGACAAGATCGGACGCCGCAAGCTTCTCGCTTATAGCTCCGGCGGCATCCTGCTGGTGGCGTACCCAATGTTCGCGCTGATCGTCTCGCACCCGACCCAATGGAGTCTCGTCATCTTTCAGGCGGTCTTCGGCGTTCTGATTGCCGGATACACCGGCCCGATTCTTGCCGCTTTCTCCGAAATATTCCCGTCGCGTGTGCTCTCCACGGGGCTCTCGGTCGCCTACAACATCGCGGTCATGACGTTCGGCGGCTTCGCCTCACTCATTCTCACCTGGCTGATCGCGACCACCGGCAGCGCCATGGCCCCCGCCCTCTACGTCATCGCTGCCGCCACCGTAAGTTTCCTCGGCGTCTTGCTGGGATTTCGCGATCGCAGCGCCGACGCCTCCCTCGTTCGATAACACCCCTATTGGAGATGCATTGATGAAACTTCGTCTTTCCCTGACCGGCGCGGCCGCCGCCGTGGCGCTGCTCGGCGCCTCATCCGCCTATGCACAGGCTCAAGAAGTCAAACTCGGTTTCGCCGGCCCGCTGACCGGCGCGCAGGCCCAGTACGGCAAGGACATGCAGAACGGCATCGTGCTCGCCATCGACGATTACAACGGCACCCATCCCAAGATTGGCGGAAAAGACGTCAAATTCGTACTTGAATCGGACGACGACCAAGCCGACCCTCGCGCAGGTTCGCTCGTCGCGCAGCGTCTGGTGGATAACGGCATCAAGGGAATGCTCGGTCACTTCAATTCCGGCACCAGCATTCCGGCGTCGGCGGTATACAGCCGCGCCGGCATTCCACAGATCGCCATGGCGACAGCACCGGAATACACGCGTCAGGGCTTTAAGACCACATTCCGGATGATGACGTCCGATACCCAGCAAGGTAGTGTGGTCGGCGCCTATGTGGTGAAGAAGCTGGCGGCAAAACGCATCGCGATCGTCGACGACCGCACGGCTTACGGGCAAGGTCTCGCTGACGAGTTCGAAAAGGCGGCCAAGGCCGCCGGCGGGACCATCGTGCGACGCGAGTTCACCAACGACAAAGCCGTCGACTTCAAGGCCGTGCTGACCAACCTCAAGCGACTCAATCCCGATGTGCTGTTCTACGGTGGCGCAGAAGCCCAGTCAGCACCGATGGTTCAGCAGATGCGCGAACTCGGCATGCAGGCCACGCTCGTTTCCGGCGAGATGTCCAAGACGGATAACTTCATTCGGCTGGCAGGGAAAGCCTCAGAGGGCGCCATTTGTTCACTCGCGGGTCTGCCTCTCGAACAAATGCCGGGCGGCCCTGCCTACAGTCAGCGTTATCAGAAGCGTTTCGGCAGTTCTGTGCAGACGTACTCCCCTTATGCCTACGATGGCGCTATGGCAATGATGAAGGCGATGGTTCAGGCGGGGTCGTCCGAGCCGGCAAAGTATCTGCCGGTGCTTGCCGCGACATCGATGACAGGTGTCACGGCACAACGCATCGGCTACGATTCGCACGGCGATCTCAAGGAAGGGGGCATCACGATGTACAAGGTCGTCGGCGGAAAATGGCAGCCGCTGGAGAGTATTTCCGGTAAGTAATCCCGGCACCGCCCTGTCGGCTGATCTGGCTGATTTGGCGGTGCTCTCACACGCTGACGGTAAAAGCATGGCCCCGATCTGAGTCACTCCCCAATGATGATTGCCATCCTTGGGGGTGCCCGGATCGGGGCCATGTTTCTTCATTTCGCACTAGTTTTTCCCTGAGGGAAGGTCCCGTGAAAGCAACCCTCCCCCTTTTACCTGCGCTACTCCGCAGACTCCCCGAGATACGCCGCGCGCACCTTCGGATCGTCGAGCATGTCCTTCGCGTCG
>NZ_MAOS01000080.1:0-8301 GCF_001721285.1 Pandoraea sp. ISTKB
AATACCGGCCTGTCACGCCGGGGGTCGCGGGTTCGAGCCCCGTCCGCTCCGCCAAACGAAGAAAGCCCAGGCTTAACCGCCTGGGCTTTTTTTATCTCTGTCGCAGATCTGTTGGTTTGTTGCGCCGCTTTATCGATGTCCTGCAACGGGGCTTTTCGGGTGCTTCAATAGCGATTTTTCCCCTGGTGATTCGATCTCAAGATGGCTTGCGGATTTTTCGCGCAATCTTTAAAAAATTCGTAGATCGCGCGCATTGCAACTTCTTGGTGACAGGGCGGCTGTTTTTTTGCGCCAACTCGCCCTGAATTCAACATGTCGTGCTTCGATCACCGCACGAGGCAGGGGCGCTTCGGATCGAATTTCCAGTCGGGGATCAGGTATTGCATGGCGACGCTGTCATCGCGCGCGCCCAGGCCATGTTCCAGATAAAGCGCGTGAGCCGCTTCGACAGCCTCCATGTCCAGCGTGACACCCAGCCCCGGCGTTGTTGGCACCTGAACGTTGCCGTCGACGATGCGAAGGGGATTGCGTGTGAGGTACTGACCGTCCTGCCAGATCCAGTGTGTGTCGATCGCGGTGATCTTGCCGGGCGCCGCCGCGGCGACGTGGGTGAACATCGCGAGCGAAACGTCGAAGTGATTGTTCGAGTGCGAGCCCCATGTCAGTCCCCATTCATGGCACATCTGGGCGACGCGCACTGAACCCTGCATCGTCCAGAAATGCGGATCTGCCAGCGGGATGTCGACCGACTGAAGCTGAATCGCGTGGCCCATCTGACGCCAGTCCGTCGCGATCATGTTGGTGGCCGTCGGCAGGCCTGTCGCACGACGGAATTCGGCCATGACTTCGCGTCCCGAGTATCCGTTTTCTGCGCCGCAGGGATCTTCGGCATACGCGAGCACATCATGCTGGTCGCGGCACAGGCGCACCGCTTCCGCGAGCGACCATGCACCGTTCGGGTCCAGTGTGACCCGAGCTTGCGGGAAGCGTTTGGCGAGCGCGGTGACAGCCTCGATCTCGGCATCGCCTTCGAGTACGCCGCCCTTGAGTTTGAAGTCCTGAAAGCCGTATCGCGCGTGGGCGGCTTCCGCCAGACGAACGACCGCATCGGGTGTCATGGCGACTTCGGTACGAACGCGCTCCCAATCGTCTCTGGCACCTTGGTTATCTGCGTAAGCGAGATCGGTCGCCTGTCGGTCTCCGATAAAGAAGAGGTAGCCGAGCATCGCGACTTCGCTGCGCTGCTGTCCCTCGCCAAGCAGTGCAGCGACCGGGACTTCCAGATGTTGACCAAGCAGATCGAGCAAGGCGGCTTCGAGCGCGGTCACGGCGTGAATCGTGGTGCGCAGATCGAAGGTTTGCAGGCCGCGTCCGCCGGCATCGCGGTCTGCGAATACGCGACGGGTCTGACCGAGGATTGCCTGAATGTTCGCGACCGATTGTCCGACGACGTAGGGGCGTGCGTCTTCCAGCGTCTTGCGAATCGATTCTCCGCCAGGGACTTCGCCAACGCCGGTGTGTCCGGCACTGTCCTGGAGGATGACGAGGTTACGCGTGAAGAAGGGGCCGTGCGCGCCACTCAGATTCAGCAGCATGCTGTCGCGGCCGGCGACGGGAACAACGCGCAATTCGGTGACGATGGGGGTTCGGCTCATGGCAGGGAACGTTGATCAGACCAAAGGGAACGAAGTGTCAGACATACATTTTGTTGTATGTCGTCAGACAACATTCTATGGAAAGTTCAGTGCGCTGCCTTTTCGGGTATACCCGTTTCGCGACGACCACGTCGTCATGAAGACGTTGTAGTCAAGGGTTTTGGCCGTTCGGTGCGTTAAGGTGCTGTAGGCGTTTGATGCCGGCCGGACTAGAAGGGGGCTGGCATCCCTCTTTGCGATTGTTGTCGTACAACTATCGGGGATGAAGAGGGGCGGATACTGCATGGCAAGTACCGTCCGGCGTGTGCGCGTCGCGCAATAGCTCAACGTGCCTTCGCGTGGACCACCCAGCGCAGATACATCAGCAGCCCGACGGCGGCGACCGCCACGCTGGCGCTGTTGGCGGCCCAGAAGCCCGTTGCGCCGTGCAGCCAGGCGGGGGAGACACCGCCGACGTCGAAGCCCAGGACATAACCGCCGCCCAGACCGACGCCCCACAAGGACACGGCATAGATGACCGTCGGCACGACCGCCACCTTCCATGCGCGAAGCACGAAGACGGCGTTGACCTGCAGCGCATCGAAGATGTGATAAACGGCGACGATGGCAAGCAGCGGCGTGGTGACGGCGGCGACCAGCGGATCTGCGGTATAGGCCGCGAGAACCCATGGGCGGCACAGCCACATCAGTGCAGCCATCGCCAGCCCCAACGTGCCCGCCAGCTCGACGCCCCGGCGTCCAACCAGCTGCGCCGCTTTGAAATCACGCGAGCCGATGGCCTGTGCGGTGAGCGTGGCCGTCGCGATGCCGATCGACATCGGCAGCATGTACATGAGTGCGCCGAGGTTCGCGGCGATCTGGTGACCGGCGAGGGTGACGTCGCCCAGGCGAGCGATGAAGATCGCCATGAACGAGTACGCCGTCACTTCGATCAGGTAGCTCAGCCCCATCGGCACACCGAGCTTCAGCAACGCGCGGATTGCCTGCCATTGCGGCCAGCAGAACTTCGCGAAGACGCCGAACTCGCGCAGCTTCGGGTGACGCGCCATGAGCGTGAGTCCCAATCCGCACGACACCCAGTTGATGGCGGTGGTGGCGATGGCGCAGCCGGTGCTGCCCAGTGCCGGAATGCCGAACCGCTCGACGCCGTAAATCAAGGCAAGGTTCAGCGGCACCTTGAGAGCCAGCCCCGTCACCTGAATGACCATGACGATACGTGGCTGCGCGACGGCCGTCGACAGCGACGAATACACGCGAAACAGCATGGCGGCAGGCAGGCCGTACGCGAGGATGTGCAGATACGCACTTGCGCGGGCTTCGAGTTCGGGCGTCGCTTGCGAGAGGCGCAGGATGAACTGGGGATGCGACAGCACCAGGAACCCCGGAATCGCGAGGAATAGCGCGAGCCAGAACGTCTGACGCACCTCTTCGCCGATCGCGGTGCGCTCACCCGCGCCGTAAAGCTGTGCGGCGATGGGGGAGAGCGCGACGAGAATGCCCATCAGGCCAACGTAGACCGTGATGTAGATCGAGCCGCCGAGGGCCAGCGATGCGAGATCGAACGCGGATGCGCGTCCGACCATGGCGGTATCCATCACCCCGAAGGCGATGACGGCCAGTTGACCAATCAGGACCGGCCACGCGAGCGTGGCAATGCGTTTGATGTCGTGCCACATGGTGAGGATCGGTGACGGTGGCGAGCGATCAGCGCGGGCGCGCGGCGCGCCGCCATGGGCGTTCCTGCAACACGTAGAGACGGAAGCGTTCGTCGCGGTCGGCCGCGCGGCGGCCTTCCCAGAGCTGGCGCCATTCGTACGGCGCGAGCGACAGCGGTTCGCTGTAATCCTGCGAATCCTGACGCAGCAGCACGTCGCAATCGTCGTCTGCCGAACCGAAGCGCATGTTGCCGAAGTACGCGAACGACGCGAGCTGTGCGTCGCCCACTCTCGCGGTACGGATGCAGGTGTAATCGGCGGGCAGGTGGGCCGAGATCTGTGCGGCCACGTCGCGATACGTGCGCCCGTAGTTCACGACCGGCAGCCAGAGCGTCATGAGCAGCACCCACATCAGGGTCGTGCCACCGGACGACAGCACCACGCTGCGCCACAGCACCTTCGGGCTGCGCGACACGCGCCATGCCACGAGCGCCACCCAGGCACCCGTGACGAGCAGCGCGCTGATGAGCGTGATCCAACTGAATTCCGGAGCAAAGCCCGGCACAAGGCGTCGCAGATTACGTGCCGTCGAGGCCGGGAAGCCGGTAATGCCTGCGAGCCAGACGATCCATACGAAGCCCGCCAGCACGGTGAACGACAGCACGGCAAACCAGTCGATGGCGTTGACCGTGCCGCGCTTGAGCGTGGGCAAACCGAACGCCGCGATGATGGACAGTGCGGGCAGCACCAGCATGAAGAGCTGGTTGCCCTGATGCGCTTGCAGCACGATCAGCACAAGCAGAGTGATCGCGAAGACGAGCGAGATGGCGATATGCGGCGCGCGTCGCATGCCGCGCCAGGAATACAGTGACCACGCCGCCAGCGGCCATGCCGGCCACGCGAACAGTGCGAGGTTCTTGACGATATAGCTCAGCGAGCTGAGTGTCGGTCCGCTGAAAGTGTCTACGCCGATGTCGGCCCATTCGCCGAGCCAGCGACGTGCACCGTCTGCGAACTTGAGCGCCGCGAGCGGCCAGGTGCAGGCGAGGAGCAGCGTGATGGGGGTGGACACCAGCAACAGCATGCGCAGGGGCAGGGCACGGCACACCACGGCGGCGACGATGCCGGCGATCCACAGCGAGAGCGTCATCAGCGGTGAAGACGCGAGCGCCATGCCGCCGAGCGCGAGGCCGAACCACACTGCGCCCTGACGCGGCTTGTCCAGGCTGCGCACCAGACCGTAGATGGCCATCGAGATAAGCGTGAGCTGTCCGACCGTTGCCGTGGTTTCATGACCGCGTTCGGCCAGACCGAAACAGGCCAGCAGAATCAGCAGCGCACCGTCGGCAAGCGTGCGGCCGTAGTCGCGCGGCTCGGGTTCGCCTCCGAAAGCGTATTTGAACGGTTGCACTTCCGGGCGGCGACCGAGCAGATAGGTGCCGTACCAGATGAACGTGCAGGTGATGTAGAAGCAGAGGCCCGTGACGATGCGAGCGGCGTCGGGCGCGTCGAGCCATGAGAAAGCGCGAATGGCGAGCGCACCGAGCCACGAGACGAGCGGGCCGTTATCGTAAATGGGTTTGCCTGCGATGTTCGGCAGCAGCCAGTCGGACAAATGACCATGGGCCATCGTCCACATGATGCCGAAGCCGGCAGCGTCTTCGTTTTTCCACGGGTCGCGACCAAACAACCCCGCCAGCACATAGATGACGCAAATGGCGATCAGCAGCGAACGCGGCAGCGCGCTGGTGGCGGAGGCAGTGATGCGAACTCGTTTCATAGGCAATACGGCAGGACCGGCAGAGCGGCCGGATCGGGAAAGCGGAGGGGATGGCCGGAAATGACCCGGGGGTCAAACCTGCGGCAACGCGTGGTGCCAACCTAAGGGAAGGCCCGGGGCGCCCGGAAAAGCCGACAGTATGACAGTAACCGATGAAATGGCGCAGAACAGAACCAAGAAAAAAGGGCAGCCTGAGCTGCCCCTTTCCAACACTTTCCGCAACGCCGGGGTATTGCCCCTGATGCACTGGCCCGCCATCGTCTGCCGGGCCCCGCATCGCGTTGTGCGGCGATCTGCCTGTAAAACTTAGGCAGCCTTGCCGCCGGCGCGGTTGCCGAACTTCTTGCGGAACTTGTCCACACGACCTTCCGCGTCCATGATGCGGGTTTCGCCGGTGTAGAAGTTGTGCGATGCCGACGACGTATCCAGCTTCACGAGCGGGTAGGTCTTGCCGTCGATTTCGATGCTTTCCTTCGACTGAACCGTCGAGCGGCAGATGAACTGGAAGTCGATGCCCGGGGTCATGTCCTTGAACACGACTTCGCGGTAATTCGGGTGAATGCCTTCTTTCATGATGGGCCTTGAGTTAAGTCGGTAGCCAGCCTGCGCGAGTCACCTGACCCGCTAACGCAATTGCCGTCTTGTGACGGAATACGCGTCGACCACTTTCCGGATTTGGAAAACGCGCATTATGCCACGAAAACCACAATTTTCGCAAAGTTTTCATGGGGTTGCGGCAGGCCCGGGCGTCACGGGCGGCGTGGCGTCCGGCAGCGTGCCGACTGGCGTGGCGGGATCTTGCAGGAAATAGCGCGAAAACAGCGCGTACAGGGCCGGATATTCGTGCCGGAAGGCCTCCGGAGCCACGAAGAACGCTTCGGCGCATACCGCGAAGAATTCCGACTCGTGTTCCGTCGCGTACGGGTCGAGTAGCGAGGTCGACGCGAAGGCGTCCCAGTCGGCGTCCGGGACATTCGCCACGTGGTGACAGAACTCCTCGTAGGCCGGATCGAAGACGTTGCACCATACTTCCGTTGTCAGATCGCCGTGAAGGCGGCGCAGCATCGGCGGCACGCCGTCGGCCTCACCACCCTCCATGTCGATCTTGTGGACGAATTCATGGATCACGACGTTGTAGGCGAGCACGTCGCTCGCCTGAACGTCTTGCCACGACAGCACGACAGGTCCGCCCTCCCACGCTTCGCCGCTGGCCTCCTGTTCGACGTCATGCACGACGCCGGCCTCATCCTGCACCGTCTTGCGGATCAGAAACTCGCCCGGGTAGAGCACGATGCCGGTCCATCCGCGATACAACGCCGGGGGCAGATGGAGAATCGGCAGGCACGCCTGTGCGGCGACAGAGACGCACATGGCGTCGGTCAGCGGCAGGTCGTGCGCGGTGGAGAAGTGCTTGCTGGCCAGAAAGTCGGTGGCCAGCGCGCGGAGCTTTTCGAGGTCTGCCGAGGTTCGTCGGGAAAGGAATGGCAAAGCGCCGACGACTTCGTGCCAGACGTTGTCGTCGATCGCTGTGGCTTTGCGGGAGAGTCCGAGGCTGGCGAACAGAGTCTTGAGCATGGTGTGCGTGGCCGGCGTGGCGCTGCGGCGAGGATTCGTGCGGTGCCAATGCGCCTGCGGCACAAAGGCAAATGACGCTGACGATTCTAATTTAGCTGCTTCTGGATTGCCGCAAAAATTGCGCCACACAGCGCCACGATGGCAATGAAGTGAAAGCCGTCGATGAACGAGAGAAACGCGGCTTGCCGCTGGATCATCTGGGCGATTTGCGCAAGCGCGGCGCCGTGCGCTTGTGACGCGGCAATGCCCGCATGAGTGAGCGCATTGGCGAGGGTGTCCAGCGTCTGCGTGAAGATTGGGTTGTATGGATTGGCGACTTCCGTGAGCCGGCTGCGATGCAGCGCTTCGCGATGCTGCTCGAAGGCCACGATCGTCGAGACGGCGAACGAGCCGGACAACTGGCGAAGAATGTTCTTCAGCCGGTAGCCGTGCACGAAGCTTTCGTGATCGAACGTGCGAAACGTCAGGTTGGCCACCGGCAGCACGGTGAAAATGCCGAAAACGGCCTTGAGGGCGAGCACGCCGTAGAGCTGCGACTGGCCGGCGTCGGGCGGCATGGCGCCAAGCCAGACGCTGGTGCCGATCGTCATCAGGAAGCCGCTCACGATCAGCAACTTCTTGTTCGTAATGAACTTTGCGACGCGAAAGTAGGCGATCAGCAGGATCACCGTGAGCAATGCCGAATAACCGAGCAGTTGTCCGGTGCGCTCGACGGTGAAGCCAAGGCCCTGCTCCAGCAGGCGAGGCATCAGATAGCTCTGGGTGTTTGCCAGATAGTAGTAAGCCGCGTACAGGACCAATCCGACTTGAAACTCACGTCGACGCAGCGATTGCAAACGGATGAATGGCGCGGGGTGCTGCCATTGGTGGTAGCCGAACCAGACCAGCGCGCCGACACCGACGACGGTCAGCAAGGGCAGCACCGGCGTTTGCAGCCAGAGCGTGTAACGCATTTCCTGAAGCACGACTTGAAACGCGCCCATCGCAAGGGCGAATGCCATGAATGGCGCGAACGGGTAGCTGCCGCCCGAGAGGCGGTCGCGCAGACGGCCGACGTCCGGCACGGCGAACCAGGCGAGCCCGGCGAGCAGCACGGCGGGCGGCGCTGTGCACAGGAAGAGTGTGCGCCAGGTGTATTCGGACACCAGCAAGCCACCGATGAGTGGTGCGGCGGCAGACCCGGTGAACAGCAGCAATGCGAACGTCTGCACCGTCTTGCCGCGCCGCTCCGCCGGCATGCTCACCTGCGCCAGAATGCGGCACGAACTCATCCAGCTACCCGCGCAAAATCCCTGAAACGCCCGGGCAATCACGAGCTGCGTCAGGCTCTCGCTGGTGCCCGCGAGAATGGCGCCGCAGGCATAGAGCAGTAGCGATGCCGTCAGATAGCGACGGTAACCGATGCGCTCGACGAACCATTGTTGTTTGAGGATGGCGAGCACCGAGGCGATGCCGTAGGCCGTCGTCATCCAGACGAACTCTTTCGGCGAGGCGTCCACGCCGCCCGACACGTAGACGGCGAAGTAGACGAGCAGCGCGTTTTCGAAGAACTCGAGACCGGGAATCAGGCCAAGGGCGTAGCGATAGGCCTCCATTCGCATCGGCCGCAAGGGGCCGGCGCCGCCTGCACCCCCGA
>NZ_MAOS01000081.1:0-6226 GCF_001721285.1 Pandoraea sp. ISTKB
GTGCGTCTGCTTCGGCAGATAAGCTTTAAATTTATTGAGGCTCACATAGTAATAGGTAAGTTAAGTAATTAACTTGTCAGCATACTTTGAGAGCGACCGGTTCTAGCGATTTATCGCGAAAAACCGAAAACAGTAACAGGTTTAAACTGAAGAGTTTGATCCTGGCTCAGATTGAACGCTGGCGGCATGCCTTACACATGCAAGTCGAACGGCAGCACGGGTGCTTGCACCTGGTGGCGAGTGGCGAACGGGTGAGTAATATATCGGAACGTACCTTGTAGTGGGGGATAGCTCGGCGAAAGCCGGATTAATACCGCATACGCTCTGAGGAGGAAAGCGGGGGACCTTCGGGCCTCGCGCTACAAGAGCGGCCGATATCAGATTAGCTAGTTGGTGAGGTAAAAGCTCACCAAGGCGACGATCTGTAGCTGGTCTGAGAGGACGACCAGCCACACTGGGACTGAGACACGGCCCAGACTCCTACGGGAGGCAGCAGTGGGGAATTTTGGACAATGGGCGAAAGCCTGATCCAGCAATGCCGCGTGTGTGAAGAAGGCCTTCGGGTTGTAAAGCACTTTTGTCCGGAAAGAAATCCTCTGGGTTAATACCTCGGGGGGATGACGGTACCGGAAGAATAAGCACCGGCTAACTACGTGCCAGCAGCCGCGGTAATACGTAGGGTGCAAGCGTTAATCGGAATTACTGGGCGTAAAGCGTGCGCAGGCGGTTTTGTAAGACGGATGTGAAATCCCCGGGCTCAACCTGGGAACTGCATTCGTGACTGCAAGGCTAGAGTATGGCAGAGGGGGGTAGAATTCCACGTGTAGCAGTGAAATGCGTAGAGATGTGGAGGAATACCGATGGCGAAGGCAGCCCCCTGGGCCAATACTGACGCTCATGCACGAAAGCGTGGGGAGCAAACAGGATTAGATACCCTGGTAGTCCACGCCCTAAACGATGTCAACTAGTTGTTGGGGATTCATTTCCTTAGTAACGTAGCTAACGCGTGAAGTTGACCGCCTGGGGAGTACGGTCGCAAGATTAAAACTCAAAGGAATTGACGGGGACCCGCACAAGCGGTGGATGATGTGGATTAATTCGATGCAACGCGAAAAACCTTACCTACCCTTGACATGTACGGAAGTCTGCTGAGAGGCGGATGTGCTCGAAAGAGAACCGTAACACAGGTGCTGCATGGCTGTCGTCAGCTCGTGTCGTGAGATGTTGGGTTAAGTCCCGCAACGAGCGCAACCCTTGTCCTTAGTTGCTACGCAAGAGCACTCTAAGGAGACTGCCGGTGACAAACCGGAGGAAGGTGGGGATGACGTCAAGTCCTCATGGCCCTTATGGGTAGGGCTTCACACGTCATACAATGGTCGGTACAGAGGGCTGCCAAACCGCGAGGTGGAGCTAACCCCAGAAAACCGATCGTAGTCCGGATCGCAGTCTGCAACTCGACTGCGTGAAGCTGGAATCGCTAGTAATCGCGGATCAGCATGTCGCGGTGAATACGTTCCCGGGTCTTGTACACACCGCCCGTCACACCATGGGAGTGGGTTTTGCCAGAAGTAGGTAGCCTAACCGTAAGGAGGGCGCTTACCACGGCAGGATTCATGACTGGGGTGAAGTCGTAACAAGGTAGCCGTAGGGGAACCTGCGGCTGGATCACCTCCTTTCTAGAGCATGCACTGGAAGTTGAGTGTTCACGCTTATCGGTTGTTGACTGCGTAGATCTAAGTCGGGTCTATAGCTCAGTTGGTTAGAGCACCGTCTTGATAAGGCGGGGGTCGATGGTTCGAGTCCATCTAGACCCACCAAGCTTTTAGCTACTGGGTAAATAGACTCAAGTGGTGGTAAGTCGGCTTGATTGGGGGATTAGCTCAGCTGGGAGAGCACCTGCTTTGCAAGCAGGGGGTCGTCGGTTCGATCCCGTCATCCTCCACCAAAACCTTAGATCGCATCGATGTCAGTCAAAAGCAAGTTAGTGGTACTTCTGAAGTAAATCCCTGAATGTGAATGCTTTTGAATGACAGCAATGTCATGCAGTATTTGTTCTTTAACAATTTGGAAGAAGAAGTAGTACAACGGAAGCGCGTTAGAGATGGCGCGTGGAAATTGTACGGGTTGTGATTGTATCAACCAGTATTTAAGTGATCGAAAGATGACTTGGAATACGGCACAACGCTAATACTCAACCTATAAAGGATGTGTCGAGAGACGCACTCGTTATAGGGTCAAGCGAATAAGTGCATGTGGTGGATGCCTTGGCGATTACAGGCGATGAAGGACGCGATAGCCTGCGAAAAGTTGTGGGGAGCTGGCAAATAAGCATTGATCCACAAATGTCCGAATGGGGAAACCCGGCCTTTTAGGTCATCCTAGACTGAATACATAGGTCTAGCGAAGCGAACGCGGCGAACTGAAACATCTAAGTAGCTGCAGGAAAAGAAATCAACCGAGATTCCCAAAGTAGTGGCGAGCGAAATGGGACCAGCCTTCAAGATTTAGCACCGGTGTTATCAAAACGGAATGGAAAGTCCGGCCATAGTGGGTGATAGCCCCGTATGAGAAAACCCTGGTGTGGAACTAAGCTTGAGAAAAGTAGGGCGGGACACGTGAAATCCTGTCTGAAGATGGGGGGACCATCCTCCAAGGCTAAATACTCGTAATCGACCGATAGTGAACCAGTACCGTGAGGGAAAGGCGAAAAGAACCCCGGGAGGGGAGTGAAATAGATCCTGAAACCGCATGCATACAAACAGTCGGAGCCTCGAAAGGGGTGACGGCGTACCTTTTGTATAATGGGTCAGCGACTTACATTCAGTGGCGAGCTTAACCGAATAGGGAAGGCGTAGCGAAAGCGAGTCCGAATAGGGCGTTCAGTCGCTGGGTGTAGACCCGAAACCAAGTGATCTATCCATGGCCAGGTTGAAGGTGCGGTAACACGTACTGGAGGACCGAACCCACTAACGTTGAAAAGTTAGGGGATGAGCTGTGGATAGGGGTGAAAGGCTAAACAAACTTGGAAATAGCTGGTTCTCTCCGAAAACTATTTAGGTAGTGCCTCGTGTATCACCTTCGGGGGTAGAGCACTGTCATGGTTGAGGGGTCCATTGCGGATTACCTCGCCATAGCAAACTCCGAATACCGAAGAGTGCAATCACGGGAGACAGACATCGGGTGCTAACGTCCGGTGTCAAGAGGGAAACAACCCAGACCGCCAGCTAAGGTCCCTAAATATTGCTAAGTGGGAAACGAAGTGGGAAGGCTAAAACAGTCAGGAGGTTGGCTTAGAAGCAGCCACCCTTTAAAGAAAGCGTAATAGCTCACTGATCGAGTCGTCCTGCGCGGAAGATGTAACGGGGCTAAGCAATATACCGAAGCTGCGGATGCGAGCTTGCTCGCATGGTAGGAGAGCGTTCTGTAAGCCTGTGAAGGTGTCTTGTAAAGGATGCTGGAGGTATCAGAAGTGCGAATGCTGACATGAGTAGCGATAAAGGGGGTGAAAGGCCCCCTCGCCGTAAGCCCAAGGTTTCCTACGCAACGTTCATCGGCGTAGGGTGAGTCGGCCCCTAAGGCGAGGCAGAGATGCGTAGCTGATGGGAAGCAGGTTAATATTCCTGCACCGTCGTATGATGCGATGGGGGGACGGATCGCGGAAGGTTGTCCGGGTGTTGGAAGTCCCGGTCCCTGCAGTGGAGAAGGCGCTTAGGCAAATCCGGGCGCGTAATTCAAGGCTGTGGGGCGAGCGAACTTGTTCGCGAAGCAATTGGAAGTGGTTCCAAGAAAAGCCTCTAAGCTTCAGTCATACGAGACCGTACCGCAAACCGACACAGGTGGGCGAGATGAGTATTCTAAGGCGCTTGAGAGAACTCGGGAGAAGGAACTCGGCAAATTGGTACCGTAACTTCGGGATAAGGTACGCCCTTGTAGCTTGACTGGCCTGCGCCAGGAGGGTGAAGGGGTTGCAATAAACTGGTGGCTGCGACTGTTTAATAAAAACACAGCACTCTGCAAACACGAAAGTGGACGTATAGGGTGTGACGCCTGCCCGGTGCCGGAAGATTAAATGATGGGGTGCAAGCTCTTGATTGAAGTCCCGGTAAACGGCGGCCGTAACTATAACGGTCCTAAGGTAGCGAAATTCCTTGTCGGGTAAGTTCCGACCTGCACGAATGGCGTAACGATGGCCACACTGTCTCCTCCCGAGACTCAGCGAAGTTGAAGTGTTTGTGATGATGCAATCTACCCGCGGCTAGACGGAAAGACCCCATGAACCTTTACTGTAGCTTTGCATTGGACTTTGAACCGGTCTGTGTAGGATAGGTGGGAGGCTTTGAAGCAGGAACGCTAGTTTCTGTGGAGCCGTCCTTGAAATACCACCCTGGCTTGTTTGAGGTTCTAACCTAGGTCCGTAATCCGGATCGGGGACAGTGCATGGTAGGCAGTTTGACTGGGGCGGTCTCCTCCCAAAGTGTAACGGAGGAGTACGAAGGTACGCTAGGTACGGTCGGAAATCGTGCTGATAGTGCAATGGCAAAAGCGTGCTTAACTGCGAGACTGACAAGTCGAGCAGGTGCGAAAGCAGGTCATAGTGATCCGGTGGTTCTGTATGGAAGGGCCATCGCTCAACGGATAAAAGGTACTCTGGGGATAACAGGCTGATACCGCCCAAGAGTTCATATCGACGGCGGTGTTTGGCACCTCGATGTCGGCTCATCTCATCCTGGGGCTGTAGCCGGTCCCAAGGGTATGGCTGTTCGCCATTTAAAGAGGTACGTGAGCTGGGTTTAAAACGTCGTGAGACAGTTTGGTCCCTATCTGCCGTGGGCGTTGGAAGTTTGAAGGGGGCTGCTCCTAGTACGAGAGGACCGGAGTGGACGAACCTCTGGTGTACCGGTTGTCACGCCAGTGGCATCGCCGGGTAGCTATGTTCGGAAGAGATAACCGCTGAAAGCATCTAAGCGGGAAACTCGCCTTAAGATGAGACTTCCCTAGGAACTCGATTCCTTTGAAGGGTCGTTCAAGACCAGGACGTTGATAGGTCAGGTGTGGAAGCGCAGTAATGCGTTAAGCTAACTGATACTAATTGCCCGTAAGGCTTGATCCTATAACCAGTGTGTTTTTCCTGGTGTGAGTATCGCTGTGCCGATACACTCACAACCCACATTGTTGTACTACGCTTCTTCCGAATTGGTTTTGTTGACCTAACGTCAGCAAGACATACAAGTTATGCCTGATGACCATAGCGAGTTGGAACCACCCCTTCCCATCCCGAACAGGACCGTGAAACGACTCCACGCCGATGATAGTGCGGATACCCGTGTGAAAGTAGGTAATCGTCAGGCTCCCCTTAAAAACCCCTTGTAGCACTAGCTACAAGGGGTTTTTGCTTTGGGCTCTCGCTCTGTGCGCTCGCTTTGCCCTCACGCTTTGCATCCGCAGTGGCGCGCCACGTTTAACTCGTGTTGATCGCCGCTTCTGAGGTCCGTCGGGCGCCTCGGTGGCGATGCATTTACCCAATGCACTGCGTCCACTGCGGGCCGATTTCTTCAATTCCCCTCCTGTTGCTTTGCTGCCGCGGCGCGGGACCGACGTCTTGGTATTCATACCGCAGCTGTGCCGACGCTTTATATCTACGCGTTACATCCACGCTTTGCACCGATATTTGGCAGCCGAGGCTTTGGCTGCCGGATCCCGTTGCTGCGCCCGTGTCGGCTAGTCTGATTTCCACGAGGCGTCCGGAAGAAGACGACGCGCTCCGTTATCTCGGTGTACGTCACGTAATGCCCTCCAATGCTCCCAACCTAATCGCAGCGTGGCCTGCGGCTAGTGCCGTACTTTTTGCGATGCTTTGTATCTGATCGGCCTCAACGGTCAGCCGCTACTTTCGATAAGCGCGATGCACTCATGAGCACTATCGCAATGACGAGATCGCGGTGGTTAAGGCATTGCGAACTGATGCTGCCCTGGAGTCAGGATGGCCGCCCGGTGGCCTCGGCCACTGTCGATCGGAGAGATAGCACCCAAGAGCACTGCGGCTTGAAAAGATCGCGGGGGCTTCGGCGCTTTGAACTGACGCCAGCCCGCAAGTCGATAATGACCCGCAGGGTAACGGTGATTTTCGGTGGATTGGGACGATGACGGACTGTGGGGCAGCGCCGTCGTTGAGAGGGCTACCAACTTGCGGATACCGCTGCCATCGTCCTGTGACTGAGAGGCGGGG
>NZ_MAOS01000082.1:0-6222 GCF_001721285.1 Pandoraea sp. ISTKB
CAGCTTTCGCCACTACCCCCTCAAGATAGCGTGTCTACCAATTTCACCACGTCGGCTTTGTCCTGCAAGGGAGCGCGATTGTAACGGGAAATTTATGTTTTGTGAATGCTTCGCTCACGAAACGGCCCCGTCTTCATCGTATATATCGCGCGCGCTCGCCTGACACGAGCCGACGTTTGCGGTGGCAGCGCTCCGCTCAGGCGGCGAGCCGTTGCGCGCTGCCCACCAGCGACAGCGACGGCGCATGCCCGCTGCCAAAGCCGTGACCTTCACTCGATTCCCGCAGACGGAAGCGCGCCACCGTCTCCGCCAGCATGCGGGCCTGTTCGCTGAGCATGGCCGACGCGGCTGCCGACTCCTCCACCAGCGCCGCGTTCTGCTGCGTTGCCTGATCCATCTCCGACACCGTCCGGTCGATCTGGCTGATGCCAGCACTCTGTTCGGTCATCGCCCCGTGAATCTCGCTCACCAGACGCTGCACGCGCGTGATGCCGTCGACGATCTCGTTCATCGTCGTGCCCGCCGCCTGCACGCGCTCGGTACCGCTCTTCACGTTCTGCACCGACGTCTCGATCAGCGCCTTGATCTCCTGCGCCGCCGCTGCACTGCGTTGCGCCAGCGTGCGCACCTCGCCAGCCACCACGGCGAAGCCGCGACCCTGCTCGCCCGCGCGGGCGGCTTCGACCGCGGCATTGAGCGCCAGAATGTTGGTCTGGAAGGCGATGCCGTCGATCACGCTGATGATCTCGGTGATGCGCTCCGACGATTGCGTGATCGCACCCATCGTGCCCACGGCGTCCGTCACGACCTGACCGCCGCGCGCGGCAGCCGCGCTCGCCTCGTTCGCCAGACGCGTCGCGTGCTCGGCGGTGTCGGCCGTCTGCTTGACGCTGGAGGTCAGCTCCGTGAGTGCCGACGACGTCTCCTGCAACGACCCGGCCGAGGCCTCCGTGCGCTGCGACAGATCGCGGTTGCCCATCTCGATCTCGCTCGTGGCCGAAGTCATCGACGAGACCCCGGTGCGCACGTCCAGCATCACATTGCTGATCTTGTCGACGAAGGCGTTGAACGACTGCGAGATTTGCGCGACTTCGTCGTGACCGGAGACGTCCAGACGCTGCGTCATGTCGCCGTCGCCCGAACCGATAGTGTCCATGGCGTCGCGCACCATCGACAGGCGCTTGAAGGCGCGCGAAGTGAAGATCGACGCAATCAGCAGCGCGGCCAGCGTGAGCACCACCAGCGTGACGACGGTGGCCGTCAGCACATGCGTGAGGCCGGCGGTGGCCTCGGCACGGTCGAGGGCGACGACCAGATACCAGTCGGTGCCCGGAATACGCTTGGCCTTGAGCAACTTGGCCGCGCCGGAGAATTCCATCGAGATGGGTTTGGCGCCCTCGGCGGCGATGCTAGCCAGCGAATCCGCCGTGAGCGTGGCGGACACATCCGTGGACGGCTTGAGCGAGTACTTGCTGTCCGGGTGCGCGATGACCTGTCCGTCGCTCGACACCACGAGCGCGAGGCTCGACGGCGTGGGGTGCACGGCCTTGATGATGTCCTGCACGCCCGTGAGTGCGACTGCGCCGCTGATGGCGCCGGTGGTCTGTCCGTCGCGCACGAGCGGCGCGGTAAAGGCGACGTAAGGAATGCCCGTCGACGAATCGCCGTACGGCTTGGTGACGGTCAGCTTACCGGCGGCTACCGCGCTCTTGTACCAGGGACGGGCGGTCGGATCGTAATCCGGCGGCGTGGGAGCGGTGGAGAAGAACGTCTTGTCCGACCAGCCGATGCTCGTGATCGGGAAGTCGTTGGTCTTGCCCATGAGCTTCACGAGACCGGCCGGATCGCCCTTCTCGACCACTTGCGACGTGGCGACGACGGCTTGCGCCTTGTCGGCGGACCAGCGTTCGATGGTGGCGGCGCTACCGTTGGCCACGGCGGAGAGGGTGTGCTCGATGCTGGACATCATGCTGTCGCGCACGACCACGTAAGTCGTAATGCCTGAGAGGATCAGCGCGCCGATCACCGTCAAAGAGGTGATGAGCAGAATCCGGGTTCGCAACGAAGTGACTTTCATGGGCTTTCATCGGTAGGCCCGCGAGCGGGCCGTTGACAGGGGGCGACTGCCCGGGCCGGACTGCCAGCGCCGTTGCAGCGAAACATGGATGCCATTGCGTCCTTACTCTCTGCGCTTACGGCTCAACGCAGCGGTAACTTTAGTGAGCGCAGATCAATGCGAGTGTGTTGCGCTTCAACGCAGGCCCCTGTCGGCCTCAACCGGACTCAACGGTCGCGAGGGTCCGATTTCGGTGCGTGAAACTGAGGCGATTGAGTGTCGTCCTTGTCATCACCATCGCCATCGTCGTTGTCCTCGTCGATGATTGGCGAATCGGTATCGGGATTGCCCTGCCGCAGCGCGAGACGTGCTTTGCCCGCGAGCGCTTCGTATCGTTTGCGAAAGCGGGCGAGTTCCTTTTCGTCGAGTTCTTCGAGGTCGAGCAATGCGTTGTGCGCGCCTTCCATGGCGCGAATCAGCTCGTCGAGTTTGATGTGCATGGCCGCCGTGTCGCGGTTCTGCGTGTTCTGGATGAGGAAGACCATCAGGAAGGTGACGATGGTGGTCGAGGTGTTGATGACCAGTTGCCACGTGTCGCTGTAACCGAACAGCGGCCCGGTCAGCGCCCAGATCAGCACCAGCACGACGGCGAGCACGAATGACACCGGTCGTCCGGTCAGCGTGGAAAGGTAGCTCGAGAACTTCGAAAACCATTTGCCGTTCATGACCGTCTCCCGTTTTGAAACGATAGACGGATGATGGCACAGACGTTGCCGGCGCAGATTCGCTACCCGTCGAGACTATTCCCCATGCGGTTGCGTTGCGAACGTCCCAAGTGCCATCCCGTTGATTCACGGTTCCAAAGCGGCGAGTTGAAAAGCGCAAGTGCGCCGCGCCATCGGTGCCAATCTGGAACTCCGATCAACGGAATTTGAAGGAGTGGGAACATGGAATCGATTTCGAATTTGAGTGTGACGGTGCCCGCCGTATCAAACGCTGTTCCTGACGAAGCGAGAGGGAACGATACGGTCCAACTGAGTCGTGACCTGAATGCCGCCGCTCAGGCGCCTGCCAATTCGTCGTTACCGATGTCGGAGTCTCCGATTACCTCTTTGCGCACCAATATCGCGACACGTTCGGTAAGTTGCGTGGATAGCGAGGAGAAGATCGAAAATGCAAAGCAGGAGATGTGGGAAATGATTCGTGATGGCGTGTCGTCAGACCACACCATGATCATGCCGTACTCATTCATTGAACTGGGTGAGGAGGGTCGGAAGCGGGTGGCCAAGCTGACCGTCGCCTGGGTATTTACTCCGATCAATGGTAGTACGGAAAAGTGGTTCGACTGCCTGACAAGAAATGAAGCGATCAAAGAGTATCTAAAGGATACGGTGTCAGAAGACGTCAAAAATGATGTCAAAAGCGCCGGATTGCGGAGTCTTCTCGGAGGTATTGAGTGCTACGAGATGTTTAGTGGAAATTCGAGCCGCAGCGTGACGACACCTCTGGCGTCACCCACGAATATCGCGTTGAGTTCGGTAACGGGGAAGGACAGTGAGGCGCGGGTCGAAAACGCGAGAGATGAGATGCGGCAAGTGATTCGTGATGGCGTGAAAAGATGTCACGACATGATCATGCCAAACTCGTTCATGCTGCTGGATGATAGCGAAAAGAAGAAGGTCGCCAAGCTGACGGTCGAGTGGGTGTTTACTCCTGTCAATCCTGGATCTGAGAAATGGTTCAATAGGTTGATCGGAAATGAGCAAGTCAAGCCTTATTTAAAAGGAACTGTATCTCGTAACATTTATTCCCAAATTGTCATTATCAGCTCAGGCATTGTCCCTGGCGGCAAGCCGCCGTTGTGGTATGTCCGCGAAAGGATTGGGCAGCTTGGCATGTATCGTAAGTGAGTGAGGATAAGGGGGGCGCTGGCGTTTTTCCTCCAGAAAACCTCTTGCATCGCTCCCCTGTCGGACTTTCAGCCAACGTTGGTGGTATTGAACGTTTGAGAGCGCAGAAAAGTGGAGACCCGTGCTCGGCTTGCCTGCAAGGTTGATGTGCGGAGCGCCCCCAAGCGCTTTCCTATTGCTTTGCGTGGGATTGCGCCGCGCGAATCCCGAATGGCAAAGATGGTGGTTTGTCTCGCAAAGGGTGGCGCTATGTGAGTGACAGGATGAAGACTCCATTCACTCAAGGAGTCAAAGGTCATGGAAAACACAGGCGCCATCAACACCGCCGCATTGCAGCCGATCAGTTCACCCGAGTCGTCGCCGCCGCAGCCCAACGCCCCGATCGCCAAAGACCTCGATAAGGCGAAATCCGCGCCGATGTCGACGTCTATCAGCACTTACTCATCGTTGTCGTTGCCCGATTGGGCCTACTCGAAGTGGGCCGCCATGCACGAATCCCAGGACGGTCATACGTACGATGAGCTCGTCGCACAGTTGGCGCGTGAGCAAAACTGTCAACCGAATGACGTATCGGTCGAACTGTTGAAGAACATCAATTGCCTCGAACCATCGGTCCGATTTGGCGCATTCAAAGCGTTCAGCAATTCGGATCCGATGGACGACCGGTTCTTCAAGTTTCGCAATGACGACTGGCTGAAAAATTTCGAGGAAAAGGATCGGGCTGCGGTACGCAACGCGCTCTACCGAACGCCCATCCAGATCTGAGCGCGGATCGACGTCAACCTGCGCTGTTTCCCGTCAGATCGGCAAAGCCGAGGGTCGTCGCCTGACAGCCCTCGGCAAGTTCGTCGTCATGCGTCGAAAAAAGCACGCAATGGTCTTTGCCGAACAATTTGAACAAGTCGATGAGCACGGCGCGTGATGGTCCGTCGAGGCCGCCACTCGGTTCGTCGGCGAGGATCACGCGAGGCGCGCCGAACAGCGTGGCCGTCAGATAGAACTTGCGGCGTGTGCCCGTCGACATCTGGTCGAAGCGCTTCTCCATGTGCGGCATCAGGCTGAAGCGTTCTGCCAGATCCAGCACGTCGGCGCTGACCGTCGTGCGACGCTGCGCCGCGCGCTGCTCAAGGAAATCCCGTCCCGTTTGCGACGGCTCAGTCAGGCAATCGAACGGCACGACCGCCAGTGCGGTTTTCGCCGCCTCGGGTGCACTCTGCATCGAATGGCCGTCGATCCACACCTTGCCGTCACCGGCGTCGACCGTACCCGCAAGCATGCCGAGCAGCGTGGTCTTGCCGCCGCCGCCTTCGTCGCGCAATGCGAAGCAACCGGCGCCGGCGCGCAGGCCGAGACGCTCGAAAAGCACGAAATCGTCGAAGCGCCGGGTGAGCCCTTCAAAGCGAAGTAGCGGTTCGTGATGCATGACGTCGCGCATTTCACTCATTTCAGGTAAGCCTTGATGACGTGAAGCAAGGGCGCCAGTTCGGCGTCACGCTGCGCCTGATCGGGCTCGTTGATGACGTGATCGACCAGATGGCCCTCGATGACCGCGCCCATCAGCCCATTGATCGCGCCGCGAATGGCAGCGATCTGCTGAAGGATCTCGACGCAGTCGCCCTCCTCACTCAACTGACGCTCCAACGCCTGCGTCTGCCCCTGAATGCGACGCACGCGTGCGAGCAGTTTGTTCTTGTCCCGAATCGTGTGCACGGCCGGTCGCGCTCCTGTCTGTCACGAGTTAGATGGAAAAAATGCTAACACAAATATACTGAGGGGGAGTATATTGCGCGGACGACGTTTCCTTATCGAGTGATGTGCCATGACCGAGTTCTCGACCCTTCTCCAGCAAGGCAATGCCTGGCTGTTCATTCCTAGCGCGATCTTGCTCGGTGCGTTGCACGGGCTTGAGCCGGGGCATTCCAAGACCATGATGGCGGCGTTCATCGTCGCCGTGCGGGGCACTGTCGGGCAGGCGGTATTGCTCGGGCTGTCGGCCACGGTGTCGCACACGGCCGTGGTGTGGCTCGTCGCCATGGCGGGTTTGTACTTCGGGCGAAACTGGAATGCCGACGCGACGGAGGCGTACTTTCAGGCGGCGTCCGGCGTGATGATTCTCGTGATTGCCGGGTGGATGCTCTGGCGCACATGGCGCGATAACGTGCGTGCAAAGGCGCATGAGGCCGGACACACGGATCATCCTCACGACCACGACCACGACCACGACCACGACCACGACCACGACCACGACCACGACCA